>JBEPWQ010000408.1:0-3195 GCA_041642315.1 Desulfobacteraceae bacterium | reverse complement strand
GGATGGGGATGGTGCCGCCGCTCAAATTGGTGCCGGCCCCGCGCACGGTGATGGGCAGGCTGTTGTCGTTGCAGAGCTTCACCACCCGGCTCAGAGTGTCGCCGTCGGTGGGCCGCACAATCAAACCGGGCAGCACCGAATCGACCACCGCCGCATCATAAGCGTAGGTGACCAGATCGGCCTTTTCGGTCATCAGGTTGTCTCGGCCGACGATATCTTCAAACGCTTTCGCCAGTGTCTGGCTGATCATGCCGTCTCTCCTTACAGGTGAATAGAAGAATTAAGGAATGGGTTTTGAAATTGGTATGACCAATATTCACCGTAACCCATTGAAGCAAAAGAATAAATAACTTTATGTGATCTCTTTCTATAGTGCTTGAATATCATTCACTATTTAATTTATCAAGCATTTTTTTCTTGACAATAAATTTTTTGTCTTTTATGAGTGGTCATACCATTGAACGGTAAATCGTTTCAGCGACCGGAGAAATTCGCAGCTTCTCTCCGGTGCCGAATAGTTGAGGGAAAGGGGGTTGAAAAAAACCGGAATTTGTTTCACCGCTTTACCTTAAGAAAAGAACCATCGTTTCAAAACCATCATCACCCATACCAATGAGGAGGAGGTAATGACACCCATGAAAAAAGTTCTCACCATCGGCCTGAGCATGCTGCTCGTACTCTGTTTTACCGTCAACTTCAGTATGGCCCAGTCCAAACGGGAGAAATTCGGCGTAGACAAGCGCCATGACACCGCCAAGCGGGTCCGGTTCGAGACGTCCGACCAGAAATTTCGCTGGAAGATGGTCATGCCCTGGACCAAGGGGCTGCTCTTTTACGATATCGCGGTCCACTTCTGTGACAGTGTCCGCCTGGCTTCGGCCGGCCGGCTCGACATCAAGCCGTTTTCCGCCGGCGAACTGGTTCCGGCCATGCAGAGTTTCGATGCGGTGAGCAAGGGCTCCGCCGATGTCGGTCATGACTGGCCCGGCTACTGGAAGGGAAAGAACGAGGCCTTTGTGGCCTTCGCCTCGGTCCCCTTCGGGCTGGATGCCGAGGGATATAACATCTGGCTGTATGAAAAAGGCGGCCTGGAAATGATGCAGGAACTCTACGGCCAGTTCAACATGTTCGCCCTTCCCGGCGGCCAGTGCGGACAGGAGATGGGGCTTTTCTCCAACAAGAAAGCCACCACCATGGCCGATTTCAAAGGCATGCGGGTGAGAACCCCCGGATGGTACATGGACATCCTCAATAACCTGGGCGCCTCGGTCAGTCCCCTGCCCGGCGGCGAAGTCTACCTGGCCCTGGAGCGCGGCGTGATCGACGCGGCCGAGTTCTCCTCTCCGGCCATCAACTATCCCATGGGATTCGACGAAATCACCAAGTACGCCATTCAACCGGGTGCCCATCAGCCGGCCATCCAGTGCGGCCTTTTTTTCAACAAGGATTCCTATGACAAGCTGCCCGAAGACCTCAAATGGATCATCGACATCTGCGCCAAGGAAACCCAGCTCTGGAGCTACAACTGGATCAACAGCCTGAACGCCGAGGCCATTCGACGGTTCAAGGAAAAGATCGAGATCGTCAAGCTGGACAAGGAGACCCTGATCGAGTTCCGAAAGGTGACCAAAACCTACCTCGACGAAGTCAAGGCCAAACATCCCTTCACCAAGAAGGTGCTCGACTCTCAGGAAGAATTCATCAATTCCTTTGCCGACTGGCGGGATGCCCGGGTGGGCGTGACTCCGTGGCCCTATGAGACCTATATTTCGGGCAGAATTTCCGAATAGTCCCTGATCCGAAAACAGCCGGGCCATTCTATAGTTTCGGCTGCTCCGGTTGTTGAAACTGAACTCACTCCCGCTTCCGGGTTTCTTCGGCCCGGAAGCGGAATTTCCCATGAACTTCATCAAGGACGGAATCCGATGAATATCATTTCCAGATCCATCGACACCTTCAATATCAAGGAGGGCGAGGTCACCTCTCTGCTGGCGATTCCGCTGCTGCTGATCGTTCTCTATGAGGTGTTCATGCGGTATGCCTTCAACGCGCCCACCATCTGGGGCTTTGAAGCCACCACCTTTTTGTACGGCATTCATTACATGTTCGGTCTGGCCTACACCGATGTGCAGGACGGCCATGTACGGGTGGACATCCTGACGGCACGGCTGCCCAATAAAGCCCAGGCCATTATCGGTATCATCACCATCTGTGTGATGTTTCTGCCGGTGATGACCTGCATGACCATCTGGTCCGTCAAATATGCCTGGACCTCCTTCAGCTTCGGGGAGGTCAATTCCACCAGCTGGGCCCCGCCCATCTGGCCGCTCAAGATCATCATGGCTGTGACTTTCCTCTTTCTGCTGCTGCAGGGGATCTCCAACTTACTCAAAAACATTGAAGCGCTTTCCGGAAAAAGCGGATCATAGCGAGGAGCATCATGTACTTCAGTCCAGAATTTCTCACCATCGCCATGTTCGTTACGCTGATCCTGGCGATTCTTCTGGGGCATCCCCTGGCCTATACCCTGGCCGCCGTGGCAACCCTGTTCGGTCTCATCGACAACGGCTGGAACATCCCCGGTCTGTTCGACATGTTCGCCAACATCACCTGGGGGTTGATGAACAACTACGTTCTGGTGGCCATTCCGCTGTTTATTCTCATGGCCCAGCTTCTGGACCGGTCCAAGGTCTCCGACGCCCTGTTCGAGGCCCTCTATGTGGTCCTGGGCGGCATCAAGGGCGGTCTGGGCCTGGCGGTGGTTGTAGTCTGTACGGTGTTTGCCGCCACCACCGGCATCATCGGGGCTTCGGTAGTAGCCATGGGGCTTCTGGCGACCCCGGCCCTGCTTCAGAAAAACTATCAGAAAGAGATGACCAGCGGCATCATCTGCGCCGCCGGCACCCTGGGGATTCTGATTCCGCCCAGCATCATGATGGTGGTCTACGGCGGGTTGACCGGCCTCAAGGAGACCTCGGTGGGCAATCTCTTCGCCGGAGCGATTTTACCCGGAATACTTCTGGCGGGGCTCTATTTCGCCTATATCCTGATTCGATGCAACATCAATCCGAGCCTGGGGCCGCCCATTTCAAAAGAGGAGGCGGGAACATACTCCGCGGCCCGGAAGTGGGGCATGACCCTGAAATCCCTGATTCCGCCGCTGGCGCTGATTCTGGCGGTGATGGGGACCATTCT
>JBEPWQ010000407.1:472-3225 GCA_041642315.1 Desulfobacteraceae bacterium | reverse complement strand
TGAACATTCCCATCAGAAAGACGATCAGCATCATAATGAACAGGACCGTATACCGGTGAAGACCGCTGCCGATCAGAAGGTCGGCCACCACATCGCCGCCGCCCATGAACAGAAAGACGGAGCTGAAAAACTTTCCGCCGATGAAGAGCATCATCACCATGGCGGTGGTCTTCATGGTGGAAAAGCAGGAATGCTTGATCACGTCCCAGGTGAACTTCTTATTGAACATGGCCAGAATAGCGGCCCCGGTGGCGCCCAGGCCGGCCGCCTCGGTGGGGGTGGCCACGCCCGCGAGAATGGTTCCCATCACCGCCAGAATCAGGGCCAGAGGCGGAATCAGGGATTTCAGGGTCATGCCCCACTTCCGGGCCGCGGAGTAGGTTCCCGCCTCCTCTTTTGAAATGGGCGGCCCCAAGCTCGGATTGATGTTGCATCGAATCAGGATGTAGGCGAAATAAAGCCCCGCCAGAAGCATTCCGGGTAAAATCGCTCCGGCGAAGAGATTGCCCACCGAGGTCTCCTTGAGGCCGGTCAAACCGCCGTAGACCACCATCATGATGCTGGGCGGAATCAGAATTCCAAGGGTTCCGGCGGCGCAGATGATGCCGCTGGTCATTTCTTTCTGATAGTTTTTCTGAAGCAGGGCCGGGGTCGCCAGAAGCCCCATGGCCACCACCGAAGCCCCGATGATGCCGGTGGTGGCGGCGAATACCGTACAGACCACGACCACCGCCAGGCCCAGACCGCCCTTGATGCTGCCCAGGACCACATAGAGAGCCTCGAACAGGGCGTCGGAGACCTTGGACCGGTCCAGGAGCTGAGCCATCAGGATGAACAGGGGAATGGCCACCAGAACGTAGTTGTCCATCAGCCCCCAGGTGATGTTGGCGAACATGTCGAAGAGGCCGGGGATGTTCCAGCCGTTGTCGATGAGGCCGAAGAGGGTGGCCACGGCGGCCAGGGTGTAGGCCAGGGGATGCCCCAGAAGAATCGCAAGGATCAGGGTGACGAACATGGCGATGGTGAGAAATTCTGGACTGAAATACATGATGCTCCTCGCTATGATCCGCTTTTACCGGAAAGCGCTTCAATGTTTTTGAGTAAGTTGGAGATCCCCTGCAGCAGCAGAAAGAGGAAGGTCAAGGCCATGATGATCTTGAGCGGCCAGATGGGCGGGGCCCAGCTGGTGGGGTTGACCTCCCAGAAGGAAACGGAGGTCGCGGCGTACTTGAACGACCAGATGGTCATGCAGGTCATCACCGGCAAAAACAGTATGCAGATGGTGATGATGCCGATGATGTGCTGCGCTTTCCGGGGCAGCCGCGCCGTCAGGATGTCCACCCGCACATGGCCGTCCTGCACATCGGTGTAGGCCAGACCGAACATGTAATGAATGCCGTACAGAAAGGTGGTCGCCTCAAAACCCCAGATGGTGGGTGCGTTGAAGGCATACCGCATGAACACCTCGTAGATGACGATCAGCAGAAGCGGAATCACCAGCAGAGAGGTGACCTCGCCTTCCTTGATATTGAAGGTGTCGATGGATCTGGAAATGATGTTCATTGGATTGAGTCCTTGATGAGGTCGATGAGAATCTCCCGCTTCGGGTCCGGAAGGAACCGAAGCGGGAGTCGAATCAACTGAAACAACCGGTTTTTTTAAGGAACCGGTTGTTGTTCGGTACGGAGACTACTCGGTAATTCGTCCGGAAATGTAGGTTTCATAGGGCCACGGGGTTACGCCCGCCCGAGCATCCCGCCAGTCGGCGAAGGATTCGATAAACGCTTCCTGGGAATCGAGCACCTTTTTGGTGAAGGGATGCTTGGCCTTGACTTCGTCGAGGTACGCCTTGGTGGTCTTTCGAAACTCGATGAGGGTCTCTTTGTCCATTTTGACGATTTCGACCTTTTCTTTAAACCGTCGAATGGCCTCGGCGTTCAGGCTGTTGATCCAGTTATAGCTCCAGAGCTGGGTTTCCTTGGCACAGATATCGACGATCCATTTGAGGTCTTCGGGCAGCTTATCATAGGAATCCTTGTTGAAAAAGAGAGCGGACTGGATGCCCGGCTGATGGGCCCCCGGCTGAATGACGTACTTGGTGATTTCGTCGAATCCCATCGGGTAGTTGATGGCCGGAGAGGAGAACTCGGCCGCATCGATCACGCCGCGCTCCAGGGCCAGATAGACTTCGCCGCCGGGCAGGGGGCTGACCGAGGCGCCCAGATTGTTGAGGATGTCCATGGTCCATCCGGGAGTTCTCACCCGCATCCCTTTGAAGTCTGACAGGGAGGTGGCTCTCTTGTTGGAAAAGAACCCCATCTCGTGACCGCACTGGACGCCGGGCAGGGCGAACATGTTGAACTTGCCGTAGAGCTCCTGCATCATTTCCAGGCCGCCTTTTTCATACAGCCAGATGTTGTATCCCTCGGCGTCCAGCCCGAAGGGAACCGAGGCGAAGGCCACAAAGGCCTCGTTCTTTCCCTTCCAGTAGCCGGGCCAGTCATGGCCGACATCGGCGGAGCCCTTGCTCACCGCATCGAAACTCTGCATGGCGGGGACCAGTTCGCCGGCGGAAAAGGGCTTGATGTCGAGCCGGCCGGCCGATGCCAGACGGACACTGTCACAGAAGTGGACCGCGATATCGTAGAAGAGCAGCCCTTTGGTCCAGGGCATGACCATCTTCCAGCGAAATTTCTGGTCGGATGTCTCGAACCGGACCCGCTTGGCGATCTCATGGCGCTTGTCCACGCCGA
>JBEPWQ010000407.1:0-462 GCA_041642315.1 Desulfobacteraceae bacterium | reverse complement strand
CCGATGGTGAGAACTTTTTTCATGGGTGTCATTACCTCCTCCTCATCATTTGCATTGGGTGATGATTCTTGTGAACCGATGTTCCTCTTTCAAAGGTAAAGCGGTGAAGTATAGATTTCGGTTTTTTCAACCCCCTTTCCCTCCATGTTTCAACCCCGGAGAGGGGCGGTAAATTTCTCCGGCGGGTGCAGCGGTTTTTTGTTCAAGCGATTTTCCGTTCAATGGTATGACCACTCATAAAAGACAAAAAATTTATTGTCAAGAAAAAAATGCTTGATAAATTAAATAGTGAATGATATTCAAGCACTATAGAAAGAGATCACATAAAGTTATTTATCCTTTTGCTTCAATGGGTTACGGTGAATATTGGTCATACCAATTTCAAAACCCATTCCTTAATTCTTCTATTCACCTGTAAGGAGAGACGGCATGATCAGCCAGACACTGGCGAAAGCGTTTGAA
>JBEPWQ010000406.1:0-3307 GCA_041642315.1 Desulfobacteraceae bacterium | reverse complement strand
CATCACTTCATCAGGCAGGAGGTATTCGATGCAATTTTCGCATTGATACACCGGCAAGCCCTTCAAAATCACAATGGCTTTGGCGTTGATTTTAAAAGGCAGATCCGTTGCCATATGGTTCATATTCCCTCCACAGACATGGCATTTCATTTTTTGGCCCTCCTGGTTTTCAAATCAGCCGACCACCCACACCTCTTCGGCCGGTATGCAGTTATCATCCGAACATTATCTTTTTCAGCATCAATGGCAAATAAAATATGCAAAGTATCACCCCCGGTCTCTCTGGCTAAGACAGGGTAATTCGGCAGGTAGACAAAATGATCTTATTTCGTCTTCACCCCCCCAGCAGCATCTTCTTAACCTTAGACACAATCGAATTCCGAACCTTCACCGTCAAATAGAGGTCCCCGGCCGGCGGCCCCGGATGGCCCATGCCGGCCAGACGGATCTTCTGGCCCGATGTCACCCCCGGCGGAATCTTCACCACCAGTTTCTTGTCGCGGATCTTGTGGTGGTAGGCGTAGGGGCCGCCGGTCCGGGCCAGGTCGCCGCCGATCTCGATCTCGTCGGTCATATCCATGGCGCTGCGGCCTTTGGAACCGGTCATACCGGGGATGAACATTTCGGCCAGTTTTTCCAGCAGAGGATTGCCCCGTGCGCCCGAGACCTGCCGCCTGCCGCCCGGGCCGAACCCGCCGAAAAAGAAGAAGCCGCCGCCGTAGACGCCCGGTTTGTTGAATTTGAAGGTCTTGTAGCCGCTGCCGTAAAAGTCCTTGAAAATGGCGTCCACCCCCCGAAGGCCGAAGGAGCGGGCCATCTCCTCGAAGATGTCCCGGATGTCGGACCCTTTGAAGATGTCCTGATCCGAATAGGTGTTTCGGAACCGGTCGTAGGCGTCCCGGCCGTAGCGGCTTTTGAGGGTGTCGTATTCCCGGCGCTTGTCCGGGTCGGAGAGCACCGCATAGGCCTCGTTGACCGTCTTCATGCGGTCGGCGGCCCCGGGGTTGTCGGTGTTCCGGTCGGGGTGGTACCGGTAGGCCAGTTTGCGGTATGCGTTTTTGATCGTTTTGGGGTCGGCCTCGGCGGACACACCCAGCACTTGGTAGTAGTCGGTTTCAGGCATCGGTCTTCCTTTTAAAATAGATTGTCATAACGGCCGATAACATAATACCGATTCGGCGGTTTGAAAAGCCGGTAACTTCCTCAAGCCATTCACCATTGCGCACTGAGGACCGGCGGCTTCGATCATCGTTTCGGCCAATCCTGAATGGCAGGCAGGCCACCCCGAGAATATTTTCCCGGGCCGGGAAGCTGTTTGAGCGACAGCGAGTTCTTGCCGGTTCGGGAAAATATTCTCGTGGTGGCCGAAACGGTGATCATGGCCGGACCGGCGGGGAGCGAACCGCTACAGGGTAATCCCCGAAAACAGCATGAACCCCATGGCCATCAGGCCGGTGACGATCATGCTGATGCCGAAGCCCTGCAGCCCCTCGGGCACGTCGGCGTACCACATCTTGCGGCGGATGGCGGCCATGGCCGTGATCGCCAGCAGCCATCCGGTGCCCGAGCCGATGCCGAAGACCACCGATTCGAGAAAGGTGTAGCTGCGCTCCACCATGAACAGGGAGGTGCCGAGAATGGCGCAGTTGACGGCGATCAGCGGCAGAAAGACTCCCAGGGCGGTGTAGAGGACCGGAGAGTAGCGGTCGATGACCATCTCCACGATCTGGACCATGGCGGCGATCACCGCGATAAAGATGATGAATTTGAGAAAGGAGAGATCCACCTGGCCCAGCCCGATCCAGGACAGGGCCCCCGGGGCCAGCAGATAGTGGTAGACCAGCCAGTTGGCCGGGGTGGTGATGGCCAGCACGAAGATCACCGCAAAACCGAGGCCGGCGGCGGTCTCCATTCGGCGGGAGACCGCCAGAAAAGAGCACATCCCCAGAAAATAGGCCAGAAGAATGTTGCCCACGAAGACCGAGTTGAGTGCGATGCTCAGCAGATTTTCCATGGGACGGCGTCCCCTTTTCTAAAAACGGCGTTCAGTTGAAAGAAATTTCCCGGAAAAGTTTCCCTGAAGTATAGATAATTTCACGCAAAAAAGCAAACCTCGCATTCGCCGAACGCCCCGCCCTCTCCGATGCTGTTCACACCCGCCGCAAGGCCCCTAAGTTTCAGCGATAAACGTGATTTTTTATTTTAAACGCTTGACAAAGAATCGACAGGCGTGATAGCTCATGACTGAGCGCTCATTCAGATGACCGCGAAAACGACCACGAATGTGGGCATATATTGCCGGCATTCCGACAGCTTACACCGATTTTTGGATCAAACAAGATGATTTATGGACATGATTAAAGATATTCCAACGCAGATAAAAAACCCCGAACTGGTCAAGAAACGTCGGCGTCAGATCGTCGACGCGGCGGTACAGCTTTTCATCGAAAAAGGGTTCCACAAAACCACCACCCGTCAGATCGCCAAAGCGGCCGGGTTTTCCATCGGCTCACTGTATGAGTACGTGGCCTCTAAAGAAGACGTGCTGTATCTGGTCTGCGACGCGATCCACGCCGAGGTGGACCGGGGGGTGAACCAGGCCATGGAGCGGGCAGGCAAGGGGCACGAGGCCCTGGCCGAAGCGATTCGGGAGTATTTTCTGGTCTGCCACCGGATGAGCGACCACATCCTGCTGATCTACCAGGAGACCCAGTCGCTGCCGCCCCAGTGGCGCAAAAAGGTGCTCGAAAACGAGGTCAACATCACCGGCATCTTCGTCAAAGTGCTGGCCAATCTGGGCGAATCGAACCGGTTCCCCCGGCTCGACAACCGCACCATCGAGCTGATGGCCCACAATATTTCGGTGCTGGGCCACATGTGGACCTTTCGCCGGTGGTTTCTGGCCCGCCATTACAGCATCGAAGATTATATCGAACGCCAGACCGAGTTCATCATGGGCCTGCCCGAATCCAAAAAGCGGAATTAGCCCGAGAACCCGGAAGCGACAGGCATTCAAAAGGGTGTGCGTTCCCGGCGTCGCGCCGGCCGGCGGCAGAAGATCCTGCCGCTTCCCGATCATTCAAAACCATAGCAAATGATCCTTCGGACCGGACCGACATCCGGACACCCCGACACCGCATACCATCATATATAAAGGAGAGGGTTTTATGAGCAATCCAACGCAGCCGTATCAGCCCAAAAACAATGTCCGTGTGGTCACCGCCACCTCCCTGTTCGACGGGCATGACGCATCCATCAACATCTTTCGCCGGATCCTTCAGTCCACCGGCGCCGAGGTCATCCATCT
>JBEPWQ010000405.1:0-3394 GCA_041642315.1 Desulfobacteraceae bacterium | reverse complement strand
AGGGCACTAAGCTCGAAATCGTGTTCCAAATATCCCTGTTTTGAAACTCAAAAATCGCTCTGCAACGACTGTTTGACCGATATTTCACCGAGTTCCGTAATATCCGCTCTTCTGAGTCTGTTTTCTTTCCCAAATAAATAGAGTAGGCGATCCGGCCGCCTCTTTGGGTGATCCGTCGGATTTTCGTCCTCACCTCGCGATGAGTTCGGCTTTTTCCATCCGGAAAAATCCTGAAAGGTCCTATGCTCCGAAAAAGCGATAGAGCAGGGCGGAGATGATCGACCATGTGAGAATTATCCCGGTTGCGAGGATACACAGCGCAGCCAAACTTTTATCCGGCAGACCTTCCGGCTTTTTTTCCTGATATCCCAGGAGAAATCCTACCAGAATTCCCGCCAGGATGCCGCCGCCGTGGCCCCAGTTGTTGATACCGGGCATTAATCCGATAAAGAACAGCCCGATCAACCAGCCGCTGACATGCTTGAAGATCGCTTCTCCATAGGTGCCGCCGCGGCTTTTGCCGTAATACAGCGCCGAACCGATCAAACCGCAGATCGCCGCGGAAGCGCCGATCGTAAAATTCACCCCCGCAAAGTAAGATACACCGAATCCCAAGATCCCGGTGACCGTATAGATGGTGATCATTCGATAAGGGCCGAAGGTCTGAGAAATGAGGGGGGCCAGCTGCCTGAGGGCGAGCATGTTAAAAATGATATGAAGCAGACTTCCATGAAGGTAATTTGCGGAAAGCAGGGACCACCAGTGGTGATATTGGTTTATCGGAATGGTTCCCGTGGCGCCCAGCAGGAACAGGCTGTTGTTGTCCGGAGACAGCGCCATGAGCGGATTGGCAAAATTGAGGCGTATCGGATAGAGAAAAAGAGAGAGGATGTAAAATCCCACATTTACCCCGATGAGGGTTCGAATGATCGCGTCGGGACTCCTGAACCCCTTCATGAGCATATTGTTTTTCCACCAGGACCCCGGCTTGGAAATTCCGCAATGGGGGCAGCGCGGTTCATTCCGGCTGACCAGTTTTCGGCAATTGGGGCACAGAAGCGATCGTCGATTGGGTCGGCTCATTCTATATACCTGATTCCGTTTCTTGAAGCGGTTTTTGGGTTACTCTAATTCCCAGGCTTTTCTTAATGCTTCTTTTGCCTCTTCCGTTTCACCTCTTTCTCCCAGGGAATCAGAAATAATTCGCCAGTTTCTGGCTTGAAGCGCGCGGTCACCCCGGGACATTAGATTCGATTTTCTGGCCAACTGTTCCGCTTGAACGTAATTGGACCGCTCCATCTGAATGCGGGCGAGAAGGCTCCAGAGTTCGGCATTCCTCGGATTGATGCGAATCGCCCGTTCCGCAGTGGAAAAGGCCCGGTCGACCTGTCCCGTGCTCAGTTCCCGTTCAGCCTGATCTTCCAGAGATGAAACCGCGGCGATGAGATTGTCATCCGCCGGGGCGGTTTCCGGAGGACCGGCGGAGCCGATTCGGGGGGGTGGGGAAGGGTGATCCGCTCGAATTTCTTGCTCCCTGTCCGTTTCTTCCAGAGGTATCTCCCGTGGCGGCAAATCCCTCCTCGACCGGGGCCGATCCTCGGGAAGCGGAACCCAGAGCGGCCGCCCCTCTTCATCATAAACGGGCGCGGGGCTTTTGGATCGGGTCGGAGGCGGGGACGCGGCACATCCCGAAAAGAAAATGGAAACTCCCAACAGGCCGATGAAAAAAAAGCGATACAGGTTCATTAGAATATTCCTTTTACCCAGTCCATGAAAGAGGGTTTTTTGCCCTTTTTGTTTCGGGCGGGCAGGGGGGCGCCTTCCGGTCTGCCGAAGCCGTCACAGGCGACCATTCGCTCGGGTTCGGAGCCTTCGATAAAGGGAATCGCCACCGTTCCGGCGCAGCTTTCGTCGGCTTGGTATCCGGTGGCCGGATCGACCACCACCCAGCGAATGTTTTCCGGTTCGGTCGGATGTAAAGAGGCGGTGGATATTTCCGAGAACAGTTTTCCCCAGATGCGAAGCGCTCCGGACGCCCCGGTCAGCCCGGTGGATTGGTTGTTGTCCCTGCCCACCCAGACCACCGCCAGATGATTGCCGGTGAACCCGGCAAACCAGCTGTCCCTCAGATCGTCCGTAGTGCCGGTTTTGGCGGCGACCCCCAGACTTTGGGGGAGAATCGAATTCAGTGAATCGGCCGTCCCCTCCACCACCACGGCCTGAAGGGCTTTGGTCAGCAGGTACACCGCATCGGGATCGATGTTCTGGTTTACCGTCAGCGGAAAGCGCTGCAGCGGAGTGCCGTCCGGTTTGTAAACCCCGTGAATGGCACGAGCAGGTGAATAGAAGCCGCCGGAGGCGATTGTCTGGTACATCTGAACCACCTCCAGCACCGACATCGACATGGTGCCCAAGAGGGCCGAAGGAAACGACTCGAATTCCTTGTCCACGCCCAGCTCTCGAATCGTTTGGAATACATCGTCGAGCCCGAGTTCGAGGCCGAGGCGCACCGTGGCGATGTTGTAGGAATGGGCCAGGGCCCGGTACAGCGGCACCATTCCGTGGTGCTGAAGGTCATAATTGTGCGGCGTCCAGTAGTCGTTCCGACGGTTTTTGACCCGAATGGGGCCGTCATCAAGGGGCGTGATCAGGGTGTAATTTTCCGGTGACTTCAAGGCTGTCAGATACACGGCCGGTTTGATCAGGGAACCGATGGAGCGGCGGGCATCCAGTGCCCGGTTGAAGCCGCTTTCTTTAAAATTGCGACCGCCCACCAGCCCGAGCACTTCGTTGGATCCGGTGGCGGTGATGATGATCGAAGCTTCGAGTTCGCCGGAAGGGAATCCGTGGCGCCTTTCGATGGCGTTCAACTGGTCGCTGACGGCGCTTTCCGCTGCAAACTGGACTTGAGGATCAAACGTGGTAAAGATTCTCAGCCCCTCCGAGCGAATGTCTTCTTCCGGATATTCTTCCAGCAGCCGCCGCTTGACCAGATCCATAAAAGCCGGAAAGCGGGTGGAGCCCGACGGTGGATCGGGGATCACATTCAGAGCGGATTTCCGGGCCGCCTCGGCCTCCCGGGGGAGGATCAGTTTTTCCCGTTCCATCACCGTCAATATGGTATTGCGACGGTGAAGGGCTCGGTCGGGATGGCGCCGGGGGTCATAGTAGGAGGGGCCTTTGAGCAGCCCGGCCAGCAATGCGATCTCCTTCGGGCGCAGATCATTCAGTGAGCGTCCGAAATAGAAACGGCTCGCCATTCCGAATCCGTGGATGGCCCGCTTTCCGTCCTGGCCCATATAGACTTCGTTGAGATATGTTTCGAGAATTTGTTCTTTTTCATAGCTCCACTCCAGGCTCAAAGCCATGATCGCTTCATCGAATTTTCGTTTCA
>JBEPWQ010000404.1:0-3417 GCA_041642315.1 Desulfobacteraceae bacterium | reverse complement strand
TCTTCATCGGGGGCAAATTTTTCAGCTCCGTCTTTCTGTTCATGGGCGGAGGCGATGTGGTGGCCGACCTTCTGATCGGCAGCGGCTTGCACCGGTATACGGTTCTGTTCATCATGATGCTGATCGTCTTTCTGATGGGGATGTTCATCGACTGGGCCGCCATTTTGCTGGTGACGGTGCCGATCTTCATGCCCATCTCCATGGAACTCGACTTCGATCCGCTCTGGTTTTCCATGCTCATGTGCGTCAATCTTCAGACCTCGTTTCTGACACCGCCCTTCGGGTACGCCCTTTTCTACTACAAGGGTGTGGCGCCGCCGGAGTACACCATGATGCACATCTACCGGGGGATCATCCCCTTCGTGCTGTTGCAGATGGTGGCCATTGCAATCCTGTGTATCTTTCCGCAGATCGTGACCTGGCTGCCCTCGGTCTTCTTCGGCGCTTATTAACGACATGAAAGGGAATTACATGGACAAGCGGTATCCCGACAAGCCGGACACGGTCTATTTCTTCGGCACCTGCCTGGTCGACGCGGTCTATCCCGAAGCCGGAATGGCGGCCATTCGGCTGCTTCAACGGGAAGGGGTGCGGGTGGTGTTTCCACAAAATCAGTCCTGCTGCGGACAGCCCGCCTACAATTCCGGATTTCCGGACGAGGCCCGGGCCGTGGCCCGGCAGCAGCTCGACACCTTCACCAGGGATTACCCCATCGTGGTCCCCTCGGGCTCCTGCGCCGGCATGATGAAGCGCCATTACCCGATGCTCTTCGCCCATGATCGGGACCTGAACCGGATTCGGGCCTTCTCGAACCGAATTTTCGAACTGACCGAGTTTCTGGTCCACTCCCTGAAAATCGAACTGGAGGACCGGGGCGACCCGATTCACGTGACCTGGCATTCCTCCTGCCACGCGGCCCGGGAGATGGGGGTGACCGAGGATTCCAAATACCTGGTCCGGCAGCTCCAACACGTCACCCTCACCGAGCTGGAAAAAGAACGCGAATGCTGCGGATTCGGCGGCACCTTCGCCGTCAAACAGCCGGCGATTTCCGCCGCCATGGTGACCGACAAGATCGCCGACATTCGGTCCACCGGGGCCGCACGGGTGCTGTCGGGCGACTGCGGATGCCTGATGAACATCACCGGGGCCATGGAACACGGCGGGGTGGGGATTCGTGGCCAGCACATCGCCGAATTTTTATGGGAGCGAACCAATGGCTGAACAGAGTTTCGATTTTCAAAAAAACGTGGACACCGCCCTGGCCGATACCCAACTGCGGGCCAATTTCGCCTATGCCATGTCAACCCTTTACCAGAAGCGAAAAGCGGTATTCGCAGACAAGGCCGAAACCGAACGGCTGCGCGAGATCGGCAATGCCGTTCGACAGCGGGCCCTCAGCAAGCTTCCCGAGCTGCTGGAAAAGCTGGAAAAGAAATGCACCGAGAACGGAATTCAGGTCCACTGGGCCGAGACCACCGATGAGGCCAACCGGATCATCCTCGACATCATGAACCGCCACGACGCCAAACGGATGGCCAAGGGCAAGTCGATGGTTTCCGAGGAGATGCACCTCAATAAATTTCTGGAGGAACACGGCAAGGAGGTGATGGAGACCGACCTGGGCGAGTACATCATCCAGCTGGCCGGGGAGACGCCGTCTCACATCATCGTGCCGGCGGTGCACAAGAACAAAGACCAGATCGCACGACTCTTTCACGAAAAGATCCCCGGGGCCCCCTACACCGAAAAGGTCGAAGAACTCAACGCCCTGGCCCGAAAGACCCTGCGCGAAAAATTTCAGCACGCCGACATCGGCCTGTCCGGCGTCAACATGGCGGTGGCGGAGACCGGCACCCTCTGTCTGGTGGAAAACGAGGGCAACGGCCGTATGTGTACCACCGTGCCGCCGGTGCATGTGGCGGTGATGGGGCTGGAAAAGGTGGTGGAAAAACTCTCCGATGTGCCGCCCGTGCTGCGGCTTCTCACCGGGTCGGCCACCGGCCAGATCATCACCACCTACTTCAACATGATCACCACCCCGAGAAAACCGGGGGAAAAAGACGGCCCCAAAGAGGTTCACCTGGTCATCCTGGACAACGGCCGGTCGACCATTCTGAGAGATCCTGAACTCCGCCAGACTCTGCAGTGCATTCGGTGCGGCACCTGCCTCAACCACTGCCCGGTCTACACCCGGATCGGGGGCCATGCCTACGGGTTCGTCTATCCCGGCCCCATCGGCAAGATTTTGACCCCCCAGATGGAGGGGTTGGAGAAGACCGGCGGAATCGTATCGGCTTCGAGCCTCTGCAACGCCTGCGAAGAGGTCTGCCCGGTCAAAATCCCCATTCCCGAACTGATTCGGCGAATGCGCAACGAAAGTTACGACCCCAAAGGGACGGTCTCCGGCCACGGCTACAAATGGAACCTGCCGGAGGTTCTGATCTGGAAGGCCTGGGCCCTTGCCAACCGGTATCCCAAATTGAACGAATTGGCCCTCAAGGCGGGCGGCCTCTTCGGCAACCGATTCCCTAAAATCGGCCCCCTCAGGCAATGGACCCGGGTGCGCACCGCCCCGCGCCTGTCCGGAAAAAGCCTCCATGAAATGGTGAAAGCGGAAGGAGTCGATCATGAGTGAATCCGCCAGGGAACGCATCTTCTCCAAACTGAGGCCGGCGGTTGCGGCCGGTCGATTTGACATCCCGTCACCGGAGCCTCCGCCCCGACCGGAATGGACTCGGTCAGAAAAGGTCGAGAAGCTGAAAGCGTTGATGGAGGCGGTGCGGAGCGAAGTCCACGTGGTCAAGGCCGATGCCTGGACCGACGCCCTCAAGGCGCTGGCCAGAAGACGGGGGTTCAAGACCCTGCTGTACGCTCCGGGAACACCGGTGGGGGATGCGGTGAAACAGGCCTGGTCCGAGGGGTCCGGCGGTCTTCCTGCCCTGCGCACCTATGAAGGGACCATCGAAAACTACAAAGACACCCTCTTCCACGATACCGACGTCGGGATCACCTCGACCCGGGGCGGCATCGCCGAATCCGGGGCCCTGATCCTCTGGCCGGATGCGGCGGAGCCGCGGCTGATGTCCCTGATTCCGCCGATCCATATCGCGGTGCTCGAGGCCGACAAGATTTACGGTACTTTCATAGAGGCAATGGAAGCGATGGCCTGGCCGGAACAGATGCCCACCAATGCGCTGCTTATTTCCGGACCGTCCAAGACCGCCGACATTGAAATGACCCTCGCCTTCGGGGTCCACGGGCCGAAGGAGCTGATCGTTTTCATACTCGAACCCTGAATTATTTCCAATCCAAGCCAAAGGAGAAACCCGATGCTGCCTGACATCAAAAAAATACTGTTCGCCACCGACCTGTCCGAAGACGCCGAATACGCCTTCGGCTACGCCGCCTTCATGG
>JBEPWQ010000403.1:0-3422 GCA_041642315.1 Desulfobacteraceae bacterium | reverse complement strand
TCGGTATAATCGATCGCCTCCAGGCCGAATCGGAGCCTCAAATCGATCACCGGGATGACCTTGCCCCGCAAATTGATGACCCCTTTGACGAATTCCGGTGTCTGGGGAACCGAGGTAATCGGCAACATTCCGATGATCTCCTTGATCTTCAAAATGCCGATGCCGTATTCTTCGTTCGAAAGAGTGAAGGTCAGGTATTTCCCCTTTTTGTTTTGCATGTCTTTTGAGGTATGGTCAAATGACTTTGCCGACTTTTCCACAGTTTGTCTCCTTCTTCTCGGATTCGGGTGCGACCTGTAAAAAGTGAGTGAGGTCTTCTTTCCCGGCTTTGTACAGCCATATGCACCCCTTTTCAAGAGAATTAGTACCATTTTGCACCGGTAAACGAATGTAAGTGCTGTTTTCAGGAGTAGATTGTCAAATGAATATTTTGCGTTGGCCAGACCCAAAAAAGCTTGACAGCGCGACCGTAAACACCGATGTATGGCTCCTCTATGCCGCCCAAGCGTGGGCATTGACGGCGGCTTGTTTCAATTCTTCTTCATTCGGAGAAACGACATGGTTTTAAAAGAGAAAATAGATTATAATCTTGTTCAACCCTTTATCAATGCCACTTTGACCGTCCTGAAGACCATGGCCTTTACCGATGCGCATTTCAATCCTCCCTACCTCAAAGATGAAAAAACCGCCAACGGGGATGTATCGGGGGTGATCGGATTGACCGGAGACGCCACCGGATCACTTTCCGTCAGCTTTCCTGAAAAAAGTATTCTGATCATTGTCTCCAATATGTTCGGAGAGCGGATGACCGAGGTCGACGACGAAATCAAGGACGCCGTCGGGGAGATCACCAACATGATTTCCGGACAGGCCCGCCAGGAACTGGAAGGGCTTGGGATGTCGCTTGAATCGGCCATTCCCACAGTGATCTCCGGAAAGGATCATGCCATCAGACATATTACCAGCTACCCCATTCTCGCCATCACCTTTCGCCTGGATGCGGGGGAGTTCGTCAGCGAACAAGGCGAGGAGTTCACTGTTGAAGTCTGCATCGAGGAAGAGTGAAGCCGGCTGTTTTCATCATGTCTTGACACCCCTTTCCAAATGGAATACCATCCCCTGCTTAACTTTTGCACATAACCCCTGAAAGCATCACAGGCACCGTACCTATATGGAAAAGACAGGCGATCTGATCGAAAAACGAAGGCAGAAGATTGTAGAACTCAAGGAGCGGGGCGTAAATCTTTTTCCAAATAATTTTACCGTCACCCATACGGTGGCGCAGATTCAGGAAAAGGTGAATCGGTCCCCCGAATCTCTGACGGCGGACGAGCCCGTTTTTTCGACGGCCGGCCGCATGATGGCCGTCAACCGATTCGGAAAATCCACGTTCATTCGATTCCGGGACAGAACCGGCCAGCTTCAGGCCTATATTCGAAAAGACAGGGTGGGGGATGAAGCCTATGCCCTGTTCAAACAGTTGGATGTGGGCGATATTCTCGGTATCAAGGGGGGGATGTTTCAGACCAAAACCGGGGAATGGACCCTTTTGGCTCATGAGATTCGACTGCTTTGCAAGGCTACCCGCCCCCTGCCGGAAAAGTTCCACGGGCTCCGAGATCCTGAGAAGCGGTATCGCCAACGGTATGTCGACCTGGTGATGAATCCCGATGTTCGGGAGCTTTTTCTTAAAAGAAGCCGAATCATTCAATCCATACGCGGATTCCTTTTGGACCGGGATTTTCTGGAGGTGGAAACCCCCATGATGCAGCCCATCCCCGGCGGAGCCGAAGCCGAACCCTTCGTGACCCATCACAAGGCTCTCAATATGGATCTGTTCCTGCGGATCGCTCCGGAACTTTATCTGAAGCGGCTGGTGGTCGGCGGGTTTGAGCGGGTTTTCGAAATCAACCGGAATTTTCGAAACGAAGGGATTTCCACCCAGCACAATCCGGAATTCACCATGCTCGAGTTCTATCAGGCCTATGCCACCCACGAGGATCTGATGGATCTCACGGAGGAGATGATTCGCCATTCGGCCCGAGAGGTGCTGGGGTCTGAAATCGTCCATTATCAGGGCAACGGAGTCGATCTGTCCGGCCGGTGGCGCCGAATGACTCTGTCCGGGGCTCTGGAAGAACTCGGCGGCCTCGATCCGGGGCTGCTGTCCGATAAAGAAGGGCTTCTCGATTTTGCGGCAGCAAACGGAGTTCGGGTAACCAAGACCGGCCGGTTGGGAAAGATCATCACAAAGCTCTTTGACGCACTGGTAGAACCCAAGCTGATTCAGCCCACCTTCATCACCGGTTATCCGGTGGAGGTATCACCGCTCTCTCGAAGAAGCGATGCCGAGCCGGACCTGACCGACCGGTTCGAGCTGTTCGTGGCCGGGCGGGAGATCGCCAACGGATTTTCCGAGCTGAATGATCCCGAAGACCAGCGGTCCCGTTTCCTTCAGCAGGTGGAAGACCGAACCGCCGGCGACAAAGAGGCCCACTACATGGATGAAGACTATATCGAAGCCCTGGAATACGGCATGCCGCCGACCGCCGGCGAAGGAA
This sequence comes from Desulfobacteraceae bacterium, assembly GCA_041642315.1. Lineage (GTDB taxonomy): Bacteria > Desulfobacterota > Desulfobacteria > Desulfobacterales > Desulfococcaceae > JAABSQ01. The sequence goes on along the minus strand of JBEPWQ010000403.1, from coordinate 861 downwards.
TCGGCATCGACCGGCTGGTCATGCTGCTGACCGATGCGGCCTCCATCCGTGAGGTCATTCTGTTTCCCCATATGAAGTCGAAATAACCGCTATCGACGAAGGACCGGCGATACAACTTCAGTCTGAAACAGATGTTCCGTCCCGGAGTCCATCCGCATCCATGTCTTTCGAACTGTTCATAGGCCGCCGCTATCTGAGGACCAAGCAAAAACAGGCCTTCATCTCCCTGATCACCCTGCTCTCCATCGCAGGGGTGGCGGTGGGGGTGATGGCGCTGATCGTCGTGATCGCCGTCATGGCCGGATTTGAATCCGATCTGAAGTCCCGGATTCTGGGGGTGGAATCTCATGTGGTGGTGACCCGGCCCGAAGAACCCTTTACCGATTATGAACAAATTTTAGACACGGTAAAACCCATGGACGGAATTGAGTCGGCCGATCCCTATATCTATTCTCAGGTGATGCTTCGCTCCTCTGCCGGGGTTTCCGGGGCGGTGCTTCGGGGGATCGATTCCGCCTCCGCTGAACGGGTGATTCCGCACATAAAAGGAGACGCTCTCCGCCGGCTGGCCGAGCCTGCGGGTCCGAATGCGGATGAATCCACCGTTCCCGGAATGATCCTGGGCCGGGAATTGGCAAACGGATTGGGAGTTCTGGAGGGAGACCGGGTCTATTTGATCACTTCCCGGGGGATGATTTCTCCCATCGGTCATATGCCCGCCATGAAGCGCTTTCGGGTGGAGGGATATTTTGAATCCGGTATGTATGAATATGACGGTACCCTCGCTTTCGTAAGGCTTTCGGAGGCCCAGGCGGCTCTTCGCATGGGCGATGCGGTCACCGGCATCGAAATACGTGTGGA
>JBEPWQ010000402.1:0-3459 GCA_041642315.1 Desulfobacteraceae bacterium | reverse complement strand
CGCTCCCAACTGGATGGACTGGCCCATGTTCTATCACGGCAATCCGGTGAAGGCCAAACCCAACATGGTTTTCTTTCTGCACATGATTCTGATGGACAGCAACGCCCGCCAGGCGATGTGTTTCGGCCATACCGTAGTGGTGACCGAACAGGGGTGCGAACCGCTTTCCAAACGCTCCCTGGACCTGGTCGTCAAATGATCCGGAAGTCCAACCAAGGGGATTTGGGCCTTGATCATCGTTTCGGCCAAACCTGAATGATAGGTCGGCCAACCCAGGATATTTTCCCGGCCCGGCAAGAACTCGCTTTCGCTCAAACAGCTTCCCGGCCCGGGAAAATAGCCCGGGGTGGCCTAAATAGTGATTTTGGCCGGGAGTTGTTTCAACCTTTTGTGAAAAAATAACATTGACAGCGGAAAATAATTGGGCTAAATGGTCGGACCATCTTTTCTGAATTGTATTTAGAAAGTGATGTGTTCGTACATGCATGATGGATGTGCCCGGTTTCAGGGCATCGGTCGAGATCATGGAGCCCTTGTTTAAAATCGCCAAACAGAATCGAATTTTTCAGGATGTGGTGAACCAGATCGAGGATGCAATTCTGGACGGACGGTTAGAGGAAGGCGAGCGGCTGCCGCCGGAGCGGGAGCTGAAAGAAATGATGGGCACCAGCCGCAGCACCCTGAGAGAGGCCCTGCGGATTCTCGAATACAAAGGGTTGATCGAGGTGCGGCTCGGGATGGGCGGCGGATGCGTCGTCAAATCGGTTTCCACCGAGCAGATGTCCGCCAGTCTGGATCTGTTGATCCGCTCCCAGAAGGTGACCCTCAACCATCTGGCCGAATTCCGGGAACAAGCCGAGGGCGCCGTGGTGGAACTGGCGGCCGAACGGCGGACCGCCCGGGATATTCGGGAACTGGAAGGGCTTTTGGAAGAAGCCGGGAAGTGTGTCGAGCGAGGTGATCCGGCTGCCGATGAATTTATTCGAACGGACCAGAAGCTTCACCTGGCGGTCGCCCGAATGAGCCGAAACCCGGTGTATGTATCCGTGCTGCGGACGATACACGACAATATCGGCCATTATTTTGAACGGTTTCTGGTGATGAAACAGAAAGAGATGCGGGAAAACTATCGGGATATGCAGGACATCGTTCGGGCCGTCAGCCACGGGGAAACCCAACACGCCGGCCGGGCCGCCCGAATGCACGTGCGGCGTTTCAACACCTATATGAACCGATTCAAAGAGCCTGCGCAACTGAAGAAAAGTGAAGAGCAGACCCCATGACTGAACTGGTTTTAAAAAACGTGACCAAGCGATTCGGCGGACTCAAAGCGGTATCGGACCTGGATATGACCGTACCCGAAGGCCGGATACTGAGCCTGATCGGCCCCAACGGCGCCGGAAAAACCACCGTGTTCAATATGGTGACCGGGGTCTATCCGCCGACCCGGGGGGAAATCCATTACAACGGCACCCGGCTCAATCGGCTCAAGAGCAGCACCATCGTCTCCCACGGGATCGCCCGCACCTTTCAGAACATTCGGCTGTTCGGCTCCATGACGGTACTTGAAAATGTCCAGGTGGGGATGCACTGCCGCACCAAAAGCGGCCCCGTCCGGGCTTTGTTCAAAACACCATCCGAACGCCGGGAAGAAACGGCGATTACTGAAAAGTCGATGGAATTGCTCGATTTTTTCGGTCTGGCCGATAAGTACAATGAATACGCCTCCAACCTGCCCTACGGGGATCAACGGCTTTTGGAGATCGCCCGGGCAAACGCCAGTTCGCCCAAGCTTCTGTTGCTGGACGAGCCCGCCGCGGGAATGAATCCCATTGAAACCGAAGCGCTGATGAGCCTGATTCGAAAGTTGCGGGATACCGGTCTGACGATCTTTCTGGTGGAGCACGATATGAAGCTGGTCATGGGCATTTCCGAACAGATCGTGGTGCTGGATCACGGCCAGAAAATCGCCGAAGGCGCTCCCAAAGAAATTCAGCGCAATGAGAAGGTGATCGAAGCCTATCTCGGATCAGGCGCCAAGGCGGAAAAGAAGGCCGGATGACGAAGCGGCGTCTTTTTCTTGTTTTTTTCCGGAGCATTCAAGTGCTCTTGTTATAAACCTCAAATCCAAAAAGGAGATGGACCATGAAAAAACTTGCATTACTGACCCTCGCTCTGGTTCTGGCGTTCGGCATCGGTACGGCCGCCGGAAAGGAACTCAAGATCGGAACCCTGAGTCCTCTGACCGGTCCCTATGCCCAGGACGGCACCGACATCAAGCAGGGCGTCATCACCGCCGTCGAGGTGTTCACCCCTTTGGAAGGTTTCGAAGATGTGGAAGTGCTTCCCGGGGATTCCGCCTGTGACGGAGGAAAGGCCACCATGGCCGCCAACAAGCTGATCAACTCCGGCGTCGATGTCGTGGTGGGGGCTTACTGCTCCTCGGCCACCGAACCGGCCCAGATTCCGCTCATGGAAGCCGGCGTTGTTCAGATTACCCCGGGCTCGACAGCGGAGCGGCTGACCCACAAGGGATACGACCATTTCTTCCGAATGCCGCCCCGTGACGACGTGCAGGCCTGGTCTGCGGTGGAGTTCCTGACCAAAAAACAGGGCGCAAAAACGATCGCTCTGATCGACGACAAACAGACATATACCGCCGGATTGACTGAAAACATCAAAAAATTCGCCGAAGAGAACGGAAATCTGGAGATTGTGGCCCACGAGCACATCACGCCGGGGGACAGCGATTTTACCGCCGTTTTGACCAAACTCAAGCGGATCGACCCCGACGTCATCTACATGGCCGTTTATCAGCCTGAGGGATCCAAAATGATCCAGCAGGCCCGAAAGCTCGACGTGGACGCCACCTTTATGACCGAAGATGCGGTCTACCATCCCAAGTTCCTTGAAGTGGCCGGGGATGCGGCCGAAGGGGTCTATCTGACCTTTGCCAAGGCGCCCGACACACCCGAACGAAAAGCGTTCGAGGAGCTGTACAAGAAGAAATGGAACGTGGACAGCATCGGCTCCTATGCCTATTACGCCTATGATGCCGCCATGGTGGCGCTCAAGGCCGCGGAAAAATGCGGCTGCACCGATGCCGACACCCTGGCCAAGACCATTCGGGGGACAACCTGGGACGGGGTCTCGGGTGAGATCAAGTTCGACGAAAAGGGTGACCGGGAATTGGCCCATATCATCTGGATCGTCAAAGACAACCAGTTCGTGCCTTACTGGGATCCGATCACCGGAAAGGATCTATAATATCTTTTCGCATAGGCGGGGCCGGAAATCCTTTCCGGCCCCCTTTTTCAAGAATGGCGGCCACACCCCGTCCGTTGACTTAGGCAGGTAGGGAAATGGATTTCAGCGCTTTTATTCTGCAGCAGATGGTCAATGCGTTGTTTCTCGGCAGCATCTATGCCCTGATCGCATTGGGTTACACGATGGTATACG
>JBEPWQ010000401.1:0-3474 GCA_041642315.1 Desulfobacteraceae bacterium | reverse complement strand
CTGGAACGGACGTCGATCAGTTCAAGAAGTTGATCGGCCATCTTGCGGATCAGCCCCAGGGGCCATTTTTCCTTGGGCCGGTCAATAAGCTCCGCGATATCCCGGACCAGGGAATCGAGAAGACCGGGCTCCGAAGTCGGAGAAAAGGCGTTCCGAATCATTCCGCAGGCCTCCTCCACCACCGATTCATCAAAAACCTCCTCTTCGGTGATTTCGACCGTTCCGCCCGCGTCCCGAAGCTGAAACTGAAGCCGCCATCGATGGTCGGTCACGGTAGAGCGGCACCAGATGGCCAAAGTACCCATCTCGGTATACCTGGCTTCGATCCGGACCGGAATGGCACTTTGGGCCCCCTTTTTTCCGAACTGAATCACGGTACGGATCGGGGGAAGCGCGGTCATGGTCTCATCCACCGTCACCAGATCTCCGCATCGATCGCCGGACCGATAGCTGGAACTGAAAAGGTCGAAACCCACCGGTTGATTGGTCAGAACCTCAAATTCTTTGTCCGGCAATTCAATCAGACTGCCCTCGTCCAGACCCCGCTCCACCAAACAGATCGCCTGCCGATCCTTCTGTGTATTCCCCTCTTCCCGAGCAACCCCAAGGTAATAGGAACGAGGGCTGCCGCTGCCGACCCGAACGCCCTGACCGATCTTGACCAGCCCGTAATAGGCGGCCCCGAGCGCCACGGAAAGATCCGGCTCCCGATTTTCCAGCATCCGGGGCACGGCCGGATCATCCAGTTGAAACCAATAGCGGATCGCCTCCCGAATCCGCTCCTGGACGATGTCGGCCTTGAGGGAGCCCCCGTTGAAAAGAATCAGATCGGGGGCCGGTGAGTCCCGGCCGATCATCTGCTTCACATTGGCGCGATGGTGCTCAAGAAACCATCCGATATGCCGGGTGATGGCCGGCTCCGGTTCATAGGGAAGTCCGAATTCGGTGATGCCCTTACGCTCGGGCCGGCGGCTTTCACGGCTCGCCTCCACCACCGGGAAGAAACCCTCCAAAACAGCTGTTTCCACCTCTTCCCGCCCGAGTTCGGCGGACATTGTTTCAGCGATCAGCTTTTTGCCTTTCCCCATGAGGGTAATTTTCTTGGATTCCGCTTCTCGGTCGAGAATGGCTTCTTTTGCGGTTCGGCACTGATGGGTGAGCGCCTTCCATCTGTCTCCGCTCAGGGATGCCTTTCGCTGCCCGCCGGCCAGGCGCATTTCCACCCGCCGCGCCAGTGCCAGATCGATGTTGTCTCCCCCCAGAATGAGGTGGTCTCCCACGGCGATCCGCTCAAATCGGGGGCTCCCCTCCACTTCCCGAAGGGTGATCAGGGTAAAGTCGGTGGTGCCGCCGCCGACATCGCAGACCAAGATCAATTCCCCCGGTTCCACATAGCGGCTCCATTCCCTCTCATGATTGATGAGCCAGCTGTAAAAGGCGGCCAGGGGCTCCTCCAGAAGGGTTACATTGACAAGGCCGGCCATGGTCGCCGCTTCCAGAGTCAAATCCCGGGCCACCTCATCGAAGGAGGCGGGCACGGTCAGCGTAACCGCCTGGTTTTCAAGATAGAGGTCCGCCTCATCCCCCTTGGTGTTGTTCCAGGCCTTTTTGATATGTTCCAGATAGTAGGCGGTGGCCTGAACCGGGGATACCTTCGGCACCTCCTCGCCGGCCCCCCAGGGAAGAATTTTGGCCCGCCGGTCGGCTTTGGAATGGCACAACCAGCTTTTGGCCGAAGATACAAGTCGGGCGGGGACCCGGGACCCGTGTTCCCGGGCGAAAGCCCCGACAAAATTGTCGTTCGGGTTTTTCCAGGGGATGGCAATCGCCTCTTGGGAAATATCGTATTCACCCGGAATGTATAGAAAGGACGGCAGGACCGGAAGCGCTGAAAATTCACCGCTCCCGGTGAGCTGGGGCACCCGGAATATGTTGATGCGGGATCCTTTGGACCCCTCCGATTCCAAATCGACATAGGAGACGGCGGAGTTGGTGGTCCCGAGATCTATGCCGACAATATATTTTTTATCATGAAGGTCCAAAGACACCTCTTTCGCACGAATTGATGAAATAAGAGACCCGAAAGCATGACGCAGGGTTCGCCGCTCTCGCGCGGTTGACCGTCATACCGGATTCAAAATAGCAGATAGAACACATAATATCAATATCCGTGATCGGCCAAAAAATGCTTGCCCGTCATCGGATTTCGATTGTAAAGTGTATTTTCTTTTTTATAGGCCCTACACATATTCAAGAGCAAGGCATGACGAACCGGGAAACCATCCAGCTTTTACATTTTTTCCTCGACATTTATCGCACTCAGATAAACAGCGGTCCCAATAGTCCGGCAAGCTTCGAGCCCAAGGGCATTCCCTCCGACGGGTCTGGAACCATTTACGAACTGCGGGTATTTCGAAAAGGCAAATGGATGACCCGGCGCATGACCTTGGGGCCGCTGGGTGAAAACAGCGGCAGCAAAAGTCGATGCTACAAAGTCGTTTACGACGATATCCTGGTTGTCAAAATTCCCCCTACTCCGATCACCGATTTTAATAAATACCTCGACTCCATTCGGCGGGAAAGAAGAATCGCCAGCGGGTTGTCACCCGTCATCGAATGCGTCACCCCGACATTGTCTGCGATTCTGGGCAAGGTGCCGCCGTTTTACGGAAAACCGTTTTGCTCCCCGGGCGATCTGGAGGATCAGTGCATCGCGACATTAACCCTGATTCCCGAATACCAGGAGCGCCTGAAGGTCGGCGGCAGTTTTGCATTCTTCATGAATCTCTCCAGGCACGCCTTCCTCGGTCAGGTCCTGGCGAATATTCATGAAGTCAAAAACAGACTGAAACGGGAGATCATGGCCCAAGCCGATATTCTGTTGAACCCGGTCGCTCTGGCAGAGATATACGGCAGCCATTACGCTTCGGTCTTTTTCAGCATCAGCGATGTTTTTAAGGATTATGAGCAAAAACTCAATCACATTCTAGAGCATACCGGCCAAAATGCTTTTTCTTCTTATCATAAGCGGGAGTGGTTTTTGATGCATCTGTCTGAGGAAGGGATGGGGCAATGCCACGAATACATTTCTCCCGACCTGATCACCACCCTGAATCGGCTTCTGGATAAAACACTCGCGGACAACCGGGCCATAGTAGAGAAATATCGCAAGGTCATTATGGCCCATATTTACCGAAAGGTATTGAAGCAGCACAAGGAACAGATGGGCGGTATTATCGCCAATGTGCTGGGTTTATTGGCCCAAATAAGAGAAAACGGGGTGGCCATGCGGGACCTCAAACCCGACAACGTCTTTATCGTCGGGGACATCGAGGGCTCTCCCCTGCTCCTTACCGAACCGGAGAATTTCTCCATCGGGCTGATCGATTTCGAAACGGCCGTGGAAATCCGGGCAGCAACAAGTGATTCCATTGAACAGCCGATGCTGGCCGGCACGCCCTCTTATGCCACGCC
>JBEPWQ010000400.1:0-3477 GCA_041642315.1 Desulfobacteraceae bacterium | reverse complement strand
CACAACATCCACTTGCTTTCAAATAATTGAGAAGCTGGGCTCCGCTAATGAACGCGAATGAACGCCAATTAAATCAATAATTATCTCATTATATTCGCGTTTATTAGTGTTCATTCGCGGTTCCTTACGTATCGAATCCGACAGGGTTAAAATTTTATATAATCGGTTTGGGAGGTATTGCAAGTATAAATTTTGGAATTCTCTCTGATCATGTTCTTGAGAAAGCAAAAGCGCTGTACAAACGAAAAAACGGCCTTACATTATAGTACAATGAAACATATCACTCTGATCTTTCCCGACCGTGAATAGAGGAGCATGGATATGAATGAAAATCACGGATTGCATCGGAACTTTTGATTGAAAACGCTTTTCATCGACCCGATCCGTGACATCCGAATGAATTCGGGTGGCAGGATGTTTCCCATTGATCTCAGAGAATGGATCTCAGACAACGGACCTCTGAGAATTGATATCCAAGAAAGGACATTGCGAATATGGAAACTGTGATATTTTTTTTGATAATCGCGGCTATCTTCCGGTTTTGGATAAACCAACCCAAGCCGGTTCCCATTCGACTCGACGACACCCGACGTCGCCGAAGGCGATAATCGATTCCAATAGAACGCCCGGTTCTGGTCACGATTTTGATCACTTCCGGCATCGAATCGGGGGTCCGCCCCCCGGTGGCCGATACAACGGTTGATAGGTGGGGCGGCCCCGATTTTTTTTATCTGTTTCTTCACCAGGACTTTTGAATCCGCTACAATTTCAATTTTTTATATTAGACGATTACCCCTGAAACGATACCCATCCCGACTTCTATTGAGGTGACCATGCAGACAAAAAGGCTGACCTTCGAAAACCCTTCCGGAGTCAAGCTTTCCGCCCTTCTGGATCTACCCGTCAATCCGGTTCCCAATGCCTATGCCCTGTTTGCCCATTGCTTCACCTGCACCAAAAATTTCAAGGCCGCCCACAATGTCAGCAATGCCCTGAATCAGGCCGGGATTGCGGTGCTGCGGTTCGATTTCACCGGCCTCGGAGACAGCGAAGGGGACTTTTCGGAAACCGGCCTCTCGTCCAATGTGGAGGATGTGGTTGCGGCCGCCGATTATTTGAAAGCGGAATATGAAGCCCCCAAGATTCTTATCGGCCATTCCCTGGGCGGGGCTGCGGTGCTTCAGGCGGCCGGCCGAATCGATTCCACCCGGGCGGTAACCACGATCGGCGCGCCGGGCGACCCCAGGCATGTGGAAAAACACCTGGCGACCAGCCGGGAGCAGTTCGAAAAGGACGGCGAGGGCGAAGTCGAACTCGGAGGAAAATCCTTCAAAATCAAAAAGCGGTTTCTGGACGATCTGGATTCGAACCGAATGAAAGAGGCCATTCGGAAATTGCACCGGAAAGCGCTGCTGATCCTTCATTCGCCCACCGACAATATTGTGGGGATCGACAACGCGGCCACTATTTTTATGGCCGCCAAACATCCCAAAAGCTTCGTCTCGCTGGATCAGGCCGATCACCTGCTCTCGGATGAACGGGACTCCCTCTATGCCGGAGCGGTCATCGCCGCCTGGGCTCGAAAATACATCGGGATCCCCATGGAAAAGATTCGACCCGCCGAGTCCGAGGACCACCGGGTGGTCGCCCGAACCGGCAGATCAGGGTACCGAACGGAAATTTCCGCCAGCGGGCATGACCTGATCGCCGACGAACCCAAATCCCTGGGCGGCAGCGATATGGGGCCGAATCCGTACGATTATCTTGCGGCGGGGCTCGGGGCGTGCACCACCATGACTCTCCGGATGTATGCGGATCGAAAGGAGTGGCCTCTGGATGAAATCGTGGCGCGATTAAAGCACCAGAAAGTCCACGCGGATGCCTGCGAGGACTGTGAAACCAAGTCAGGAAAATTGGATGAAATCGACCGGGAAATCGAGGTGAAGGGCGATTTGAACGAAGAACAGAGAAAGCGTCTGCTGGAGATCGCCGATAAATGCCCGGTTCACCGAACCCTTCACTCGGAAATCAAGATTCGAACTCGGCTCAAGGAGGAAAACCCCAAGGCATGAAGGGAAAAATATGAATCGAAATACCTGCATTTCAAAACCGATATTGAGGGCCGTTCTCATCGGCATCATCAGCCTTTCGATGATGATGCCGGTATCGACGGTATGGTCTCAGGAGGTCCCCCGCATATCCAAGGAGCGGGTGATGGAAATCATGAATCAGCCCGGCGTGGTGGTTATCGATGTCCGCACCGAAGGCGAATGGAAAACGGCGGAGGCGAAGGTCAAGGGCGCCGACAGACAAAACCCCATGGACTTTGCCGCGAGCCGTTATCCCAAAAACCAGACCCTGGTCCTTTACTGCGCCTGACCGGACGAACAAACGAGTGCCGGTCTGGCACGAAAGCTCATGAAAAGGGGATACTCAAATGTGTATGCGTTACAGGGCGGCTGGACCGAATGGCACCGTGCCGGGTTTCCCGTAGAGGCAAAGCAATGATCGCCATTCCTGTTGATTTTTTTCCGTTCTCTTCACACATCGGATATCGGGTTGGTTCCATCCCCGATCCATCCGCCTGATCAATATTCCGGCCTTTTTCTCCCGGTTTGCGGGAAAGGCCGGAGCCGACAGACAAGGAGGTGCTTATGGCCAGAATCGGAATTCCACTGGATAACCTGGAGATGTTTCCGAAACTAGACCTGCAGCTGATTACAGGCGACCGGGTACAATTGCCCGATGCCACCGAGGACCGGTTCGGCGTGGTCCTCTTGTACCGAGGAAGCTGGTGACCTTACTGCGATCAGCAGTTGGCTGATTTTCAGTCCTCACTCGATGCATTGAAAGCCGAAGCGATCGACCTGTATACGGCCAGTGTCGATCCGCTTGACAAAGCTGTCGAAACGGTGAAAAAGTTGAATCTGCGGTTTCCGGTGGCGTATGGGTTGGACCCCGAGAAGATCTCAGAGACTTTTGGGGCCTTTTATGAGGAAGAAAAGAAGTTTCTTCAGCCCACCAATTTTCTGATCGGGCCGGACAACAAGATTCTGAGAGGGACCTACAGCACCGGTTCCATCGGGCGGTTCACCGCCCGGGATGTCATCAACATCGTCAAGTTTCTGAAAAGCGATCAGAAAAAATCATTCCATTTGAAGGATGGAAATCTTGAGGTGCGGTAGGTGCCGGATGGATTTCCACCGGGGCATGAAAGAGGTGAGGGTGCAATGCGGATGAATGGGAGCAGCAGGCGATGAGTTTGATATTCGGTGAAATGCGGACCTTTCCCCAGGGGGACGGACCTGATGTCCGGCTTCGGGTTTTCGGTGATGAATTTTACGCCCGGTATGAAAACGATGCCGGGCATACCGTGGTCTATGACCCGAATCTGGAACGCTACTGTTACGCGGTGCTGGTTCAGGGGCATCTCATTTCCAGCGGCACCCCCATTCACAAACATCCGCCTCTCGGATT
>JBEPWQ010000399.1:0-3486 GCA_041642315.1 Desulfobacteraceae bacterium | reverse complement strand
ACCTGGCCCTCAAGGATCTCGACTTGGGGTGGGATTGCCATGTTCACGACAATCTTTCCGAGGGGCGAAAGACCCCCAGTCAGCTCATTCTGGACGCCTTTATCAAAGGGATGTCCCATGTGAACCTGGCCTACTATGATATTCCGCATCCCGAAATGGTTTTTGAGGCCATCGAGGCGGGGAAAATTCTTGGTATTCAGGTCTCCATCGGTATTGAATTCAGCACCGGCCCCCGTCGACACCGAAAGCACTTTCTGTTTTTGCCGCCACAGAATGATTCCGAGGGGTTCCTGGAGTTTTTTGACCACCGGGCCGACTCCTTGACACCCTTCATAGAGGGTTTGGAGGAAAACCGGACTCGGCGCCGCGCCACCATCACCCGGAATTTAGAGAATTTCAACGATACCCACCGTATTACCTTGAACCAGGGGTATCCGGATGAGGGTATTTTCAGCCTCGGTTTTCTGCGATTCGAGGACCTGGAGCGAATCGTTCCGCATGGCCAATATTCTCGAAACCACCTGGGAGAACTGCTATACGACAAACTGAAGCGGGTCCTGAAGCGGCGGGTGCTGGCCCTTAAGATTCAGTATGAGGTCTACCGCCAGCTTCACGGACGGGAAACCATGACCGGATGGGAACTGGAGCGTATTCGGTGTGCATACCACACCGCTCGAGAGCAGTATGTCACCCTCACCCCCGGGGGAGTGAAGTCGACCTATTTTTCCGGGAAACGGATCCTGGACTACGACTCCGCTTTCGCATCGGAAGCGGAAATCCTGGCGACGCTCAAGGCCGCAGGCGGACGCATCGTCTTCAACCGTCCCCTGGAGCAGGGCATGGCGGCCATGGTCAAGCTTTTGATCACCGAGCATGCCCATATCGACATGATCGAACTGATGAACATGCGGGACAGTCTGGAGCGGGACCCCACCGATTTCATTCGACTAAGCCGTTTTGTGGAACTGCTCAACACAGGTTCCTCGGCCGACCTTCGGCACTTCATTTCGGATCTGGGGGGCGGCTCCATCGAGCCCGATCTCCTGCGGCAGGCCCATGAGCGGTATCATCAAGATCACCTGATCCCTTTGACCGGCAGCGCGGCCACCGGTTGGGAGCCCCAGGTGCCCGGCATGGGTTTCATTCGGTGGACGCGTGTGCCGGATAAATCGAAACGCTTTTTTGTTCAATCTCATTACCGGCTTCCCCGGCCGGTATCGTCTTTGATTCTGGGCAAGGGTCGAACGATCCACCCGGAGAATGAGGCCGAGTGTGATATTTACTGCCTTGGGAAAAGCGGCCACTTCAAACCGAATCTGGTGGGGGATGAGGAGGAATTCGTTCGAGTCGGTCCCTTCCGCATCTGGCGGTATTTAAATCCGACCCTAAAGAACCTGCTTCGGGTGGGTGTCGGATTCGTTCCCGCCTATCTGTGGATCGGGATCGAATACGCCCTGATCTGGCTCGGGATCACCTTTTTTCGAAACGTTTTCGTGGATCTGGTCGCCTTTTCCGGGCTGCGCCCCCGGTCCTGGTCGGTCAAAGACATCAATTTCGATAATACCAGCCAGTCATTGTTCTGGACCGGTTTTTCCGTGCCGGTGCTCGGTTCGGTCAAGCTATGGTTCGATTATTCGTGGCCTTTCAGCATCGGACCGGTGTTTGTCGGGGCTAAATTTTTCGTCATCTGCATCGCCAACGGGCTGTATATTTCCGCCCACAACAAGCTTCGCCACTTCGACAATCGGGTGATTCGGGCCAATTTTTTTCGCAGCGTCCTGGCCTGGCCTTTTGCCGCCGTGTTTTCGCCCCTGGGCAATTCGCTGCTGGTCCCAAGCATTGTTCAGGCCAAGTTTTGGTCCGATATGGTGGCCGCCGTCATCGAGGGTACCGGCAAGTTTCGGCAGAAACTGCTGCTGCGAAAACGGGATCTGCTGGAAATTCTTCCCCTGCTCCGTTCCGAAGACCGGGACACCCGCCTGACCGCCTTGCTGGATGTCCTTTTCATCTGGGCTAGGCGTCAGCGGGGCCGGACCTGCCTCTCGAATATCCTCTTGGGCCGGGAGGGATTCATCACCATTCTGGTGCACACATTCAAAAAACCGGTCCCGGCCGAACAACGGCAGCGGCAATCTCTGGGGCGGGAATATCTCGCACTGCTTCTGAATCAGACCCGACCCCAGTTGGCCCAGTCTCAGTTGGGCCAGTTCATTCTCGAAAAATACACCGATCGGGAGGCCATCGTCTTCACCGACCTCATCGACCGAAACCTGGTGGATCTCCATTACTGGCTGAAACGGTTGCGGAAAATAACCCCGCCGGTTGCCGAATCATCCGCTGATCAATAGGCTCTTCGGTTCGGGATTGCAATCGATCCTTGCGTGCTTATATTCACCGAAACGCGAGTATGATTTCAGAGAACAGCAATCGATCAATAGGGAGGATATGCCATGCTCAAGAAACAAATTCAGGATGCCCTGAACGATCAGATCAATGCGGAACTCTATTCCGGATACCTTTACCAGGCGATGGGGGCGTATTTCGAGCAGAAAGGATTGGACGGTTTTGCGCAGTGGATGAAGGCTCAGGCCAAGGAAGAACAGTTCCATGCGGAGAAATTCTATAATTATGTGAATGAACGCGGCGGACGCGTTTTCTTCACGGCGATCGATGCACCGCCTTCCGATTGGGATTCCACGCTCAAGGTTTTTGAGGATACGCTTTCTCACGAGGAGGCGGTCACCGAACGAATCAACAGTCTGGTGAGCCTCGCCCTCGAACACAAGGATCACGCCACCTACAACATGTTGCAGTGGTTTGTGGAAGAGCAGGTTGAAGAAGAGGACAACGTGAATCATGTCATCGATCAGTTAAATCTGATCGGAGATGAACAAAAGGGCGGCACCGGCCTGCTCATTCTGGATCGTGAACTCGGTCAACGGGTATTTACCCCGCCGGCAAATACGGAGGAATAACCCTCGTTCATTCAGCTGTCCGCAGGCCATGATCACCATTTCGGCCACCCCGGGGGATTCTCCCGGCCCGGCAAGAACTCACTTTCGCTCAAACAGCTTCCCGGACCGGGAGAATCCCCCGGGGTGGCCTCTCTATTATTCAAACCTGGCCGAAACAATGATCAACGCCGGTCCGCAGGCAACTTCGCGGACGGCTGAACAGGCCCCCTCCCCTTCTCCGATCTATCTCAGTGGATCGATCTTTTCCTTGACCGACTCCCGCTTTTCCGGTACATATCACCTGTCAGACTTGGCGAGAAAGATACGTAATGAGTTATGCCCTAGGCGAAGGCCACCCAGACTCATCTGGGCGGCTTTTTTATTAGGAGGGCGGCATGGCAAAACTTCTGGTCATCGACAATTACGATTCTTTCACCTACAATCTGGTTCAGATGTTCCGGCGCTATGCTGTCGATATCGGTGTGTTTCGAAGCGATGAAATTTCCGTGAAAGAGGCCAAGGATTTCGAGCC
>JBEPWQ010000398.1:0-3503 GCA_041642315.1 Desulfobacteraceae bacterium | reverse complement strand
CGGCCTTCGGCGGCCATGCCCTGGACCGTGGGAATCATAATCTCCTTCATGATCTTTTTGTGGAGATAGCGGTCGATGATCGGGGCCGGGGAGTAGGCGCCCATGCCGCCGGTATTGGGGCCCTCGTCATTGTCGAAGACCGGTTTGTGGTCCTGGGAGGAGGGCAGGGGCAACACGGTCTTGCCGTCGGTGAAGGCCAGAAAGGAGGCTTCCTCGCCGGTGAGGCAATCCTCGATCAGCACCTGGTCGCCGGCGGTGCCGAATTCTCGATCCACCATGATGCGGTGCAGGGCGTTTTCGGCTTCCGCTTCCGTCTGACAGACGATCACGCCTTTGCCGGCGGCCAATCCGTCCGCCTTGACCACGACCGGGGCCCCGATCTCCTTCAGATAGGCCTCTGCCTTCGGATGGCTGGCAAAGGTTTTGCCCCGGGCCGTTGGGATGCCGTATTTCTGCATCAGGGATTTGGCGAATGATTTGCTGGATTCGATTTCCGCAGCCTGTTGCGAGGCCCCGAAAATGCGCAGCCCTTTTTCTTCGAACCGGTCTACGATGCCCATGGACAGCGGCCCCTCGGGGCCGACGATGGTCAGGTCGATCCCCTTGGATTCGGCGAAATCGACCAGTTTGGAAATATCTTCAGGATCGATGGCCGCGCATTCGGCCAGTTCCGCAATGCCGCCGTTGCCGGGTGCGCAATATATCTTTTGAACCCGGGGACTCTGATGGAGTTTCCAGACCAGGGCATGCTCTCTGCCGCCGCCGCCGACTACCAGGATGTTCATAGTTTGCCTCCGTTTACTTACAATGATCCTCCATGCAGAGGGTGATCAATCGGTCCAGCAGTTGACCGAAATCGATGCCGGCGGTTTGAGCGGCCAGTGGCAGAAGGCTGGTCGGGGTCATGCCGGGAATGGTGTTGGTTTCCAGCACATAAAGATCATTCTGCTTCAGGATGAAATCGGTGCGGCTGTATCCCCTGCAAAAAAGCGCTCGGTGGGCCTGCACGGCCTGGTCTTGGGCTCGTTTGGTGATCGCCTCATCCACCCGGGCCGGGCAGATCTCCCGGGTGGCCCCGGTCTTGTATTTCGCTTCATAATCGAAAAAAGAATAGCCTTCGCCCGGTATAATCTCTATCAGGGGCAGGGCTTCCAAATCATCGTTTCCGATGACCCCGCCGGTCAGTTCGATGCCGTCGATGAAATCTTCTATCAGAACCGAATGGTCGTGGGCAAAGGCGGTATCCAGGGCCGCCTCGAGGGCGTCTTCGGTTCGCACGATGGTGGTGCCGATGCTGGAGCCGCCGCTGACCGGTTTGACCACCAACGGCAGACCCAGCGTATGAACGCCGGTATGGGCGTCGATCGGATCATTGCGGCGGAGAATGGTATAGGGCGGTACCGTCAGGCCGGCTTTTTCATACATCTGCTTGGCGGCCAGCTTGTTCATGGCCAATGCGCTGCCCAGAACCCCGGCCCCCTGGTACGGGATGTTCAGCAGGTCGAGCATGCCCTGTACGGTGCCGTCTTCCCCGAACGGCCCGTGCATGATGATCAGCGCGGCATCGAGTTCCGGGGCATCGGCCACCAGTCGATCCAGATCGGATTTGGGGTCGTATCGGCGCACGCGATATTTTTCTTTGTCAAGCGCCGAATAGACCTGGTCGCCCCCATTGAGGGAAACCTCTCTTTCCGGAGAGATGCCCCCGGCGAGGAGGGCTATGGTGAGTTGGGTCATGGTCCGGACGTTCCGTTTAAAAGCTGTTCTTTGGTTCGGTTGTACTCATCCAGTGTGATGAGCTTGTTTTCGAACAAACGGGCCAATTCTCTCAATTCCCGAATGCGGTTGGCGGCCGGATCCTCCAGCTGGCGCGACGGATCCAAGGTGTAGGGAATATCGGCGTTTTCCCGATCGCCTATTTTGAGAGAGGCCAACCCGCCCAGGAGATTGACTTCGACGCTTCGGCCGGTGAACATGGGAAGGCTCAGCAGTTCTCCAAGATTTTTCCGTTCATCCCGCATCCGTTTGTATGCCCGATAGCCCGAATAGGTTACCAGGGCCGAGCCGCCGAGGAATATCCACAGCATATATTGCACCATGCCTCGAAAAAAGAGGACCAGGCAACCCAACCCGGCCAGGAGAACCACATGCAGCAGCAGAATCGAACAGACCATGAAAACCCCTTTAAAAAGGCCGTTTCCTTCCCTGGTTCTGTAAGATTCTTTCATTCGATCTTTTTTTCTTTTTCTCATTTTGAATGCTTCGCCTCAAGACGCTCTGTTAGTCGAACCATATATTTCTGGGGCACATCCATCAGCACAGAGGAATTCCGAGTCGAATTCAGTTTCATGATCAGATAATTCAGCCGCTTCATCGTGCGGTACCGTTCGGCCGTGTCCGACATGCCGGCCAGCAGGTCTTCGGTTCTTTCGATCTCCTTTTTCATCTCGATTTCCGGGGGGAGGCAGTCGGCGTTTTTCAAAATTTTAAAAGGGAGACGGAGTTCTTCCGGGATATGCCTGTCATCTTCGAATTCAAGCGGTTTTCCGGTGCCGGGCAGGTTATCGAAATCGCCCTTTTTCTGTGACTTCTGTATCCGATCTTCAACGATTCTTTCAAGACCAGGAATCATGTGCGTAGCCACTCCTAATGTAGGGGTCTGAAATCAGGAGGTCAATATAGCACTCCCGATATTTTTTTCAAGGCATAAAACAAAAAGGCCGCTCCGAATTTCATCAGAGCGGCCTGCGAACGTCAATTTTGGTGGCGATGCAGGGATTTGAACCCCGGACACTACGGATATGAGCCGTATGCTCTGACCACCTGAGCTACATCGCCACAGCTTGAAAACAACAACCCTATTTATAGCCGGCAATCAGTCGAAAGTCAACCGAAAACCGGCCTTCTTTTTCAATAATTCACTCCGCCGGCCTGGATCCGGCCACTTCCACCCGATATTCCTCAAAATCGGGGGAAACCTCGGAGAAGACCAGGGTATACGGAAGCACCTTGCCCGGATGAATGCGGACATTGGAATTTTGCGCTCCGCTTGGGTTTGCCAACCGTGCTTCGATGTCGGCCAGAGGCATGGACGCAAGCTCCTCATCGGTCAGGGAATTGCCTGCAAATACCGCTTCTTCGACGGCGAGTTGATTGTCATTTTTGTATAATTTCCCCCGTATTTTGATGAAGCTTCGGTTTTCGGAATATTCGTTTTTAACATCCCCTCTGACGACGAACAGGTAGCCGGCTTCTTCGTTTTTAATAAATTTGCTTTCCACCGTATTTCCCAGGGGAACAATTTCACCGAGGTGCTGAGGCTGTGATCGGAATATACCGCCGATCCCGGAGACTTTTGAAAGGCTGAACCCCATATCCGTGAGCCGTTCATGAAATCCCATGGTGTAGGCGCCGTAACCGGCGCCGCCGAAGAGCAGGATGGAAAGCAGCAATACTGCGGGCGAGCGTTTTCGCTGTTTTCGAATGACTTTCTTCTTTTCAGG
>JBEPWQ010000397.1:0-3507 GCA_041642315.1 Desulfobacteraceae bacterium | reverse complement strand
TCTGGAGATCCTCAGAACGGCGCCGAATTCGGCCCCGGGAGTCAGAATTTTTTTACCCCTCCTTCTGTTGCGGATTCTGCAGGGAGATCTTGCGGCGGCCAAGAACCTGATCGATGTCTATCGAAAAATCGTCAATGAAGAATTGTCCCCTTTAGGCGCACTCATATTTTATGGTTTGCATGCTTTCCATTCGTGGCTGGAGGGACGGTTCCATGAATGCGTCCACATCGCCGATACCGCTTTTCAGCTCGAGAAGCAGTGCGGAATCCGCTGGATATATCCGCACGTACACGGTGCCGTCGGTGCGATGGGTGTCGGCAATACAAAGCTCGCCGAGCAGATGCTTGAAAGGGCCCTCCCGTTTTTCTCCGGCCTTGGAAGCTGGGGCATGGCATTTTACCATGTAATTTCCGGGTGGCTCATGCTTGTGAAAAAGGATCCTGTACGCGTCAAAAACCACGCTTCAGAAGGACTGAAAGCCGGCAAACGGGCCGGCAATCCCTTGACGCTGCCGGTCAATTATCTCCTGTGTGCCCTGGCGGAACATCTCTCTCATAACAGGGCCAATGCGGGCGCCCACCTGGAAACGGCTCTGGAATTGTCCCGCCGAGTTCATGCGCGCCAGGTGGCGTTCGGGTGCCATCTGGTGAAGGCCGAAATTGCGCTGGCTGCCGGGGATCAGGACCGATTGAATCAGGCACTGGAAGATGCCTTTACCCTGGGCCGTGAAAATCGATACGTGAATACCTATTTTTGCCGTCCGAAGGTGATGGCGGAGCTGTGTGTGGAGGCCCTGAAAAGAGGCATCGAGGCAGACTATGTGCGATTTCTGGTGACGCAGAGGCAGCTGGTGCCGCCGGTTCCCCCGCGAAATCTTGTACGGTGGCCCTGGCCGTTTCGAATCCGCTGTCTGGGCGGCTTTTCGGTGGACATTCAAGAAGAACCGCTCCTCTTTTCCGGGAAAACGCAACGCCGACCCCTTTCCATCCTCAAGTATCTGGTGGCGAAAGGCGGCCGAGGGGTTTCAGCCACCCGAATGCAAGACGACCTGTGGCCCGACACCGATGGAGACCGGGCGTTCATTTCTTTTAAAACCACCCTGCATCGGCTTCGAAAACTGCTGGGAGAGGATAGAGCGATTCTTCTCAATTTAGGCACGCTCTCTCTCAATGAAAATCAATGCTGGACCGACGTCTGGGCGTTCGAGGATCTCGGTCGGGAAATGGAGACCCTCCTTTCCCATGGGTCCAAATCCGGACAGAAGATCATCGGCCGGATCCAAGGCATATTGAACCTTTATAAAGGCCCCCTTCTTCCGGATGAGGAGGGTTACTGGGCTATCCAGAGGCGGCAGGAATTGAGGGTTCGATTTATCGATCTGGTTCAACGGTGCGCTCGTTTCTTGACCGATCATGGGGATGACCAAACCGGAATCGACATCCTCCAAAAAGCGATTTCGGCCGCGCCCCTGGAGGAGCCGCTTCACTACTGCCTCATGGAACTTCTTCACAAGACCGGGAAAACCGCCGAAGCTTTTCAAGTTTTCGAGCGTTATCAGTATGCTCTATCCGCTGAATGCAATCAGTCCCCATCCAAAAGAATGAAGGCCCTCCAAAACGACCTGAAAAAATATTTATAATTTTTTTTTATCGGTAACCGATCGGTGTTGAAGCTAATGGTGGCACCGGTGTTTCTGTCGCACTGGCCCGCCAAAGGCGGATCTTCTTCGCTGGTTCCGGGCTGCTCTCCGGATGA
Organism: Desulfobacteraceae bacterium; assembly: GCA_041642315.1. Classification (GTDB taxonomy): domain Bacteria; phylum Desulfobacterota; class Desulfobacteria; order Desulfobacterales; family Desulfococcaceae; genus JAABSQ01. The sequence continues at coordinate 1,752 of JBEPWQ010000397.1, read as the reverse complement.
AAGCGACAGCATCCGACCGAATAGACCCGGTCAGGCGAGCGGGGAAGGTCGGAGCGGCATCTTTTTTGAAGATGGGGGAAGGGTTTTACCACATGAACCTCATTCTCCGCTTGAATTCAACGCGCCGCAATGAACGCAGAACTTGCCGGCGCGGTAGGTATCCTTTTCGCAGACGGGGCATTGCATGCGCTGCTCTTTTCCGCAAAAGGGACATGTGAATGCCTGCTGAGGCAAGTTTTTCCCGCAGGCATAACACGCCCCTTTCATCAACCGCTTCTGCATGATCCTTACCTTTGAAAAAAGTTTCTTCTGTATCAGGTAAATGGCGAAAAAGGCGAGCAAAACCGCCAGGAAGATGACGATGTAGTGCCAAATCGCGATGACCTTCAGTGAAACGAGGAGATCGAACAGGGATTCCAGCAGCCGGTGGGGGATGATTTCGAGAACGAGTTCCAGTATTTTGAAGAGAATCGGAATGGACGCCACCACCAGCAGGTGAGAAGAGATCAGGATCTGCAGGTGCCGGCGCTTTTGAATGCTTCGGGCGTTCCAGACATAAAACAATGCAAACAGAGGGATCAGAAAAACGAGCTGCCATGCGAGTTCTTTGACGGGGTACCAGAAATCGAGTTGCCGAATATCGCTCAGGATGGTTTCTCTGCGGCTGGACAGCTCCTCCAGGGTTTTTGAAAATTCAATGACCGATGGGTTTTCGGAAATCGTTTTTTCATATTCCGAAAGAAGCTGATCGAGTTCGTCCAGCGCTTCGGACCGCTTTTTTGCGTTCTCCGATATCGCCGGCAGATGCCTGGATTCGGTACCCGCTGCCATGTCTTCCAGCAACCGGGTGTCATACACCGCTTTGGAATCCTTGAAGCGGTTTGCGAGTTGTTGTCTGTTTTTCTGGGTGATCTGCCTTTTTCGAAAAACCGACACCAGCGCTTCGTCTTCTCTGATGCGCCGAATGCCGGACAGAAGTTGGCGGCATGCCGGATGGGTCTTATCGATTTCGGAATCATCGAGGGGCCCTGTTGCGTCTGAAAACCAAAGTGACGACAGAACTGCCGGACGGTAAGAATACGGCATTGTCGGCACACCCCTCAATTTCCAAAACGTTTCGCAGGTCTGGTTTTTACAAAATGGATTCTATTGGACATTGATGTGGCCGCCGTCATCCAAAAAATGCGCCGGTTGAGAAAATCGAATCAATTAAATGGGCTCACAATCAAAGAAATGATGGAGCAGGGCGTACATAAATGGGCGGCGATTTCGTCATCGACAATTCCGTTGTAATGGCCTGGTGTTTTGAAGATGAGGCCAATGGATATTCCGACGCCATTCAGGAAAAGCTGATCGACCATACAGCCCTTGTCCCGGCCATCGGTTCCAATTCGGAAATTTCCTTCGCTTCAGGGCTGTTCATGGCATGCCAAAGATCCCAATCCTGCTGAAGACCCAGCCAAAAGTCGGCCGGCATTCCCAACACACGAGCCAACCTCAAGGCCGTATTTGGTGTCACCGAACGTCGACCTTTGAGAATTTCATTTACTTCATCCCCCCACATACTGCCTTAAACCCTCCTGCATCGCCGCCTTAAACGCCGCGTCATTGGCCAGCAGCTTATACAGCTCCAGCTCGCTCCGGCGGTTCTGGAGCATGACTTCGTCGAAGATTTTCTGGAAGGCGAGGTCGCGGTTGTGGGTGTCGGGATTGTTTTTGTATTTGGGTTCGAAGTCGGGGTGGGCCTGAATG
>JBEPWQ010000396.1:0-3539 GCA_041642315.1 Desulfobacteraceae bacterium | reverse complement strand
TGGAAACCCTGCTGATGAGCGGCGAAGTCGACGCGGTCTCCACCTGGGCCCCCCACTCCGACCGGCTCATGGAAAAGCTGGGGAACCGGGCAGTCCTGCTGCAGGACCCGAGTATTTACACCATGACCTGGAATATAGTGACCAGGCAGGCTTTCGTACAAAAACATCCTTCCCGGATCAGAAAATTTCTGCGGGCCCTCATTCGGGCCAACCGGCACATGGCGGAGGCCACGGATCAGGCACGGGCTGCGGTATCGGCGCACATCTTCCCGGGGGGCACCAGGATTTCGGAAGAGGAATGGGAGAGTTTTGCCTTCACAGCCGAACTGGACCAGAGCCTGATCCTGAACCTGGAGGAGCAGGCCCGGTGGATGATCGAAAAGGGATACGCCCAGGCGGAAAGCCCGCCCAATTTCCTGAACATCCTCCATACCGACTGCCTCAAGGCGGTCAAACCGGGGGCGGTCCAGATCCCGGGCAAATAGGAGCAGGTCATGACCATCATCACCAAACTGAAGCTGGCCGCATGGGTGCCGCTTTTCGTAGCCCTGGTCATCGGCTCCACCCTGCTGGTCTCGCACCGGGTGATGGAAGAGGCCCAGGAGAAAGGCCGGGCCCCCCAGCAGATCATCAATGCCGTTCACCTGCTGACCGAATTTGCGCGGTCCTACTGGCGATACCAGGAGGAACGGCCTAAGGAGCAGTTCCTGACCGAACATGCGGAACTGAGCCGGTTTATGGCCGGGCTTCGTTTCAAACAGGCGACACAGCGCCAGACACTGAACCAGATTCTCGACCAGCTGGCGGTTATTGGAGATATATTTCATAAACTGGTGATCAACTTCGAGCAGCCCGACACCACCGCCAGCCCGAACCTGCACGCCGAGGCCGAAGAGCGGCTCTCGAACCAGTTTCTGATCCGGGCCTCGGACGCTGTGGCCCGGGCCCTGCAGCTGAAACGGCTGATCGATGAGGAGATCGCCGCTACCCAGGACCATATCCACCTGTTCGTCACTTTGTTGATCGCCTTTACAACAGTGCCGATTACGGTGATTCTGCTGCGGATGATACAAAATATCTCCGACTCCTACCGTACCCTGCGCCGGGGCACCGAAATTATCGCCGAAGGCAACCTCGACCATGTCATCGGCCTGACCGGACGGGACGAACTGACCCAGTTCGCCCGGGCATTCGATCTCATGACCCGTCGGCTGCGGGAGACCACCGTCTCCAAAAACGAACTGGAGCGGCGCGTGCGGGAAAGAACGTCGGAGCTTCAGAAAAGGGCCGATCAGCTGGCCAGAATGGCCTCGGAGCTGACCCTGGCCGAACAGCGGGAGCGCCGTCGGCTGGCCGAGGTTCTGCACGATCACCTTCAGCAGCTTCTGGCCGGGGCCCGGTTTCGGCTGGAGGGGCTTTCCCGCGGAAGGGTCAAAGACCCGGCCGAAACGGCCGGACAGGTCATGGGGCTGCTGGACGAGGCCATCACCGCCTCCCGGTCGCTGACGGTGGAGCTGTCGCCGCCCATCCTTCATGAGGGCGGTCTGGCCGCCGGCATGGAATGGCTGGTGCGGTGGATGAAGGAAAAGCACGGCCTGGCGGTCGACCTGCACATCGATTCTCGAATTGCCGAATATCAGGAGTGCATTCGGGAGGATGTCCGGATTTTGGTGTTTCAGGCGGTTCGGGAGCTGCTGTTTAATGTGGTCAAGCATGCGGGTGTCCGGGAGGTCAGGGTGGAGATCGGGGTCGACCTGGACGAGGCCCTGCAGGTGATGGTGCGGGACCACGGCAAAGGGTTTGACCCGGTTTCGGTTCGGGGCGGTTCCCGAACCGACATGAAAGCCGGCTTCGGCCTGTTCAGCATTCAGGAACGGCTGAACCTGCTGGGGGGGCGGTTTGAAATGGAGAGCGCAGAGGGCCGGGGGGCACGGTTCCGGCTCACGGCGCCCCTGCGCGCGGAGCAGCCGGCCGGTGAGAAACCGGCCGCGACACGGGACGTGAAGGTGAACCTATCGCCCGGACCGGCGGCGGTGGATTCGGTTTCGGAAAACGGCTTCATTCGCCTGCTTCTGGCCGACGATCACCAGGTCATGCGCGAAGGGCTCGCCTCCCTTCTGCTGGAAGAGGCGGACATGCAAATCGTGGGAGAGGCATCGGACGGCCGCGAAGCCCTGGAACTGGCCCGGGCGCTTCATCCGGATGTGGTCCTGATGGATTTTTCCATGCCCCGCATGAACGGCATCGAAGCCACCCGGCGGCTGCGGAAAGAAATGCCGCACATCCCGGTGATCGGGCTCTCCATGTTCGAAGAGCCGGACCGCTCCGAAGCCATGCTGGCAGCCGGGGCCCGGGCCTATCTCACCAAAAGCGGCAAATCCGACATCCTGATTCGAACCATTCGGCAGGTCTACCGGGCCGAGGCCGAATCGCCCCCCATATCGGAACCCCGACACTCCGGCACCGGACCTTCCGCCTGAATCATTCTCCCTGATTTAACGCACCCCCGCCGTCCAGCTCGGCCGAACAGTGTTTGGGCCAAATCGGCCCTGGCCAGCGGCTTGCAGACGAAGGCTCGGGCACCGATTCCGACAGCCGGCTCCGATGACATTCTCTGGAGATAACCGAATCATTTCTGCGCCCTTTCCAAACACCCTTCGATGATTATTATAGTATGAATATATGCGCAATCGACCCCGTTGGCATCATACCAGACACAATCTTTGCCTCCATCCAAAATCACGGATGATGAGGAGATGCATTTGGAGGCTGATCCAATGCATGAGGCAATTCAGAATCGATTGGGAATCGGAATTCTCCTTTCGGCCGTATTATTATCACTGTTGATTCCAACTGGCACGCGATCGGCAGAGGTTACCCTGGCATGGGACCCGCCCGAGGATGACCGCGTGGTGGGATATCAGATTTATTACGGAGAAGCCGGCACCGACTTCACAATCGCTCCCAAAATCACCATATACGACCCTGACACGACCCGGTCCCGAATCAGTGACCTTGAAAAAGGCGCCGTATACGCTTTCGCCGCCACCAGCTTTGATGATTTCGAGCGAGAAAGCGATTTCTCAGAGATCCTGCTCTATCGTATTCCCGAAGCGGAGCAGCCGGATGGCGGCCATAGGGCAATTGATGATGAAGAATTGTTTGAAGAAGAGGGCGATTCCGGCGGCGGAGGGGGCGGATGTTTTATCAGAAATCTGAGGTGACCAAAGCCTATCTCCCGCAAACCTGGGAATTGTTTTTGCTCCGCAAGGCCGCGCCCTTTTCTTCTTCTTTTTGAATTTTCTTCTCGATCTCTTGACGATCTTCCGCACCCGGTACACGGTGGCCCCCCCCCATTGTTTTTCTGGTATAAACTTTCTATTTCGCGATTGACCAATCCGCTCTCATCTGAAGACATTCTCAGAGACCCGCCGCCGGCGACGGTTCCGCCCTGAAAAAAAACGCTAAAAGAGACCGATCCCCGCTCGAAAGCCGGGGGTTGACATTTTCGCTCATCCCCGATAATTGCCTTGGCCATA
>JBEPWQ010000395.1:0-3567 GCA_041642315.1 Desulfobacteraceae bacterium | reverse complement strand
TGGCCGACCCGGCTGAAGCCGATGAACTGCGGCGGATGATCGAGGCCCACTTCGGTTACACCTACAGCCCCCTGGCCGGGCGGATCCTGGAGGACTGGAGCGATTTTCTGCCGCAATTTGTCAAGGTCATGCCGGTCGATTATAAAAAGGCCCTGGAGCGGATGGCTGAGGAGGCGATAAACCAAAATGGGTAAACCCACCGGTTTCAAGGAATATACCCGGGAACTTCCTGAAAAGCGCCCGGTTTCCGAACGGATACGGGACTATCGGGAGATCTATCTCCCCTTCCCCAAGGAAAAACGGATCGCCCAGGCGGCCCGGTGCATGGATTGCGGGGTGCCGACCTGCCACGCCGGTTGTCCGCTGGGCAATCTGGTCCCCGACTGGAACGACCTGATTTACCGGGACCGGTGGAAAGAAGCGATTCAAATGCTTCACCGCACCAACAATTTTCCCGAGTTTACCGGCCGCCTCTGCCCGGCCCCCTGCGAGGAGGCCTGCGTTTTGGCCATCAATGAACCGGCGGTGACCATCGAAGAGATCGAAAAAGAGATCATCGAACACGCTTTTGAGCAGGGATGGGTGGTTCCCGAGCCGCCCGAGGTCCGCACCGGCAGAACAGTGGCGGTGATCGGCTCAGGTCCGGCAGGACTTGCCTGCGCCCAGCAGCTCAACCGGGCCGGCCATGCGGTCACGGTGTTGGAACGGGAAGACCGCCCGGGGGGGCTGCTCCGCTACGGAATTCCCGACTACAAGATGGAAAAACGGATCATCGATCGCCGACTTGCGATTCTAGAGGCGGAGGGAATCGTCTTCAAAACCGGTGTTGAAGCGGGCGTTGACATCACGGCCAACGATCTCGGCGAATTCGATGCGGTGGTGATCTGCGCCGGGGCGGTCCGGGGCCGCGACATGCCGGTTCCCGGCCGGGGTCTGAATGGGGTGCATCTGGCCATGGACTATCTGACCCAGCAGAACCGACGGGTGGCCGGCGACGATCTCGAGGCCGGCGGGATCCGTCGAATCCGCGCCGGCGGCAAGCAGGTGGTGGTCCTCGGCGGCGGCGACACCAGCAGCGACTGCATCGGCAACTGCGCCCGGGAGAAGGCCGCATCCATCACCAATTTCATTAAATACCCCAAACCGCCCGAAGACCGGCCCCCCGGCCAGCCCTGGCCCTACTGGCCCAACCGCCTGCGCACCACTCCGGCCCACGAAGAAGGATGCGACCGCCACTGGGCCACTTTGGCCAAGGAATTTATCGGAAACGGCGGTAAAGTCGAAGCCGTCCGAACAGTGAACGTAGCCTTCACTCGGCAGCCCGTCGGCCGCCCGGATATGACCGTGGTCCCCCATTCCGAAAGGGACTGGCCGGCCGATCTGGTGCTCATCGCCATCGGGTTCGAAGGACCCGAAACCCATACCCTGGTGGCTGAGTACGATCTGAACCTTACCCCCGGCGGCGCTATTCAGACCGATAACACCTACATGACATCGAGGACCGGCATATTCGCCGCCGGCGACGCCCGCATGGGCGCCTCGCTTATCGTCTGGGCCATCTCCGAAGGCCGAGAAGCGGCCCGAGGGGTGGATCTCTATCTCATGGGAAAAACCCATCTGCCCACCAAAGGGCCGGGAGATTTGCCCGGGTTTTAAATTTGCCCAAAAAACCTTTTATTTTCCCCGATTTTTTGAGTATATTGGGTAAGATGAATTCAAACGGAGGAATTCTTGGATATCAAGATAGATAAAAGGGCCTTTTCAGTTGTATCGTTAACGGAGCAATCCGATGAAAAGGAATATTGGAAAAATGAATCCCCCCTTGAAAGATTGCGCTATTTGGAATTACTGAGAAGAATCAATTATGGCTCTCGTGCTACCGAAAGACTTCAAAGAGTTCTTGAATGTTCTGAACTCTAAAAAGGTTAAATATCTGCTCATCGGAGGTTATGCAGTGGCCTATCACGGGTATCCGAGATCTACAAACGATATGGATATCTGGATTGCTGTTGATCCCGACACGGCGAATCAAATGGTGGAAGCCATTAGGGATTTCGGCTTTGACACGCCACAGTTATCAAATGATCTTTTTCTCAAAGAAAGAAATGTGATCAGAATGGGTGTGGCTCCCATGAGAATTGAAATTTTAACATCCATTTCAGGAGTCAGGTTTGGCGATTGTTATGAAGAGCGAGTTGTGGATGAAATTGACGGCCAACAAGTGAACATTATCAGCTTAAAGCACTTAAAAGTGAACAAAAAAGCAAGTGGGAGATATAAAGATTTAGACGATTTTGAAAATCTTTCTTGATATTTTTGGCAAAACATATCCAGCCTTTAAATCATTTTTCCTCCCAATACAAATTAAAAATACTCGGTTTTTGCAAACCATATACAGAATTTCTCCTATTCCAACCAGCGGTGCGTTTCGTTATTTTAATCGGGAATATTTGGAAAACAACGATAAAGAAAGGAGCGCATTATGTATTACTGTGTAAAACGACTCTGGTTGACGGCATTCATTCTTGCCGCGGCCCTCTGCTTCAGCGCAGCCCATGCCGCAGCACAGCAGGAGATTACCGCCGGAATGCTGGGCGAAAACATCATGGACATGGAAATCCGGACCCAAGCCGGTGAAGAGGTCGGTGAAATCGAAGATGTCATTTTCGATCAAAAAGGAAGAATCGACAAATTCATCCTCGACATCGGCGGTTTTCTGGGACTCGGCGGAAAACGGGTCGCCGTTTCGAAAAGAGATCTGAAGTACGATGAGACGGGCGGATTCGCCGTCTATCAGGGCACTGAAAGCGATCTCGAGGCGATGCCGGAGATCGAATATTATGATTATCGATACGGGTATGGGTACGGATATGGATATGGTCCCGGAAGGGGTTATTACCGTCCTTACTATGCCCCATACTCGACCCCCGGCTATTACGACCCCTATTATGCGGATCGATATCCCCCCCAGTACGGGTATTATCCGACCCGGGACGAGGAAGGCATGCAAGGACGAGATATGGCGCAGCAGGGGCGACGAATGGAACGGCGCCCTTACATGGATCAGAGAGGCCGGGATGAAAGAAGCATGAGGCAGCAGGAACAACGTTGGGATCAGGGCCGATATATGGAGCAGAGAGGTCAGGGCGATACCGACCAACGGTACAGCCGATCTCGCATGCAACCCGGTGAGATTCCGATGGAGAGACTGATTGACGCGATCGTGCGGACCCAAGGCGGTGAAACCGTCGGAAGCGTGGAAAACCTGATCGTCGACCGGCGGGGTCGTATCAGTCATGTTGTGATGGATGTCGGCGGTTTTCTGGGGATCGGCGACAAAAGGGTCGCGGTACCGTTCGATCAGCTGGAGAATGCGGGCCCCTATTATGTCATGTATCCGGGAACAGAGAATGAACTCGAAAATATGCCCGAGTTCGATCCGGAACAGAGACTGGGACAGGCCCGAGGATGGCTGAGGAACCAAGAACAGACCGGTGAGCAAACCGAAACCCAATAGAACCTGAATTCATCCCTTTTCGGCCGGCGGCGGCACAGCCGCCGTCGGCC
>JBEPWQ010000394.1:2417-3580 GCA_041642315.1 Desulfobacteraceae bacterium | reverse complement strand
TTACCAGCGGATGCCGCCCGGATCGCCTTCGTCGTTTTGATTTCGGCGGTTCTCCTCCTGACCGGGTGCGCCAATACCCAGCCGCCGGACGACTGCCAGCTGCTCGACACAGCGGTGCAATACGGAGATTTTCCCCGATCCGTGGCGGTGCTTCCGTTCGTGAACCTGACGGATACCGACGAGCGCATCGAAGACATGGTCCGGGTCAATTTCTACAGCCACCTGAGTGCCCTGCCCTACCGGGATGTCGAACTGAGCACGGTGAATGGACGGCTTCACCAATTCGGGATTTATGACCAGACCGCTCTGGCCAAGGTGCCGGTGCGAAAGCTGGGGCGCATACTGGGGTGTGATGCGGTGATCTTCGGTTCGGTGTTCGAATTCCAGCGGATCTTCGCAGGGATCTATTCCACCATGAGCGTCGGGGCCGCCATCCACGTCTGGGACACCCGCACCGGCCGGAAAATCTGGTCCGACCGTTACACCGCCCGGGACCATGAAGGCGGCGTGCCGCTGTCGCTGTTGGACATCCCCATGATTACCCTGCGGTCCGGATGGAACCTCCGGGACGCAACCAAGGTCACGGCGGTGGATGAACTGGCCCGGGAACTGGCGGCCGGTCTGCCGACCCCCGGCTCAGGAGGCGCAAACACGGCAGAACGGAAATACGAACTCCAGGCCGGCGCCTTTTTCGAACCGGACCGGGCTTTGCAGTTCAGGAATTTTCTGAAAGACCGGGGATATCCCGCTTTCATTCGCCAGAACAACGACGAGCGAGGGGTCTGGCACAGGGTCCTGATCGGCCCTTTCAGCGACCGGGAAAAGGCGCTTCAGGTCAGAAATGAAATTCAAAAAACCCTGGGCACCCGGTGTTTTCTGTCGCTGAAAAATTCATGATCGGCGAATGGCGCCATTCGGGAGCGAATTCGATCGGCTTCCGGTGTCCGAATGAAAACGGTTTTCCCTTGAATTCTCCTCTGATTTGGACTATAGGGGATCGCAATTCCAGACTGCCTGGGTGGCGGAATAGGTAGACGCAAGGGACTTAAAATCCCTTGGGGCTTGTCCCCGTGCGAGTTCGATTCTCGCCCTAGGCACCAGTAAAATCAGGCTTTCCGGAAAATCCTCCGGGAAGCCTTCTCTGTTTGTATCTCCGCCCGGCT
>JBEPWQ010000394.1:0-2317 GCA_041642315.1 Desulfobacteraceae bacterium | reverse complement strand
TGAAAAACCCTTACGCTCCAAGGCGGTAACCCGCCAAATCGTGCATTCAGGCATTCCCCCCTTTCTCAAAATCCTCCCACCATTTTTCCGCATCTTTCAGGCTTTCAAAATCAAAAATGGATTCACCGAATCGATCCAGAACATCCACCCCGGATTCGTTCAGTTTTTTCTCAAGAGCAGGAGACAGATAACCGAAGCGCTTTTTCAGCTGCTTCAAAATAAGCTGAGACTGGCCGCTCTGAAAACCTTCCAATCTCCCTTCCAATCTCCCTTCTTGCCTCCCCTCCTGGCGCAATCTTTCCGCGATTGTCATGGCCGTCCTCCTTGCTTTTTCATTGCCCAGGGCATTCAGCCCACGATCAATATTCTCATTCAGATCGTCTTCTCTGGCATGGTAGGTATACCGCAGAATCCATTCCAGGAATTCAAGCTGCGTTTCCTGCCTGTGTATCTTGTCCAGATAGGTGATGGCGGATTCGAGATGCCCGCCGAAATCCTCATCGAAGATATGCTTCATCAGATACAGCACCACGCCGAGCGCCATGGCCTCTCCCAACAGAAGCCGTTCATCTTCGTAATCCCCGAGATCATACAGATCATAGGTGAAATGGGGAATATACCGCTCCAGCCCTTCTCCCGTTTCCATGATGTCCGCAAGAGAACGCGGGCAGTTCCATTTCCGTTTGCCGTGGTACAGCACCGCCGGCAGGATCACCGGAAGCTGTTTCAGCCCTGAATTCTGATCGATGAACTCCCGCCAGAGATTGGTCATATAGCACAGCAGACGGAAGATCATCCAGAAATCGGGGGTGCTCTGATGCTCGAACAGAAGATACAGGAACCCTGTTTTGCCTCTGATCCTGGTCTGATAAACGATATCGGAGTGCCTGTCCCTCAGTTTTTCATCCACATAACTGCGGTTGGCGAACTTCAGGTATCGAAAGTCAATTTGGCGGACGATCTGTTGAGGAAAATAGTGCCGGAAAAAGCTTCTGGCCAGTTCTCGCTTTTCAAATGCCGACTTGAATGCCGCATCATGCGGGTTCTTGACGCCTTTTCTGAATGCCTCTTCGAAACTTTCCATAAGATTGATTTCACCAGAAAAAGAGGCGGAAGTCAAAAGTAAAATGTTTTGGCTGAACACCAGAGCGGGTTCGATTCGCACCCGGTTGGCTTCGGAAAAGACCTTTATTTTTCAACAGGAAATTTAATGGGAAAACAATCGGGAAACTTAATTGACTTTCAAATCCCTTCCAGTACACAAAGAAAGCATGCATTCTTTCGGCTTAGGCTTCGGTCATTTTTATCAAAAAAGACCTAAAAAGACAGGAGGATTTCGTTAAGATGCAAAAATCCGGGTTGCGGAAAAAACAAAAAAGGGATTTGCTCCAAAAAATTACAGCCCTCGTCGGACGGAAATTGCATTACTTGAACAAGCTAGAGGGGCGGACGTATCTTGAAATTTCCGACGCCACAGGGATCCCCAATAACCGAATCAGCGAGTATTTCCACTTCGACAAGCACCAGCGAGCGCTTACAAAAGAACATCTATCTCTATTCATTGGAGGTGGAATTGTGGAGGTGGCAGAACTGAAAAAGACCCTGGAACTGAGTGAAGCCGAAAGAGATTATCTGGAAACGCTTAACGTATATGAGGATAAAAAGTTGAAAGAGTATGCCATGCTGCTGAAAAAAGGCGGGTTTGATCCCGGGGAAATTCTGAAAAAGGCCTGGGAATCCAAAGGAGGAAAGAAGAGTGTTTAAAAATAGAACCGATAAGGATCGCCAATTCTAAACAGCACTATTTTTGTTCTATTTTCCATTTTGGATTCTTTTTGGAATTCATAGAGTAGCGCCAATTCAAATCTGCTTGTAAGGCAAGTGCGGGGAACATATCGTCGTGACACCGTTTTCCTCTGGACTTGTTTCCTTCATAGATGAACCATATCCGCCGAGCAAAAAAGACCCACACCTACCTGCCCGTTCTTTCCCGGGCTTGAGAAGAATAAATAAACCACTTTAGGGGCTAAACTTAAGGTACGTCCCGGATTGCAGAAACATCGGCGGCGGCGCCTTGTTTTATGGCACATGGTCCGCGATCACGTCGTCTTTATTGCGGCGACCAACCGCAAACAGAAAAAGGCCGGCGCCTCCGGAGTCCTGGAGCCGGTCAAATCCAGGTTCAACTCCATCATAGACCTGGAGCCCGACCTCGACGACTGGATCGCCTGGGCGATTCGACCGGGCGGTGGACGAATTCTGCATCGAATACCCGCAGCTGATCCGACAGGCTCGGCTCAACCTGGGCAAGATGTTC
>JBEPWQ010000393.1:0-3586 GCA_041642315.1 Desulfobacteraceae bacterium | reverse complement strand
ACTGGACCCGGCTTTTCGCCGCCATGGGCTGTATGCTGGTCATCGCGGCCACCACCTCGGCCACCGCCTTTCTGGTCAAGCCGGTTCTGGACGACATCTTTTTCAACAAAGATCGGGGTATGCTGACCCTGATTCCATTGGTCGTCATTCTCATCTATTTTCTCCGAGGGGCGGCCACCTACGGCCAGGAATACCTCATGAACTATGTGGGGGAGGGGATCATCCGTCGTCTCCGGAACATGCTGTACAACCACATACAGGATCTGGACCTGGCCTTTTTCCAGAAGGAGCGCACCGGTGTGCTGATGTCCCGGATCACCAACGACGTCAACATCATCAAATCGATGGTCTCCACCTCGGTCACCAGCATGCTGCGGGACGCCTTCACCATCGCGGGTCTGACCGGGGTGATTTTCTATCGGGACTGGAAAATGGCCGCCTTCGCCTTTCTGATTCTTCCGCTGGCATTTTATCCCATTGTGGAGTTCGGCCGCCGGGTGCGGCGGGTCAGCACCGGATGCCAGCTGGCCATGGCGGAAATGAGTTCTTTTCTCCATGAGACCCTCTCCGGAAACAAGATCGTCAAGGCCTTCGGCAGAGAGAATGATGAAAAAATGCGGTTCGCTCAGAAAACCCACGATCTATTCCGGCTGGAGATGAAGGGGGTGGTGGCCAATGCCCTCTCCTCCCCGGTGATGGAGTTTCTGGCCGGCATCGGAATCGCCTTCATCATCTGGTACGGCGGTTCCCGGGTGATCAGCGGAACCTCCACTCCCGGCACCTTCTTCTCTTTTATGACCGCGGTTTTGATGTTGTATGATCCGGTCAAAAAGCTGAGCAAGGTGAACAACAAAATCCAGCAGGGGCTGGCGGCCACCGACCGGGTATTCGACATTCTCGAGCGGGAATCGGATATTCAGGATCCGCCGACTCCCGTCGAATTCCGCAATCGACCCCACCATGTTCGGTTTGAGAATGTCTTCTTGAGGTATGACGGTGAGGAGACCTGCGCCCTGGAAGGAATCAACCTGGATGCGGCCCCGGGCGAAGTCCTGGCGCTGGTGGGCATGAGCGGCGGCGGCAAAACATCCCTGGTCAACCTCATCCCCCGGTTCTATGACGTAAGCCAGGGGCGGATACTGATCGACCAGATCGACATCCGCCGGGCCTCCGTGGCCTCCCTTCGCCGGCAAATCGCCATCGTCACTCAGGACACCATCCTGTTTGACAACTCGGTTCGGTACAATATCGCCTACGGAAAGCCGGACGCCGCGGAAGAAGAGGTGATCGCCGCGGCCAAGGCGGCCTACGCCTTCGATTTTATTCAGCATCTGCCGCGAGGCTTCGATACCCGAATCGGAGAGCTGGGCAACCGGCTTTCCGGCGGACAGAAACAGCGGATCTGCATCGCCCGAGCCCTGCTCAAGGACGCCCCCATTCTGATCCTGGATGAAGCCACTTCCGCCCTGGATACCGAATCGGAGATGCTGGTACAAAGAGCATTGGAGAATCTGATGCGGGGCCGGACCACCTTCGTCATCGCCCATCGCCTCTCCACCATCAGCGTGGCCGACCGGATCATGGTGTTGACGGCCGGGAAGGTGGTCGAGGAGGGCACCCACCGGACGCTCCTCTCCCGCAGGGGAGAATACTTCAAACTCTATCAAATGCAGTTCAGCAATGATCCGGAGACCGACCGTTCGCTCTCCGGGCGGCAAACGCCGGCTGCCGCCAAATCCAACTAGGAATCGCTCTTTATCCCCGCATGCCTGTCATTCACCGATATGTCGGCCGGGAAATCCTCAAATACATCGGCATCGTTTTGGTGACGGTGGTCGGGATTTACCTGGTGGTCGATTTCTTTGAGAGAATAGATAATTTTCTGGGGGAGAACCTGCCGGTCGGCAGAGCCCTGGTCTACCTGGGGTATAAAATCCCGCTGATCATCGCTCAGATCCTGCCGGTGGCGATTCTGCTTGCGGTACTGATCACCTTCGGCCTGATGGCCAAAAGCAATGAACTGATCACGCTCAAGAGCAGCGGCATATCCATTCGGTACCTGCTGCGGCCGGTGATATGGATCGGTATTCTGTCCACCGGTTTTTTGTTTCTGTTTTCCGAAACGGTGGTGCCGGTGACATCGGCCAATGCCAACCGGATCTGGCTTCAGGAGGTTCGGCAGAAATCAGCCGTCATTTCAAGGGAAAAAAACATCTGGCTCAAAGACAATCGCCGGATCAACCACATCCGCTATTATGACAAGACCCGGGGGATCGTTCACGGCATTTCCCTGTTCTATTTCGACGATGCATTTCGGCTGTCCAGGCGGTTGGATGCAAGGCAGGGCGTCTTTCAAGGCGGAGAGACCTGGGTCTTCCACGATCTTCTGGAGCAGGTTCTCCTTCCGGACGGCACCTATTCGGTCAATTCTTATGACGAACGGATGGAATCCATGAGCTTTACGCCGGAAAGCCTGGAGATCGTGGTCAAGAAATCCGAAGAGATGGGGTATCGGGAGTTGCAAAAATACGTCCGGCGGGTGGAGGCCGAAGGGTATGATGCCACCCCCTATCGGGTGGATCTTTACGCCAAAATCGCCTTTCCGTTTGTCTGTCTGATCCTGAGTGTTCTCGGCATCGGCATTGCCGCCGGCGGCCGGGTGAGAGAAGGGCTGCCGGTGGTCATCGCCTACGGCATCGGAGTCGCCTTTCTGTATTGGATTTTTTACAGCTTTTGTCTTTCACTGGGCTACGGCGGAATGCTGCCGCCGGTGATGGCCGCCTGGACCGCCAATGTCGTTTTTATGAGTTTTGCATTGTTTACACTGATGGGTACGGAATGAGCACCGATCCTCGATTCCCCGGGTTTCTGGGCATCTTTTTTCAAGTATATGAAGGGATATGGCGGTTGGCCATGCCATGGCTGCGGCGCCATACCCGAATTTCGGAGGGGTACCCCCAGCGGGTCCTGCAGACCGTTCCCGATTCTGCGGACCTCTGGATTCAGTCGGCCTCGGTAGGGGAATCGTATCTGAGCTGGGAACTCCTGAACCGACTGAAGCCCTTCCGTCCGATTCGGGTGCTGACGACCGCCAATACCCGGCAGGGAATCGAGGTGCTGAATCAGGCAAAGGAGGCGATTCGAATCCGGAATCCCATGGTCGGCATGCAGGTGCGTTATTTTCCTTTTGATCGACCCTCCCTGATGGCGCGAACACTGGAGGAGGTTCAGCCCGGCCTGGTGGTTCTGCTGGAGACTGAACTCTGGCCCGGGCTTCTCTTCGCCCTGAAGCGCAAACGAATCCCGTCCATGGTCGTCAACGGACGCATGTCGGTCAAAAGCGTTACCGGGTATCGGAGATGGCCCGCTCTCTGGCATCATCTCGGCCCGGATCGAATTCTGGCCGTCTCGGAAACCGATGCCGGACGGTTCGGGTCCGTTTTTCCGGGAGCCGAGGTGGCCGTGATGAACAATATCAAGTTCGACCGCCTCAACATCGATGCGCCGAAGCCTCCAATCCCTTTTGAAGAGAGGTTTCCTTTGCATAAGCCCTTTCTGGTTCTCGGGTCGGTTCGCCGGGAAGAGG
>JBEPWQ010000392.1:0-3588 GCA_041642315.1 Desulfobacteraceae bacterium | reverse complement strand
TGATGGCAACCCAAAGTTTTACATGAGTATATTTGCATGACCGATGGGGACAAAAACAGCAGAACGGATCGATCCTCCGAACCGGATAAAAAGCCGACCGCGCTTCAGAAACCGGAACAGCTGCATCCACAACAGCAAAACGCCGAACAGGAAGAAGCGTGGACCCGGCGGGAGGAATCGTCCCGGGCGCCGGACGCCGTTGCCGGCCAGCAGCCCAGGGAGGGGCAGCCGGACGGCCTGGAGCAAAACGATGAAAACATCCGGAGCGCCACCAAACAAGCCGGCTTTCCCATCATCGGCATCGGTGCATCCGCCGGCGGCCTGGAAGCACTCAAAACCTTCGTCGCCGCACTGCCGGAAAAAAGCGGCATCGCTTATGTAGCGATCGTCCACACCCACCCGGATTACACCACCATGCTCCCGAATCTCCTGAGGAAAAAATCCAAAGCCGCGGTCGTTCTCCTGGAAGACGGCATGCCACTCGCGCCGGACACCGTTTACGTCCCCCCCTCGAACCGGGATGCGACCATCGAGAACGGCATTATCCGGCTGCAGGCCCGTGCAAGCAAAACCGAGCTCCATATGCCGATTGACATCTTCCTGAGATCCCTGGCCACGGATCGCGGCGAGGCGGCCGGGTGTATCATCCTGTCCGGTACCGGCAGCGACGGCACCGGAGGCGTCCGGCGGATCAAGGAGGAAGCCGGGGTGGTGATCGCCCAGAGCAAAGTTTCGGCCCGGCACCCGGGAATGCCCGGCAGCGCCATCGATACAGGTCTTATCGACTATGTGCTCGAACCGTCAGAGATGCCCGGACGCCTGATCGACTACTTTCGGCATCCCTCGGTCATCCGGAGTAAAAAAAGCGAGGAAGATCCCGAAATTTTAAACAGGATAATCGCGTTTCTCGACAAACAGACCCGACATGATTTCTCGCTTTACAAGAAAAGCACCCTGGTCCGGCGTGTTGAACGGCGCATGAGCGTCAACCGCTGCCTCACGATATCCGATTACCTGCACTTCCTTCACCGGACGCCCCGTGAGGCCCATGCCCTGTTCCAGGACCTGCTCATCGGTGTCACCAATTTTTTCCGTGATCCGGAGGTGTTTGATTTTTTAAAAGAAAACGTGCTACCGGACCTTTTATTCCGCACCGGCAGCGAGGACCGCTTCCGGGTCTGGATGCCGGGGTGCGCTACCGGGGAGGAAGCCTACTCGATGGCCATTCTTCTCATCGAATGCATGGAAGCCGTCAACATCAAGCGCGAGCTTCAGATTTTCGCCACCGACATCAATCCGACCGCCATCGAAAAAGCCCGCCTGGGAATTTATCTGAAAAATATCGCAACAGATGTCAGCCCCGAACGCCTCGAACGGTTTTTCACACCGCAGGGAAACCATTTCCGGGTAAAAAAAGAACTCCGGGAGCCGGTGATATTTGCCGAACAAAACATCTTGAGGGACCCGCCGTTCATGAACCTGAACCTGCTGGTCTGCCGAAACCTGCTGATCTACCTCGAATCTGCGGCACAAGCCAAGGCGATCCCGCTGTTCCATTACAATCTAAAACCCGGCGGCATCCTGTTTCTCGGTACCTCGGAGAGCACCGGCCATTTTGCCGAACTCTTCGAGCCGATCCATAAAAAATTCGGTCTTTACAAAAAGGTGGACGCCAGGAACCGCCTTCAATCCAAATTCCAGTTCCCCTCCGGAAGAAGACGGACAGATCGGTTCGAAACGGCTCGCACCGAACGCCTTCCCGCAGTGCAAGACGGGATTGAAAATGCCGTGGAACGGACCCTGCTCGATCACCATACCCCGCCATGCGTGGTCGTCGATCCGATCGGAAATATCGTCTATATCCACGGGCGCACCGGCAAATACCTGGAGCATGCCCCGGGAAAACCGAGCATACGGCTTGTCGACACGGTCCGGGAAGGCCTTCGCCCCGAACTTGCCGCCGCCCTGCGCCAGGCCGGCGAAACCCGGACAGCAGTCCGGAAACCCGGGCTGTGGGTAAAAACAAACGGGGATTTCACCCATGTCGACCTGACGGTCAAACCCCTGCACTCCCCCTCGCAACCTGATCGTTTCATGGTCCTTTTCGAGGAGGTTCATTATCCCGAAGAGGAAGCCGGCACCGGGAAGAAAAACCTGCCCGGTCGGAATGATCCGAAAACAGGGGCAGACGGAAAGCGGGTCAACGAACTGGAAGTCGAACTCGACACCCTCCTGCACAATTACCGAAGCACATTCGACGCACTGGAGACCTCCAACGAGGAGCTTAAATCCGCCAATGAAGAGATGCATTCTTCCAACGAGGAACTCCAGAGCACCAACGAGGAGCTCGAATCGTCACGGGAAGAACTCGAGTCGTTGAATGAAGAGCTTTCCATGGTCAACAGCGAACTGCACAACAAAATCGTGGAAGTCGAAGAAGCATACAGCAAGATCACGGAGGTGCTCAACAGTACCGGGGTTGCCATCGTTTTTCTGGACAACGACCTGATGGTCCGGCGGTTTACCCTTGAGGCGACCCGGTTGATCAATCTCATCGAAAAGGATGTGGGGCGTCCCATCGAGCACATCTCCCACAACCTGGCATTCGACCGCCTGACCGAAACCATCCGCCGGACCCTCAGGGACCTGACCCCGTACGAGGAAGAGGTGGTTACCCGGGACGGGCACTGGTACCGAATGCGCATCATCGTCCATCGCACGGAGAAAAACACGATTGAAGGGGTGGCGATGACGTTCATCAATATCGATGCGCAGAAAGCAGCCCAGGCCAAACTGGAGGAATACAGTGAAAAATCAAAAAGTTTACCCACCTATTAAGAGGCCATATGACCCATCGCGACAGAAAGGCAGTTGATTTTAAAACACTGCGGCAACAGGCGGAGCAGATCATCACAAGCCGGGACCCGGTGGCGGTCGATACCGATGAACAGGACTTGGTTCGTCTCATTTACGAGCTGGAGGTCTACCAGGTGGAACTGACGCTCCAGAACGAAGAACTCCGGCATGCGGCAAAAGATCTGGAAGCTGCCCGAAACGAGTATTTCGACCTCTATGATACCGCACCGGTCGGTTTCGTGACCGTCGACCGAAACGGCCTTATTCAACGGTACAATCTGGCGGCAGCACAAATGCTGGACGCCGGTGAAAACTCCCTGGTCGGTCGTATGTTTTCCTCCCGGATATTTCGCTCACATCAAGTGGCCTATTTTTCCTACCTGAGGGACATCGCGGGACCGAATACGGCCGCCCCCTGCGAACTGCAGCTGGTCCGTCCGGACGGCACGCGCGTCGAGATTCGATTACAGGCCGTGTCAAAACGGAATCCGGCTGACGGATTCACCCATTGGCGAATGGCCCTGGTCGACATTACCGATCACAAACGTTACGAAAGGGAACTGGAACATCGGGCAACCCAGCTCGCCCGACTGACCAGCGAACTGACCCTGGCCGAACAGCGCGAGCGACGCCGCCTGGCCCAACTGCTCCATGACGACCTCCAGCAGCTTCTGGCGGGCTCCCGGATCCATCTGGAAATACTGGCCGAAGAAGGAAATTTGGATAAAAAAA
>JBEPWQ010000391.1:0-3591 GCA_041642315.1 Desulfobacteraceae bacterium | reverse complement strand
CCACCGGCGCGGGCAATTTCCTGATCGGCAGCAGCCGCCGGTTTACCGGGTTCGACACCGCCACCGACCCGACCGTAATTCGCGCCATTGCGGAGCGGGCGTTCCGATTCTATCCGGCCCTTGCCCGGGCCCGCCTGATCCGAACCTATGCCGGGCTTCGGCCCTACACCCCGGACCATTTTCCCATCATCTCCCCCACCCCGGTGGACGGCTTTTTTGTGGCCGCCGGCCATGAAGGCAACGGCATCACCCTGAGCCTCATCACCGGCAAACTGACGGCTCAGATGGTCGCCGGCGAAACCCCCGATATCGAAATGGAACCGCTGCGCCTGAGCCGGTTTGATTCGGAAGCCCCTGATGACCACTGAATCTCCATTTACCATTCTTTTCGATGGTCGCCCGGTTCCCGCCAGGGAAGGCCAGAGCGTAGCCGAAACGCTGCTGGAAAACGGCATCGACACTTTTCGCCGCACCCGAGGCGGGGAACCCAGAGGACCATTCTGCAATATGGGGGTCTGTTTCGAATGCCGCATGATCATCAACGGTCGTCCAAATTCCCGGGCCTGCATGGCATCCTCCCGCCCCGGCATGCGGGTGGAGATGCAAGATGATGCGGAAATCGAGGTGCCGGATGAAGACTGTTGATATAGCGATCATCGGGGGAGGGCCGGCCGGAATGGCCGCAGCTGCGGAGGCGGCCCGGCGGGGGGCCTCGGTGGCCCTGGTGGAGGAATCCGCGGAACTCGGGGGAAAGGTGCTGAAGTCAGCGCCCCACGGCTCTCCCCTCTCATGGATCGAGAGCCGTGAAAAGCGATTCTCCGATCGGCTGATGACCGATCTTCGCCGATATCCGGACCGAATCACCCCCATTCTCCGCCACCAGGTGTGGCACATTCAGGACGGCCGAACCCTCGAATTGTCACCGGTGGGAGGCGCTTCCGTCCTCACAAGACAACTCAAAGCAAAACGATTGATCATCGCCACCGGGGCAATGGAGCGGGTCCGGCCCTTTCCGGGATGGACCCTGCCCGGGGTATTTCCCCTCGGCGGACTCAACAGCTTTGTCAAACACAGAGTGCTTCCGGGAAAACGGTATGTCGTCGCCGGGAGCGGCCCGCTGCTGCCGGTGCTCGCCCATAACCTGATTCGGGCCGGAGGCCGAATCGCGGCCCTGGTCCAGACCATACCCTACCGGCAGCTCCTTCGGCACGCTTCCGCCATTGCCGCAGGCATCGACGGATGGAAGCTGTTTCAGGGATTTTATTATCTGAAACAGATTATTCGAAATCAGGTACCGGTCTATTCCGGTGCGGCCGTCTGCTGGGCGGAGGGGAATGATCGGGTGAAATCGGTGCGGATCATCCGTCTCAACGAAAAGGGCCGTCCGGTTCCGGGAACCGAATCCGATATTGCCGCCGACGTCGTGGCGGTCGGGTACGGACTGATTCCCTGTACCGATCTGGCCCGGATCTGCGGATGCCGGGAGGTGTATGACCATGCCTCCGAATACCGGCGTATCCTTCGAAACGACCGAATGGAATCCTCGCTCGCGGGGGTTTTTCTGGCCGGCGACGGAGGAACGGTGAAAGGGTACGCGGCAGCAGCACTGGAGGGGAAACTCGCAGGCGCCGGCGCTGCCCGGCAGGCGGGGTTTGGAACTGAAGCCGACGGCGGCATATCCGCCCTTTGTCAACAGCTGAAAAGGGCGAACCGGTTCGGCCGCGTCCTGGACAGACTCTCCGCCCCCCCTTCCGGCCTGCTCGATCTCATCCCGAATGAGACCATCATCTGCCGGTGCGAAGAGGTGCGGATGAAAGAACTCCGACAGGCGGTGGATGCAGGGGCACGGGACATCCACGACCTCAAACGGCGAACCCGCACCGGCATGGGCCAGTGTCAGGGACGGTTCTGCGGGCAGATCATCAATGAATTATTATGGAACCTGCTGGACCGGACGGAGGTGAAATCTCCCTGCCGGGATGGGTTCACCCCTCGAATTCCGGCCAAACCCTGCACATTGAAAGACCTTATCGGCACGCCGAAATAATCATTCGCCGAAAAGAAAAACACCACCTGCGTTAAGAAAATGAATCAGCAGCCGTTTTTTCGCCGCACTCCGATTCTGATGAAATCGGGAATCAAGCCGGTGCTTCAAGCGGCGGTTTCCCCCCCTTTTCACGCAACCAATTGGCGGTACCCAATACTTTTTTATGGGCCAGGATCTTCTTGATCAACACCCGTTTTCGGGGAAAATTGAGCATCGACAATCCGATCACCAGGGTCAGCAATCCCTGCCCCGGCAACAGCAGCATGGCAAACCCCGCGAAAATCAACAGAACCGCAATGATGTTTTTACCCACCAGATAGGTGCGGTCCCAGGCGGACCCATGTTTGAAACTCCGAATGGAGGTGTCGGGTGAAGAGATATAATCCCGAGGCATTTTAATAATGATAATGGGCAGCCCGATCAGGCTGAGGACAAAAATGAGAAATGAAACACCAGCCGATATCCACAGCAAGGTTTCATGGGCCTGGGCCCAGTCTGCTATCCACTCGATCATTTCCTGACTCCTCAAGCGTCCGAATTCCCAACCCGTACCGGTGCGGGTTTCATCTGTTCCACTCTCCTTCCAAGTGCCGTGGCCGAGAATATTTACCACAGTTTTTCCGCGGGCGCCATAGGGCATCTCGTGTATTCCCCCTTGCCTTTCATGCGGGCGCCCGGCCGATTTCCCGGTCCGGATTACGTCTTTTTATGCGAATGTACAAAAAATCCCTTATTGCCTGACCTTCGGAATTCTGCTAATTTTACCATTTCTTTAAGAAAACAAGGGATACCTTTCCCTTCATCGTCCCTGTTTTCAGAATCCGAAGCAGACGAACTGGAAGCCCGCGAATGGAAGAAATTGGAAATCAGATACACATCAATGATGAATGGAAAAAAGTCGAGGGCGCCCCGTGGCCCCTGGGCGCCACCTGGGTGGAAGCGGAAAAAGCCTATAATTTCGGGCTCTATTCGCGCTTTGCCGAAGAAATCACTCTGCTCCTGTACACTGAAGAAGATACCGTACACCCGGTGCATCAATACGAACTGAATCCCATGATCAATAAGACCGGTTTGATCTGGCACTGCCTGGTGCCGAAAAATCAGCTTCGGGGGGCGACCCTTTATGCCTATCGGGTTACCGGCCCTTACGATCGAGAGGCCGGCCACCGGTTCGATCCGGAAAAGGTGCTCTTGGATCCTTTTGCCGGATCGGTCTTCTTCCCGCCCGGATTTGATCGGGACGCCGCCAAACAGCCGGGACCGACCGACGGAAAGGCGGTGCTGGGGGTGCTGCCGGTCCGGCGGGAGCCGTTTGACTGGCCCGGTGACCCGCCGCCCCGGCACGGACATGACCTGATCGTCTATGAACTCCATGTCAAGGGATTCACGGCCCGGTCCAATTCCGGTGTGGCGCCGAAAAAGCGGGGTACTTTCGCCGGATTGACGGAAAAGATTCCCTATCTGACCGATCTCGGAATCACCGCGGTGGAGCTGCTGCCCATCCACCAGTTCGATCCCCAGGAAGGGTCCTACTGGGGCTATAT
>JBEPWQ010000390.1:0-3656 GCA_041642315.1 Desulfobacteraceae bacterium | reverse complement strand
CGGGCCAGTCCGCCGGAGAGTTCCATGACCCTGGCGTTACGTTTATTTGCCAGGGCGAAAAATTCGAGCTGCTCCTCGGCACGCGCCCGCGCGCTTTGCCTGTCGACTTCAAAATAGCGGGCATACAGCAGGAGATTTTGTTCGACGGTCAGGTCGGGATCAAGGGTATTGTCCTGCTGGCAGACCCCCAGCCGCGAGCGTATCTTGCGCCAATGGGTCCGGATATCCATGCCGAAGACGTCCAGATCCCCGCTTGTTATCGGCGAGAAGCCGTAAATCATGCGGATGACCGAGGTTTTGCCCGCGCCGTTGGGTCCGAGCAGCCCAAAGAACTCGCCGTTTTCCACCTGAAAGCTCACACCGTCGACAGCGGTGAACCTGCCGAAGCGCTTGACGACCTTACGGGTTTCGATGGTATGCATTTCGCGTTTACCAATGCCGTTTGAATTAGGTTGCACTTGAAATAATAATGAATTCTAATGGCATCGTAAAATAAATTTCATATTGCAGGGACAGGCCCCTGTGCCTGCCCTGGGTTGGATCATTACGAGGACAACAAGGAGGGTGGCGTATGTCCGGTAATTTAATTCAAAGCATTCGAACGAGAAGGTCCTGGCGAACGTATTCGCCACAACCGGTTGAACCCGAAAAAATAGAGAGCCTCCGCTCCTTTTTTGCCGGATTGGGTCGGCCGCCTTTCGGTTCCGAAGCCCGGTTCCGGATAATCGACCTTACCCCGGACGGACCCGGCAAAGTTTCGGGAACTTACGGGGTCATCAAGGGGGCTGGGACATTTCTGGCCGGCGCCGTCCGGCAGGGTCCCATGGATCTGGAGGATTTCGGTTATTTGTTTGAAAAGATCATCCTGTTCGCCACCCGTCTTGAACTCGACACCTGCTGGATGGGGGCCACCTTCAGCCGGTCGCTTTTTTCGGAAAAAATGGTGCTTGAGCCAGGCGAACAGCTCCCGATCATCAGCCCCCTCGGATATCGGGCCGGCAGGAGAAGCATCGCGGACACGATGTTTCATCTGAGCGCCGGATCCAAAAACCGCAAGCCCGGATCGGCCCTTTTCTTTGACGGTGCTTCCGGAAAGCCGATCTCCCCGGATGAAATGGGAAATCTCGCCATTCCGTTTGAAATGGTCCGGCTTGCCCCATCGGCGGTAAACAAGCAACCGTGGCGCCTCGTCCGTGATGAAAACAGGGTCCATTTCTATATGGAACGGACACGGGGCTTTGAACGCATGTTCAAAACCGACCTGCAGCGGATCGATATGGGAATTGCCATGTGCCATTTCGAAATTGGCGCAGCCGAATCCGGAATAAATGGCAAATGGCAGATCGAAAAGCCGGATGCCTCTTTAGTGCCCGGAGATTTGGGATATGTGGCGAGCTGGATTTCTGAAAAATGAAACAGGGTTCTCGTTCAGGCACTACTTAACCTGCCGGAGGGATAAACATTGAATAATACATCATTACTCTTCGAAGAAAATGATCATATCGGCCGGATAACACTAAATCGGCCGGAAACTATCAATGCGGTGAACCAATCAATGATAGAAACGCTTCATCGCCTGTTGGACGAAATGATGGACAACGGAAACGTGCGGGTTTTAATTCTCACGGGGGCAGGCGAAAAGGGTTTTTGTTCCGGAATGGACATCAAGGAATCGGCTCCCAAACTTTTCGAGGCGACCTGTGATCAGATATACCATTACCAGAGCATTGCTTCGGCTTTGATTGCCAAAATGCGAAGAATACCGCAGCCGATAATCGCAGCTGTAAATGGTGTTGCTGCAGGAGCCGGGTTCAGTTTTGCGCTGGCCGCCGATATTCGTATTATCACGCCTCAGGCGAGATTTAACGCGGCCTATATAAATTTGGGACTTGGTGGTGCGGATCTTGCGAGCAGTTATTTTTTACCCCGGCTGATCGGGGCCGGAAGGGCGCATGAGTTTCTGTTAACGGGTGAGTTTATGTCCGCCTCGGAGGCTATGGCATTGGGGTTGACCAGTCGCATGGTCGAAAAAGCGGAGTTGATGAATACGGCATATGAAATGGCCCGAAAAATGGTTGCAAAAAATCCTTTGGGCCTCCGCATGACCAAAGAGGCCATTAACCTGAATATTGACGCCGGCTCTCTTGAACAAGCGATGCAACTCGAAAATCGAAATCAGTCATTTCTTATTTCCGCAATAAAATCGAGCACGCAAGAGAAATAAACCGTTCCTGCGTTGTAACCATTCAGCTAAATCATCGTAAAGCAGTTGGCCTTCGGGAGCAAAGCGAAGTAAAGAAAGCGTCCCCGGATCCCCAACCGATCTTTTTCCGCCGATAGAATTCCCATCTGTTGCCCCAAAGGGCGTGGCTCATTTCTTCGTTTCTGGCGCAGGAGCATTAAAGAATTTATTCTTAAGGGGTAATCCGTCGAAAAAATCTCTTAACCGCTTCTTCGACAGCAAGAAAATAGTTGGAAACATCAATTAACGATATCCAAAAAGTGGAGGCTTGAGCGCAATGGCTATTTCAAAAGGTATTTCACCCCAGGATGCAGTTTCAAACTGGCTTGACGAGTATGGAGGAGAAACGGTTTCTCCGGCATACGTTATGTGTGACCGGCATGCCCGTATTCCGGAGAAAGTGGCCTTGTTTTACGAGGACGCTGCCGGAGAAAGTCTAAAATTTACGTATAATGAACTGCGAATGCTTTCCGCCCAAATGGCCGGCTTCTTAAAATCAGCAGGGATTGAAAAGGGGGACCGAGTAGCGGTAATGCTGCCCAAATGCCCGGAGTTGGCCATTGCAGCATTGGGTATATGGCGCCTGGGAGCTGTTTATGTCCCGTTATTTACCGCGTTCGGTCCCGATGCAATCAATCACAGGACGGGTGATGCCGGGGCGAAACTGGTGATAACAAACACTGCTCACCGGCACAAGCTTTCTGACCCGGTATCCGGGATTAAAGTGGCAACCATAACAGATCCACAAGGCGAAGGCCTGAAAAGCGGGGATTACAGTTTCTGGGATGAGGTCAATCGGGCAACCCCTCTGGAAGACCCCGTAAACGTCAGCGGCGAAGACCTTCTGGTCATATTGTATACTTCCGGGACCACGGGAAACCCCAAGGGCGTGGAAATACCGGTAAAGGCCCTGGCCTCTTTTGAGGCCTACATGAAATTCGGTCTGGATCTGCGCGAGGAGGATATGTACTGGAACCTCGCGGATCCCGGGTGGGCGTATGGTTTGTACTACAATCTGATCGGGCCGCTGTTGATGGGCAAGGGGACTTTGTTTTACAATGCGGCGTTCAAGCCGGAGGATTTCTACAAGATAATCGAGAAATATCGGGTCACCAATTTTGCCGGCGCGCCGACGGCATACCGGGCGATTATGGCAGCAGGGGATGAACTTGCCGAGAAAACCAGGATTTCGCTTCGGGTGGCGTCGAGCGCCGGTGAGCCGCTGAATCCGAAACTGATCAGCTGGGCCAAAGAGGCGTGGGGAATTCCCATCCACGATCATTTTGGTCAGACCGAGCTGGGTATGGCCGTCAACAACCATCACATGCCGGAGCTGCAAGCCCCGATCAAGCCGGGCTCCATGGGGACATCGATGCCGGGTTTCAGAATGACGGTCGTGGACGCGCAGGGCAAG
>JBEPWQ010000389.1:2310-3658 GCA_041642315.1 Desulfobacteraceae bacterium | reverse complement strand
CAGATCACGAAGGTGAAAAAAGGGGTCCAGATCATCGTGGCCACGCCCGGCCGCCTGCTGGATCTGATCCACCGAAAGGCGGTCAGATTGGATACGGTGGCCTATGCGATTCTGGATGAAGCCGATGAAATGCTCAACATGGGATTTCAAGAGGATATCGATGCCATTCTGGAAGAGACGCCGGTCGACAAACGAACCTGGCTGTTTTCCGCCACCATGCCGGATGCCGCCGCCAAAATCGCCGATACCTATATGACCCGGCCGGTGACCATCAGCGCCGGTTCGCCCAACCGGACCGCCGACAACATCGCCCATGCCTGCTATGTGGTCAAAGAAAAGGACCGGTATGCGGCCCTCAAGCGTCTGATCGATTACACCCCGGATATTTTCGGCCTCATTTTCTGCCGCACTCGGCTCGAAACCCAGACAGTGGCCGACAAACTGATGAAAGACGGCTACAATGCCGAACCGCTGCACGGTGACCTTTCCCAGATGCAGCGGGACCAGGTGATGAAAAAATTCAGAGAGCGAACCCTGCAGCTGCTGGTGGCGACCGATGTGGCCGCCCGGGGACTGGATGTGGACGATATCACCCACGTCATCAATTACAACCTGCCGGATGAACCCGAACGGTATACCCACCGGTGCGGCCGAACGGCCCGGGCCGGCAAATCCGGAGAATCCATCGTGCTGGTCAACACGCGGGAGGTCCGGCGGGTGACCGAACTGGAAACCCGGAGCGGCATCCGCTTCGAATACCGTAAAATTCCCAGCGGCCGGGCTGTCTGTGAAAAACAGCTGTACGCCATGGTGGAACGGTTTATTTCCACGGATGTGAATACGGAAGAGATCGATCCCTATCTTCCGCCCGTATTGGATACGCTCTCCGGCCTCAGCAAGGAAGAACTGATCCGCCGGTTCGTGTCGGTCGAATTCAACCGCTTTCTCGATTATTACCGGGGTGCCGAAGACATCAACGCCAAGGTCAAAAAACGGATCACCAAAGCGGATAAGGCCGAACGTCGCGTCGCCGGGAACACCCAGCGGTTTTTCATCAATCTCGGCCGCCTGGACAAGCTCAAGGAAGGGGCCATCGTCCGTCTGGTCTGCGATTCTTCGGGCATATCCTCCAGCAAAGTCGGTCGAATCGAACTCAAAAGAGAGTTTTCATTCTTTGATGTCGAAAAGAGCGTGGCCAAAAGAGTGCTTCACTCCTTAAAAGGCGTGAAACTGGATGGAAGGAAAGTCCAGGCTAAATTTGCAGAAAAAGAGACGAAATCCAAAAAAAAGCATCGCCTAGCGGCGATGGCATAAGCGGGTATTTACATTCATGTAACGGGAAAAGCGA
>JBEPWQ010000389.1:0-2300 GCA_041642315.1 Desulfobacteraceae bacterium | reverse complement strand
GTTAGATGGCTAAATGCCCTGCATTACATGAATCGATTTTCTTCTGAGACTTTACTCTTCCGTAGATTGGATACTGATGAAAGGTAAAAAAGAAAAACTCGAGAAAATAAGGGCGATTATCAGGGAGGATTTACATTGTAGGGAGACGGATGAAAATTTTAATTTTTTGAATGAAGAACTACAAAAAAAATACAATATCATCAGCACGGAAAATGTTTCATCCAATCAATACGATCCAATTGCTTTATCCATGATTGAAGAGCATCCGAATGGCTTAATACTGGATTGTGGATCTGGAAAGCGCTCCGAATACTATCAGAACGTGGTTAATTTTGAAATTGTTCCTTATGACACGACGGATGTTTTGGGGGTCGGAGAAGAGCTTCCCTTTATCGAGAATGCTTTTGATGCCGTTTTTTCTCTTTCGGTGTTGGAGCATGTTAAAGATCCCTTTAAATGCGCATCTGAAATATCACGCGTCATGAAGCCCGGTGCCAGGCTGTATTGTGTGGTCCCCTTCCTTCAACCCCTTCATGGCTATCCTCATCACTATTACAACATGAGTGCGCAGGGTTTAAAAAACCTGTTCGAGGATTTTCTGGAAATAGAGAAGCAGGAGATAATTGCCAGCGGGTTGCCCATCTGGACCCTGAGTTGGTTTTTGAACAGTTGGCTGAACGGCTTGGAGGGGGAGGCAAAAAATGAATTTCTCAAAATGACCGTGGCGGATTTGATCGGTAATCCGATCGATTATTTGGAGAAAAAGATAGTGAAAGGTCTTCCGGCTGAAAAAAATTTTGAACTTGCGTGTACCACCGCCTTGATGGCTAAAAAGCCTTTTGTCGATGAGGGCAGAAATTTTACATGTTCATGATGGAGACAAACCGCATATAAAACTCCATGAAACTGTGAGACATGATGATGGGCGTGAAATGATCGGTTACGGCAATCTGGGGCAGTCTGTTTGTGTTCTGACCAAGCCGTAAAATTAAGGGACCGATTCGGAATGAACGGTCTGTTCATTCCAGATGAGGGAGACGTCACATTGGATATTTGGGAAATATAGGCGGGCCCCATATGGCAGGCGAGCGGTTGCCCGAGGCGAATGATCTTTGCC
Organism: Desulfobacteraceae bacterium; assembly: GCA_041642315.1. Lineage (GTDB taxonomy): Bacteria > Desulfobacterota > Desulfobacteria > Desulfobacterales > Desulfococcaceae > JAABSQ01. The sequence continues at coordinate 1,183 of JBEPWQ010000389.1, read as the reverse complement.
TCGGGCTTTTTCTTGAGCATTACTTCTCAGGTTTGCCCCTGAACCGTGAACGCATCCACAGATAGGCCTCATCCACCGCAGGCCAGTTCACCAGGTTCCACCAGGCCTTGACGAATTCCCCGCGTTTGTTCTGATATTTAAGATAGTAGGCGTGCTCCCACACATCCACCGTCAACAGAGGCATGGTGCTGGGTCCCAGTTTTCTGTCGTGGTCGTGAACACCGAAGACGACCAGCATATCTCCGATCGGTTCATAGGCCAGCACGGCCCACCCGCTGCCCTTGATGTTGGTGGCCACATTGGTGAAATAACCTTTAAAAGAGTCAAATGAACCGAAGCCTTTGTTTAAGGCCTCCGCGATCTTTCCTTCGGGCTTTCCCCCTCCATCGGGCGCCATGGTGGCCCAGAAGAGGGTATGCAGGGCATGTCCCCCGGCATTGAAACTCAGATTCCGCTCCAACCCGTACAGCTTGGCGGAATCGACATCGCCCGCGCCGCCGGCCTCTGAAAGCGCTTTGACGGTGCTGTTTAATCCGTCGACATACCCCTGGTGGTGCTTGTCATGATGGATTTGAAGGGTCCGGGCGTCGATGTGCGGTTCCAGCGCATCATAACCGTACGGCAATTTCGGCAGCTGATATTGACCGTTTCCGTATGCCTCCATCATCATTTTTCCGACCACGCTCTTTTGCCATTTTTTTTCGGATTCGTCCGGCTTGTGTTCCTTTGCAAATGCGGTGGCCCCGCCCAGGCCCATACCCACCAGCGTTGCGGCGGGAAAAACCTTTGTCACGATATCACGTCGGCTGAACGCATCTTTCATTTTTTTCTCCTTCGGTTTTGAGGGGTTGATGTTTGGAGGAACCCGTATGTCTGATTATCGACTTTAACAGCCTCATTTATTAAAAATATACGGGAAAAATGGTAATCCATTCCTGGAAAACCTGTATATCGCCTGTACGGGGCACCCAGCGCAACGGACAACGGAAAGATCCTTGGAATCAGGGTCTTAAAACCGGGTTCTTTTTTTGGGGTCGATCGCGAACCACCGATCGCGTCAATCATGATTATATTTGTGAAAAGATTTGGTCGGGATCGGAGGAGAGGCCCTGAAGAGAACATGTTTCCCTTGGTAGCGGCGAATGAACTTTTCAATGAGCTCAAAAATTAAACACTCATATTG
>JBEPWQ010000388.1:0-3689 GCA_041642315.1 Desulfobacteraceae bacterium | reverse complement strand
TCTTCGGCATGGGCAGCGCCCAGAAACAGCCGGTGGTGCGGGATGGCAAATCGGGCCGGTCCGACATCGTCACCCGGCTGATGATGCCGGTGGTCCTCACCATCGATCATCGGGTTTTGGACGGGGCCGATGCGGCCCGGTTTCTCAACCAGGTCAAATCGGCCCTGGAAGACCCCGAGGAACTGCTGATGACCATGGTCTGAGGCGATGAAACCACCTAAAGAAAGGATGATATTGAGATGGTAATGGGAGAACTGACACAGGAAACGGGGGTGGTGGTCATCGGCGGCGGACCGGGCGGATACGCCGCGGCATTTCGGGCGGCCGATCTGGGGCTCGATGTGACCCTCATCGACACCGACAGACGGCCCGGCGGGGTCTGCCTCTTCCGGGGGTGCATCCCCTCCAAGACCTACCTGCACCTGTCGGAGGTGATGCACGATGCCGACCGGGCCCGGGACATGGGAATCACCTATGAAAAGCCGAAGATCGATCTCAAAGCGCTTCGGGCCTGGAAAGACCAGGTGGTGGACAAGCTTTCCGGCGGGCTCGCGGCCCTGTGCGAGCAGCGGGGGGTGCAGTACATTCAGGGGCGGGCCGAATTCGTCGCTTCCGACCGGCTGCGGCTGCGGGATGCGGAGGTGAGCGGCATCACCTTCGAGCAGGCGATTATCGCTACCGGCTCCCGGCCCATCCCCTTTCCCGGGGCTCAGATCAAAAAAGGCGGCCGGGTGATGAACTCCACCGGGGCCCTGGGGCTGCCGGAGATTCCCGAATCGATGCTGGTTCTGGGCGGCGGCTATGTGGGGCTGGAGTTGGGGATGGTCTACTCCTCCCTGGGCACCCGCATCCAGGTGGTGGAAATGGCCGACCAGCTCCTGCCCGGGGTCGATCCGGATCTGGTGAAACCGCTGAAAAAGCGGTTGGACACCGAATTCGAGGCGATGCATCTCAAAACCAAGGTGAGCCGAATGGAAGAAGGGGAGGGCGGCGTTACAGTTTCCTTCGAAGGAGGCGCCGATATTTCCGAACAGACCTTCGACCGGGTGCTCATCGCCATCGGCCGGTCCCCCAACAGCCAACAACTGGGGCTGGAAAACACCAACGTCCAGGTGGACGACCGGGGCTTTGTTCTGGTGGACGATCAGATGCGGACGGCGGATCCCCAGATTTTCGCCATCGGGGATGTGATCGGCGGGATGATGCTGGCCCACAAAGCAAGCCGGGAAGGAAAAATCGCCGCCGAGGTGATCGCGGGCGAAGCATCCGCCTTTGATGCGGTGGCCATTCCCGCGGTGGTCTATACCGATCCTCAGATCGCCTGGTGCGGGCTCACCGAAACCGAGGCCAAGCAGCAGAACCGGAATGTGCGGGTGCAGCGGTTTCCGTGGAAATATTCGGGCCGGGCCGTCACCATGGGGGTGCCGGAGGGCATGACCAAGCTCCTTATCGATCCGGATTCGGAGCGGGTTCTGGGCGTAGGCATCGTCGGGCGGCATGCGGAGGGGTTGATATCCGAAGGGGTGCTGGCGGTGGAAATGGCGGCCCTGGCCGAGGACGTGGCCTATACCATCCATCCCCACCCGACCCTGTCGGAAACCGAAGCCGAGGCCGCGGAAATCTTTCTGGGGGGCGCCACCCATGCCCCGCCGAAGAAAAAATAGGGAAACACGAACCGGTATCAGCTGCCGGACCCGGCCTTTGAGGGTCGGATTCGAAATAATATCTCAGCACAACGGTCAGCACAATCCCGAAAGGAAGAACAAATGAACATTTCCGACATTTTCCAGCATGACAAAAACTACCAGTCCATTATGAAACGTCTCTTTGAAGCCTCTCTGGAACAATCCTTCAATGCCATCATGATCACGGAGGCGGGGCTCGGGTATCCCATCATCTATGTCAATCCGGCATTTTCTCAACTGACCGGATATGCCCCGACCGAGGTCATCGGAAAAACCCCCGCCATCCTTCAGGGCCCGGAAACCGATCCGGACGTGCTGAGCCGGTTGAAACAGGATCTGGCCGAAGGCAAACTGTTTCACGGTCGGGCCTTGAATTACCGAAAGGATGGATCGACTTTCATGATGGAATGGAAAATCGCTCCCATTCGCAACGACGAAGGGCGGGTTACCCATTTTCTGGCGATTCAGAGAGACGTCAGCGGCAATTAGCCCCGGCAGGACACGACCCCCTCGTTAAAAAAAAGCGCCTGCATGAGAAGACCGAATGCAGGAAAGTACCAAAAAGGGAGGGGGAGGGGAAGGGGGAAAGCCTTCTGAAAATCCTGAGTCTGATTATCAAAGAGATTTCTTCCTTGCAGTCTCTCTGGTCAGATGATATGACAATCTTACTTTCATCATCCATATTATCCGTCAGGAAGCCGATGAGCACCCTCAAAAAAAGAAAACTATCCGAAGATATTCTCGAGACGATTCGAGAAATGATCCGATCCGGTCAGTTGAAAGAGGGCGAAAAACTACCAAACCAGAACGAATTTGCGGCACAGCTCGGCGTCAGCCGCCCCTCTCTTCGTGAAGCCCTGCACACATTAACCCTGCTCGGTGCTGTGGAGCAGCGTCCCGGCCTGGGTACCGTGATCAAATCAGCCTGGCCGGCCATCTATACGGATCAGATGTTGCCGCCGCTGATGTCGGACCGAAGTGCAACAGAGGAACTTCTGGACTGCCGATTGTTGATCGAATCGGCCATCGTGAAAATCGTTGTTGAAAAGGCCGACGACGAGGAGATTGAAGCCCTCGGAAAACTCATCTCCGATATGCAGACGATGTACGACAAAGATCGGTTGGAGGATTTCGGCTATCTGGATATGCGGTTTCACATTCGACTCGCTGAAGCCACCCACAACCGCTATTTGGTGCATATTTTTTCAAATATTCGAAACCTAATGGAACAGTTCATTCTCGAGAAAGTCCGGATTATGCCGGACCGGACCCAGTCTTCAATTGATGAACATTGGAAAATTTTCCGCAATATCGAAGCACGAAACGCCGAAGCGGCGGCGGATGCAATGAAATTTCATATCCATGAAATTCGCCGGTCTTTGTTCAGCTATTACGAAGCCTTTGACCACCCGGGATTCAGGGATGAGGCGTCGTGAAGCGGTAAACATGGGCAGGTCGTATGCGACCGTCCATTTACGCAAACTTGAAAGAAAAGGAGTCTGATCATGAAGAAAGTCATCGTTTTTTTGTTGTCGGCCCTGATCGTCACGATGTTGATTCCCGTAAGTTCATTTGCAGAATTTCCCGAAAATCCGATTACCTATATTATTCCCTTCAACCCAGGAGGTGAATCCGACATCACCGCCCGGCTTCAGGAAGATCCTCTGGAAAAAGCCCTGGGAGTGGCGGTAAACGTCACCCATAAACCGGGCGGCGGGGGTGCCGTGGCCTGGAGTGAATTCCAGCGCACTGCCAAACCAACCGGATATGAAATCATCGGGGTCAATATTCCCCATATTATCGGACAGCCCATTCTGCGAAAAGACGCAGGGTATGAAACCGACGGGTTCAACCTGATCATGTGGTTTCATTTCACTCCAAACGCGTTGATCGTCCAGAAAGAGAGCGAATTTACGACGCTGCAGGATTTTATCGATTTCGCGAAGAAAAACCCGCAAGCGGCTACCGTCGGCGGCAGCGGCACTTATAGTGCGAATCACCTGG
>JBEPWQ010000387.1:0-3699 GCA_041642315.1 Desulfobacteraceae bacterium | reverse complement strand
CCTGCTCAAGGACCTCAAGCGGGTGCGGTATGAATCGATCGACGATGACCAGGCCGTTCATGCCTTCAAAACCCTCTGCAAGCTGGAGGGGATCATTCCGGCCCTGGAGAGCTCCCATGCCCTGGCCCGGGCCATGATGGAAGCCAAGGACCGGCCCGGAGGCGACATCATCCTGGTCAATCTGTCCGGAAGAGGGGACAAGGACTTGAGCATCCTATCCGATTATGAAAAAGCCAAGGCGGGCGAATCGACGATCTGATTCATCCGAGTGAAGGAGACCCATGAGACGCATTCCAAAAATGTTCGGTAATTTGAAAGAGAAAGGGGAGAAGGCCCTGGTGGGTTTTGTCACCGCGGGTGATCCGAACCCGGAGATTTCCCTGCAGATGATTCAGGCGATGTGCGAGGCCGGCCTGGATGTTCTGGAACTGGGGGTCCCCTTTTCGGACCCGACCGCCGACGGGCCGGTGATTCAACGCTCCTCCGTCCGGGCTTTGAAAATGGGGGCCAATCTCAAGCGGGTGCTGGAAATGACCGCCGAGATCCGAAAGGGAACCGAGATCCCGATCATCCTGTTCAGTTATTACAATCCGATTTTGACCTACGGCAACGAAGCCTTTTACCGGGATGCGGTTCAAGCGGGCGCGGACGGCGTCCTGATTGTTGACCTGCCGCCGGAGGAGTCCGATGAAATGACCTCCCGCTGGGCCGGAAACGGTCTGGATCTGATCCGCCTCTTCGCCCCCACCACTCCGGCCGACCGGATGCGGAAGATTGCTGAAACCGCCTCGGGATTTCTTTACCTGGTCTCCAAAACCGGGGTGACCGGCAGCGCCGGCCTGGATACCGGGGATGTCGGACGGCACACCCGGACCCTGCGGTCGGTCACCGATCTGCCCATCTGCGTGGGATTCGGAATCTCCACCGCCGAGCATGTCTCCGCAGTAGCCCGGGCCGCCGACGGGGTGGTCATCGGCAGCGCCTTTGAACGGTTGATCGAAGAGAATATCGAAAACCCCGATCTGATCCCGATGATGGAAAATCGGGTGAAAGAATACAAGGCCGCCACCCGGATTGGTTGAGGGGGCCATGATCACCGTTTCGGCCACCCCAGGATATTTTCCCGGCCCGGCAAGAACTCGCATTCGCTCAAACAGCTTCCCGGCCCGGGAAAATATCCTGGGGTGGCCTCCCTTATTCAGGCTTGGCCGAAACGATGATCAAAGCCGTTGAAGCGCCCGATTTATCCGGCACCCACCGAACCGGAGGAGGCTCCCGAAGCGCCTTCGGATCGGCATGTCGGAATTTCTTTTGACAAAAGATTGATTTTTTCCAAGGGATTTGTTTTAAACCAATCCATCCATCCCGCGATTCTGCGGGATGTATTGTTTGAGGATTATACCATGCGGTGGAACTTTGCACGGAAGACGGTGATGCTCGGGCTGGCGGTCTGTTTTTTGATGGGCCTGCCCCTTTTATGCCATGCCAAAGCCAAAAAGATCTCCCGGGGCATCTTCGAGGTGGACGGATACAAAGTGGACGCCTCCGGCCATCAGCAGGAGGACGATCTCTGCCTTCGGGGACGGATCAACTTCGGCCAGGATTGCGACCGGCTGCGGATGAAATTCAGGATGGTCAACCAGGTCGGCCATATCCAGACCGTCACGACCATTGTGGAGGATGTGGGCGGCTCCGGCTCCCGCACTATTCGGGAGGACATCAAATGCAAAAAAGAGATCAAGAAAGTCCGGCCCAGATGGGTCATCGAAGATATCAGCGTCACCTGCCTGGATTGACGGAACAAGGATACAGTCCATGAAAATCATACCGCCTTCTCACGAAATCCTTTTCATGCCGGAAGCAGAGGCCATTCTCAAGAATATCGAACTGGCCGGCCGCACCTGCTACAAGAGCGAGCATCTGATCACCGAGGATTCGGCCCGGAATTTCATCGGCAAGATCATTCGCTCGGGCCATCACAGCGTAATCGAGCACATGAACATCACCGTGCGGTTCATCTGCGACCGGGGTGTGACCCATGAACTGGTGCGCCACCGACTGGCGGCCTACAGCCAGGAATCGACCCGCTACGCCAACTATTCCAAAAACCGCTTCGGCAGAGAAATCACGGTGATTCGGCCGCTGTTCTGGCCCGAAGGTTCCCAGGCCTTTCAGGACTGGAAATCGGCCATGAAAACCGTCGAAAAGATGTATATGAAACTGCTGGCGGACGGCGCAAAACCCGAAGAGGCCCGCAGCGTCCTGCCCAACAGCCTCAAGACCGAAATCATCATGACCGCCAATTTGCGGGAATGGCGCCATGTGATCGGGCTGAGATGTTCCGGCCGGGCCCATCCGCAGATACGAGAAATCATCCTGCCGCTTCTGGATGAATTCCACGAAAAGATTCCGGTGGTTTTCGAAGATCTTTACGAAACCTATGCCGAAGATATCGCCGAGCTGAAAAAGCGATCATGACCTCCCATACCATTCCCATCGTCATGGCCGCTTTCGGAACGACCACCCGGGCCATGAATACCTATTCCTTCATCAACGAGGTCTGCAAGGACCGGTTCTCCGGGCATGATCTTTACTGGGCCTTTTCCTCGCGCATCGTCAAGGATCAATCCAGGCAGCGCCACAACACCAACATGCAGCACCCCCATCAGATTCTGACCAGACTGAAGGAGATGGGCCATGAATGGGCCGTGGTGCAATCCCTTCACCTGATGTGGGGCCATGAATTTTACCGACTGGTGGACGAAGTGGCCGATTGCGGCATCCGCACCTCCATGGGGCTGCCGCTGTTGAGTGAGCCCAAGGATTACAAAGAAGCGGTCCGGGTGATGAGCGAAACCTTTCGGGACCCGGAGGATGAAGCGGTGGTCCTGGTGGGCCACGGCACCGATCACCCGAGTTGGTGCAGCTATGTCGCCTTGAATCACATTTTTCGGGAGAAGATCGATTCCGGAATTTTCGTTGGCGTGGTGGAGGACGGGTATCCCTCCATGAGGTCGGTGGTCATGGAAGTCCGGGATGCCGGCTATCGCAGGGTGCGGATCATTCCCTTCATGCTGGTGGCGGGAATGCATTTTGAAGAAGACCTCTCCGGCGGAAACGGCTCCTGGCAATTCGCCTTTGAAGAGGAGGGGATCGCCGTCTCGCTGGATTCCCAGGGGCTCGGATTCTACAGCGGCATTATCGACCTCTACTGCCGGCATATTGAAGAAGCGCTCGATGTTATTCCACTCAGAAAGACCTGATTTTCTTGTGAAGCGCGGATCCTTCTTTTTCTTTCTCTTTCCGGTGGTGATGGAAAGCTTGCAGACCTCTCCTTGGCGGAACGCAAAGGGACCTGACCGCATCTAACCCTTTCGGGGCCAATCTATATTTTCCTGCTCCTCGGCGAAATAACAGAACCGGTTCCATTCCAGTTCCCGGTGGCTTACCGGGCATTTCAGTTTTACTTTTTTATCGGTCAGGCCGATCACTTCCCAATCCCCCTGCCGGGGCCCCGATTCGATATGGATTTTTTGCCCTTCCTGGAAAGGGTAGGGCTTGAAAAGGGTCACCGTATGCTTTCCCATATCCGGCTTTTCTCCTTTACTTTTCATGCTCCTCTTTGACCGATCCCGGTCCGTGAAGGGGCCTGAAATTTTTTTTGGTGGCGCCGCAGACCGGACAGCACCATTGCTCCGG
>JBEPWQ010000386.1:0-3759 GCA_041642315.1 Desulfobacteraceae bacterium | reverse complement strand
CCCTGCTGAAGATGTTCGGCCTGCATATCGTGGGGGCCTGCCGGGATCTGGCGCCGGTGGTTCTGGTGACCGTCTTTTTTCAGTTGCTGGTGTTGGGCCAGCCCTTTCCGGAATTTCTCGACCTGGTGGTCGGGCTTCTCATGGTCGTGCTCGGGCTGGCCCTGTTCGTGCTGGGGCTCGAAATCGGCCTGTTTCCCATCGGCGAAACCATGGCCGAATCCTTCGCCCGAAAGGGTAGCCTCTTCTGGCTGCTGACCTTCGGATTCGGCATCGGGTTTTCCACCACCATCGCCGAACCGGCCCTGATCGCGGTGGCCAGGGAAGCCGCGGAAGTGGCCGCAATGGGGCGGTATATTCCCTCCGACCCGGAAGCCATGGCCTCCTACGCCTTCGGATTGCGCCTGACCGTGGCACTGTCGGTGGGGATCGCCATCCTGACCGGCCTGATTCGAATCCTCAAAGGATGGCCGGTACAGTACCTGATCATCGGCGGGTACCTCTTTATCATCCTGCTGACCTTTTTCGCACCCGAAGAGATCATCGGCATCGCCTATGATTCCGGGGGCGTGACCACCTCCACCGTCACCGTCCCGCTCGTGACCGCCCTCGGCGTGGGACTGGCGGCGTCGATCCGGGGCCGCAACCCGCTCCTGGACGGGTTCGGTCTCATCGCCTTCGCCTCCCTCCTGCCCATCGGATTCGTCATGATTTACGGGATGGCGGTGTATGGCTGACCACGGAGGCGAACCCTGAAGATATTCACCGATCTCATCCACACCCTCGGCATCACCTTCAAGGACGTCGCGCCGGTCCTGGTCCTGCTCCTCTTTTTTCAGTTCGTCATTTTAAGAAAACCACTGCCCGACTGGCGGCGGATGGCCTTCGGGTTCATCTGCGTCATCCTCGGCCTTTCCCTTTTTCTGGACGGGCTGGAAAAGGCCCTGTTTCCCATCGGCCGGCTGATGGCGACCCAGCTTTCCGCGCCCCGGTTCGTGTTCGGCACCGAGTCGGCGCCGGCCCGGGCGGCCTGGTATGCGTATGCCTGGGTCTACCTGTTCGGGGCTCTGATCGGGTTTGCCACCACCATCGCCGAACCGGCCCTCATCGCGGTCAGCTTCAAAGCACAGGAGGTTTCCCGGGGCGGTCTGCACCAGTGGGGGCTGCGGCTCGCCGTCGCCTTCGGCGTATCCGCCGGAATCGCCCTCGGCACCTTCCGAATCGTCACCGGCACGCCGCTCTATGCCTACATCATCGCGGGATATGTACTCGTGGTGATTCAGACCGTATTCGCCCCCCGGGAGATCATCCCCCTGGCCTACGATTCGGGCGGGGTCACCACCTCCACCGTCACCGTCCCCCTGGTCGCGGCCCTGGGTCTGGGGCTCTCCGAGACGGTGCCGGGCCGCAATCCGGCCCTGGACGGATTCGGCCTGATCGCCTTCGCCAGCGTCTTCCCCATCATGTCGGTGATGGGGTACGCCCAAATCGCGCAAGCGCTTAACAGGCGCAAACGCAACGCCGCCAAGGAGTCCTGACATGCATTTCAAACTCATCGTCGCCATGGTCAAATCCGATATAACCGATCAGGTGGTCGACGCCGCCAAAGCCGCAGGCGGCACCGGCGCCACCATCATCCCGGCCCGGGGCACCGGCATCCGGGAAGCCAAAACCTTTTTCGGCCTGACCCTGGAAGCCCAGACCGACGTGATTCTGTTTCTGATGGAAGAACACCGGGTCGACCCGGTGCAGAAGGCCATCCTCACAGCGGGCCGCTTTCATGAACCGGGAACCGGCATCGCCTTCGTCATGGATGTGGAATCGGTCATGGGGCTGGAAAGTCAGCTGTCGCATTTTCAGAAAGGAGCGGAACAGGGGGAGCCTTGATTCCGATTTCCGGATCATACGGGAGGAAGTGACATCCATTCCCCTCAGCCTGCCACCTATGTGCCCAATCCCGACTTCCGGATCTGGCACCTCCGGGAAGTCTTCAAAGGCGGCTTCCGCGACTCCGCCATCTGAAATCCCGGATTCCCATTTTCATTTTCGGACCATTTTGTGGTATCCTGTGAACAGACGGACACGAGAACCATTACACCCGATACCGGCGGGTCTGCGCTCCGGTATCCGCACTCACATCGTTTTTTGAAAGTTCAGTTGTATGGTCATTCGACAAGCATACCCCTTCGACGCCCCGTCCATCGCCGCGGTCAGCATCGAGAGCTGGCGCACCACCTACGGCGGCATCATCCCGGCGGATTTTCTGGCCCGCCTCTCCCGAAGCGGCCGGGAAGCCGCATACGAGGCGCGGCTGTCGTTCATTACCGGCCCGACCTCGGAGTTCGCCTATGTCGCCGAAGACGGCGACCGAATCGTCGGTTTCGCCTATGCCGGCCCCCGGCGCACCGGCCGGATCGGCTACCTCGGTGAAATCTATGCCCTCTACATTCTGGAGCAATACCAGCGGCGAGGCATCGGCCGGCGGCTGGTCTCGGCGGTGGTGCGCCATTTTCTCTCCCATGGGCTCGACTCCATGGTCGTCTGGGTGCTCATCTACAATCCCGCCTGCGGCTTTTACGAAGCCCTCGGCGGCGGCATCGCGGCACAGAGCAGCATCGACATCGGCGGCACCACGCTGCTCAAAATCGCCTACGGATGGGAAGACATCCGCACCATCGCCCTGCCGGTGAATACCTGATTGCAAATGAACGAGGGAATTATCAGCGCAAGCCTGCCGCTCCGCTTCGGTCTCGCTTTCCCTGGTTTGTCTCGGGGCCAGACCCTGAAATGGACCGGAACCGCTCCTACTGCGCCGCCGCGGTCAGGTTGTTCTCCCCAAATCCTCTCCATGGAGGCATCCCATGAAAAACGCTTTACGAGACTTGATCGTCATGAGCCTGATGCTGGCCGGCCTATCCGCCCCTGCATTCGCCCAGTCGGAAGGACTGGACAACCAATTTCGACTCCAAACCTTCTACACGGCCGACGCCGATTTTGATATGAACGGCGATACCGGTTCTTTTTCGGTATTCGGGGGGCAGGCGGACCTCGAATTCGGATGGCTGGTTACTGATTACATCTTCCGCCGATATGAATGGAGTGATGTGGACCGGCTGCCCTTCGGGGACGGCGCTTCCGATCCGTGGGAAGAGCTTCACAAAGCGGCGGTGGGAATTTCCCACGATGACATGTGGTCCGAAAAAGTGGGCTATTTTTTTGCAGCGGAGGTCAGCACCGCCTTTGAAGAGGAGATGGACGACAGCTTCGGGGCCCGGGGATGGGGCGGGTTCATTTACCGAATGCCGCTCTGGAATCTCGGCTTCCGCCTGGGGGCGCTCTACGACTGGAACGAAGTCAAGTCCACCGTCTTGCCGATCGTCGGCATCGCCTGGAAAAATCCCGGGGTAAAGGGGTTCTCCGCCATGGTCGGGATTCCGTTGACGGCAGCCACCTACCGGTTTTCAGATCGGTGGGCCGTTCAGGCCGGAGTGGCCTTCGATTCGGACACCTTCCGGCTGGCGGACGACAGCCCGGTCTCCCCCGAGGGATACCTGGAAACCCAGGACATTGGCGGTGAAATCGCGCTTCTGTACACTCTCTCCGAGAATCTTCGGCTGCGAGCGGCCGTCGGCGGCTTTTTCGACCGAAGCCTCACCATTTACGACCCCGACGGCAACAACGGGGAGGAATACGACATCGACCCCGGCGCGTTCGGCCGGGTGGCACTGTCTGTCGCCTTTTAGCCTGTTCTCGTCAAGAGCC
>JBEPWQ010000385.1:0-3765 GCA_041642315.1 Desulfobacteraceae bacterium | reverse complement strand
TTGTAGACCGATACATCCATGAAGACCTTGTCGAGATCTACATCCTGCTGGGAGTGGGTGTTCAACAGATCATGATGGTGCAGTCCGGTGATGGCGAGCACCGGTTTGCCGTCCAGTTTGGCGTCGTACAGCCCGTTGAGCAGATGAATGCCGCCCGGTCCCGAGGTGGCCAGGCAGACGCCGAGTTTTCCGGTATATTTGGCATAGCCGCAGGCCATGAAGGCGGCGGCCTCTTCATGGCGAACTTGGACGAACCGGATATCCTCCCGGCGCTTGCGAAGCGCCTCGATAATGCCGTTGATGCCGTCGCCGGGAAGCCCGAAAACCACTTCAACCCCCCACTCCATCAAAATCTCTACCAAAACGTCTCCTGCCGTCGTCGACATCCTCAACCTCCTGGGTTCAAATATCTTTGGTTCAGCGTCCGCGGCGGCCCTGATGACCATCAGGCCGGCCAGCCCGGCCACCGCATGATTTTCTAGAATCATTTTATTCCGTCTGGTTTCGGTCGCTTGAACTTCCCTGCTTTTCACAAGCTTATTTTTTCCGCAATACGGCAAGTCAAGTATATAATTTTAATTAAATATGTAGCATCTGATATTTTGAGATTAATCAGAACAAAGACTGCCCTGCGGCGGATTCATTTACAAGGCGCCGCCGCAGCAATTTAAATGATTGCAAATGAAAAAAAACAAAATATAGCCGAACCCGAGCTATGTATTTGCAATCTACAAAAAATATATGCTAATTTAGCAAATGAACGCTTAATCAGATATTTGAAAAATGGTCAGGGTGTCGGAACCGGCACAATCTCAGCTACCCGCCAAAAGGGAATCGGCGGATCGTATGACCAGGCAAAAACAAGCGGTTTTATTCCCATCGATTAAAAAAGGAGGAAAATTATGAAATGGAAAGCTATAGCCGTGGCTTGTGTAACGATTCTGATGATCGCGATAATGTCCGCACCCGCCATGGCGGAAAAGCCGATCAAACTGGGATTCGTCTATATCATGTCGGGCCCTTTTGCGGCCTACGGCCAGTTTGCCAAAGAGGGCGCCCAGCTGGCGGTGGATGAAATCAACAAGGCCGGCGGAATCAACGGCCGGCAGGTGGAAGCCTACTTCGAAGACAGCACCGGAAAGCCGGAGGTGGCCATTCGAGCCATCCGCAAACTGGTCTTTCAGGAAGGGGTGGACTGCCTCATCGGGCTCGATTCCAGCGGTGTGGCCAATACCGTGGCCCCCTCCATTCCCCAGTTCAAGACACCGCTGATCATCACCCATGCCGCCACTCCCGATGTCACCGGCAAAAACTGCAACAAATATGTGTTTCGAATATCGGTCAATATCGCCCAGAACCTGAAGGCGGCGGCCCTGCTGGCGGCCGACACCGATGTAAAAAAATGGACCACCATAGGCCCCGATTATGCGTTCGGCCATCAATCCTGGGAATTTTTCGAAAAGTATATGAAAGAGCTGAAGCCGGATGCCGCCATGGCCGGTGAAAACGAGTTGATCTTCCCGCCTTTCAAGACCACTGATTTCAGCTCTTACATCAACCAGGCAATGCAGTCGGATGCCGACGGATTTCTGATCTCCCTGTGGGGCGGCAATCTCATCGATTTCGTCCGGCAGGCCACGCAGATGGGTTTTTTCGACGGAAAGCGAACGGTTCTGGCGACCCTCGGCGCGGCCACGGAGGTGCTGAGCGCGCTGGGCGACAAAATGCCGCTGGACATCTGGGTCGGCAGCCGGTACTGGTTTCTGGCAAACGATTCCAAAATGAACCAGGCCTTCGTGGATGCCTACAAGTCCCGATTCGGCAATTACCCCTCCTATAACTCCCAAGGCGCCTATGGCGCGGTCTACACCTACAAGGCCGCAGCGGAAAAGGTCCAATCCACCGACAAGGAAGCGGTGATCCAGGCCCTGGAGGGACTCACCTTGGAATTGCCCGTCGGCCAGATCACCATCCGGCCCGGGGATCACCAGGCGGTCACCGATGTCACCTGGGGACAGACCGCAGCCGATCCGGACTATGAGATCCGCATTCTGAAACCCTTCCGCATATTCGAAGGGGAAAAAGTGACTCCGCCGGTTTCCGAAACCGGATGCAGCCTTCAATAAAATGAACCGTGCCGATCCGGCTGCGGCATCCGCAGCCGGATCGGCACGCCTGTTCAAACTTCAGATCGGAGTGGGAAAGAGTGGAATCCTTTGTCGTCAATCTGTTGAACGGTCTCAGCTGGGGAATGCTGCTGTTCCTTATCGCCGTGGGCCTGACCACCGTTTTCGGCGTACTCGGCGTGCTCAATTTCGCCCACGGCTCTTTTTTCATGGTCGGCGCCTATCTCTGCATGCAGATCATGCACCTTCTGCCCGGCTTCTGGAGCGGGCTTTTCCTGGCCCCGCTGGTGGTGGCGGGCCTGGGGGTGGTGATCGAACGGTTTCTGCTGCGCCGGGTGTATGATCGCGACATCACCTTTCAGATCCTCCTCACCTATGCCATCCTGCTGGTTTTGGATGATGCGGTGCGGCTCATCTGGGGCCCGGCCTATCATGTGGTGGAAGCGCCTGATCTCTTGGCCGGTGTGTTCCCGCTTTTCGGCAATACCTATCCGATTTACCGGATTTTTCTGGTGGTGATGGGGCTGCTCATCGGAATCGCTCTCTGGTCCTTTTTCCGCTACAGCCGCTGGGGACGAATCATACGGGCCGCCGCCGCCAACCGGGAAATGGCCGAGGGCGTCGGCATTCGAGTCCCCCTTTTGTTCACGTCGGTATTTGCATTCGGGTCCTGGCTGGCCGCCCTGGGCGGCGCACTCGCGGCGCCGCATCAAAGCCTGGCCCCGGCGATGGGGGAGAAGATCATCATTGAAAGCTTCATCGTAGTGGTGGCCGGCGGCATGGGAAGCTTTGCCGGGGCTTTCGTGGGCGCCTTGGCGCTGGGGCTTGCCGAAGCCTTCGGCACCGTATTTTTGGGAAGAAC
Organism: Desulfobacteraceae bacterium; assembly: GCA_041642315.1. GTDB lineage: Bacteria > Desulfobacterota > Desulfobacteria > Desulfobacterales > Desulfococcaceae > JAABSQ01. The sequence continues at coordinate 777 of JBEPWQ010000385.1, read as the reverse complement.
CCAAATGGCCGTACCCTACATCATACTGGCCGCCGTCCTGCTGTTTCGGCCCCATGGGCTGTTCGGAAAGGAGGTTTGAAATGAAGCAGACCGATTCATTCGAACCGTCGGCCGCCTCCATGGATGAAACCGCAGCCTCGGGAGGGCCGGGCGGCATTATGCGGGAAATTCTTGACGATCCGTTGATGCTGACCCTGTGGACGACTGCTGTCATTTTCGCCATTGCGCTTCCGTTTCTGCTTCCGATCTATTGGACGATGATCGTGACCGAAATTCTGATCATGGGGTTTTTCGCCATCAGCTTCAACCTGCTTTTCGGTTATACCGGACTGCTCTCCTTTGGTCAGGCCGGATTTTTCGGGGTCGGGGCATACGGAGTGGCGATCACCATCAGCCGGGGAGGAGATTCCATTGTTTTGGCGCTTCTGGCCGGGGTGGCTGCCGCCGCCATCTGTTCCCTCGTCATCGGCTATCTCTGCGTGCGGCGGGACGAAATCTATTTCGCCATGATCACCCTCGGCTTCGGCATGATGCTCTTCACCATCGCCCACAACTGGTTCGAGGTGACCGGCGGTTCAGACGGTCTGCCGCTGCTGGACGTGCCCGCCCTGCACCTGCCGGGAATCGAGATTACCCTGTTCGACCCCAAGAACATGTATTTCCTGGTGCTGGCGGTGTGCACCATCGGGGCGCTGGTGCTACTGCGGGTGATTCGCTCGCCTTTCGGACTGCTGCTTACCGCCATGCGGGAAAACAAAGAACGGATCGCCTTCGTGG
>JBEPWQ010000384.1:0-3780 GCA_041642315.1 Desulfobacteraceae bacterium | reverse complement strand
GGGACTTGTGGTTTTTCTTCGGATTTTGATAAAGAATCAGTTTGGCTTTTCGACGGCTGTTGTCCGCCTCCGGAAAATCGTATTCATCCTCCCAATCCGGGTCCTCCTCCGGTTCATCCTCATCCCGGTAGTAATCTTCATATATCTCCCGAACCCGTTCCTTCCCCTTCAGCAGGAATTTGATCATTCCGATCAGCACCAGCCCGGCCAGCCAGTTCTTCAAATTCAGGGCGATTCCGGTCTGAAAAAGGGTATTCAGCGCCCATATCAACAGAATCGGGCTGATCAGAAAACTGAGTACATAAAAGGATATCAACAGGATCGTCACTCGGTCCAATTCATTGTTTCGTATTTCCATGGCCTCTATCTCCGGGTCATCATATCTCGATCATCTGCGAAATCTGGATCGGTACGAAGAGCGCCCTCCTCCTTACTCCGGTCTTCTTCCCTGGGGTGAGTCCAAGAAGGAACCCTACTGTTTTTAATATAAATGCAAGGTAACATGGATGATACAATCGATTCAACGGATATTTGCCGGCCCTTTCGAAAGCACCGAAAGGACCGAACCTCGGGATTGACTTTTGCAAACAGGTGAACTAATATCCCTCCGATTTTCCAATCAGAAAGGGATGTCGCCATCAAGACAATTCGACACATAACCGACATGCAGGCCCATTCGGATCATGCCAGGACCACGGGCAAAACCGTGGTCCTGGTTCCCACCATGGGATACCTTCACCGCGGCCACCTGTCGCTGATCACGGAAGCAAAAAAACACGGCGGCGAAGTCGTAGTGTCCATTTTCGTCAATCCCACCCAGTTCGGACCCGGAGAAGATCTGGAGGCGTATCCGAGAAATTTCGACCGGGACCGGATCCTGTGCGAAAAATCCGGGGCCGCCGTCCTTTTTGCGCCCGATCCGGAAACCGTCTATGGCCCCGGCTTTCAGACCTATGTGACCCTGGAAAAACTTCCCCAACACCTCTGCGGCCTTTCCAGACCGTTCCATTTTCGGGGGGTGGCCACGGTGGTGACCAAGCTTTTCCATATCGTCAAACCCCATGTGGCGGTGTTCGGGAAAAAGGACTATCAGCAGCTGCTGGTAATTCGCCGGTTGGTGCGCGACCTCAATTTCGATATCGAAATCATCGGCGCACCTATCGTGAGAGAATCCGACGGGCTTGCCATGAGTTCCCGAAACACCTATCTCACCCCGGATGATCGCCGTCAGGCGCTCTGCTTAAGCCGCTCCCTCGATCACGCCCAGCAGAGGATTCAGGAGGGGGAAACCGACCCCGAACAGATCCGCCGGGAGGCCCTGGATCGAATCACCGCCCAGCCGAATGCGGTTGTGGATTATGTTGCGATTTGCGATCCGCACACCCTCGAACCGGTGACCTCCCCGGATCGATTGGATAAGCCGGTGCTGATGGCCCTTGCCGTCAAATTCGGGAAGACCCGGCTGATCGACAACCGGGTCCTCGACCCGCATCCATAATTCCTTTGCAGGTGTTGATCAGGTTTTTAGAAAAAGGAGAACCGCCATGAGCGAACAGTACTATTTTACCTCCGAATCGGTGACCGAGGGCCATCCGGACAAAGTGGCCGATTCCATTTCCGATTCCATCCTGGACGCCATCCTGGCCCAGGACAAGAACGGCCGGGTGGCCTGTGAAACGCTGGTCACCACCGGATTGGCCTTTATCGCCGGGGAAATCACCACCGACTGCTACGTGGACATGCCCCAGATAGTGCGGGATACGATTCGGAACATCGGATACCATTCCTCCCAGATGGGATTCGATTACCAGACCTGCTCGGTCGTCACCAGCATCGGCCACCAGTCTCCCGACATCGCCCAGGGCGTCAACCCCGGGCAAGGACTTTATCTGGAGCAGGGGGCCGGGGACCAGGGCCTGATGTTCGGGTTCGCCACCGACGAAACGCCGGAACTGATGCCCATGCCGATCATCTTTGCCCACAAGCTCTGCAAGCGGTTGGCCGAGGTACGGAAAAACGGGGCACTCGATTTTCTCCGGCCGGACGGAAAATCCCAGGTGACCATCGAATACGATAACGGCACACCCAAGCGGGTCGACACCGTGGTCATCGCGGCCCAGCACAAACCCGACATCCCCTATGACGAGTTGAGGGAAGCGATCATCGAATCGGTGATCAAGAAGGTCATTCCAAAGGAAATGGTGGACGGCGACACCCGGTACTTCATCAACGCCACCGGCAAATTCGTGGTGGGCGGCCCCATGGGCGACTGCGGGCTGACCGGCCGAAAGATCATTGTGGATACCTACGGCGGCCACGGCAGCCACGGCGGGGGGTGTTTCTCCGGCAAGGATCCGTCCAAGGTCGACCGAAGCGGCTCCTACATGGCCCGGTATGTCGCCAAAAATATCGTGGCGGCGGGTCTGGCCAAAAAGTGCGAGGTTCAGATCGCCTATGCCATCGGAGTGGCCGAACCGGTGTCGCTCCTGATCGACGCCATGGGAACCGGAAAGGTCCCCCACCGGCGCCTGAAAGAGATCGTCTCCGAGGTATTCGACCTGCGGCCGGCGGCCATTATCGAATACCTGGATCTGCTCCGGCCGATCTATAAAAAGACCGCGGCTTACGGCCACTTCGGGCGAAACGACCCCGATTTCACCTGGGAAAAGACCGATATGGCCGATATCCTTCGAGAAAAGGCGGGCATCTGATTCCACCCCCACCCGCTTCATCCGATTCCGGCCTTCAAGTTCTCGCGGAAAAAAGCGGTTTTTTACTTCTCCGGCGTTCTGAAGACCCCGCCCCATTGCTTTTCGGGCGGGGTGATCCGGTGCGCCGGCACCGCTCCGACATCCGTAATTTCAAAAACTCGCAAACCCCTGTAAGCGCGTAAACTCGATCAGTTTTTCGATTTGCGTCAGATCAGCTTTCCGATTTGCGTCAAATGATCAGGCCATCCGCTTTGAATCCTTCGTGAAACTCGACGCTGCCCTGAGGGATGTGCTCCTCGAAAGGCAGAGCGAAAAAGACCTCCCGGGGCACGCCTTCAAGCCCAAGACACGGTAGGTTATTGAACCCGAACTTCCTGTAATAGGCCGGATGTCCGACGAGACAACAGCCTTGCGCATTCAGAGCCTTCAGCCGTAACAGCCCTTCCTCGATCAGGGCCTTGCCGATGCCCTGCCGCTGATGCGCCGGCAATACCGAAACAGGTCCCAATCCGTACCAGTTGCGTGTGCCGTCCGAAATGGCCACCGGAGAGAAAGCGATATGTCCGACTGCACGGCCATCCAGTTCCGCAACCAGCGATACCGTGAGGGCCTTGGCTTCACGCAAGGCCTGGATTATAAAATGCTCCGTATGATTGCTGATCTCCAAGTCCCGGAATGCGGCGATGGTCACCTCGGTAATCGCTTCGAAGTCCGCGCTTGTCTCATTTCTGATAATGAACTCTTTTTTCATTGCTCATGTCACCAGCTGAAATAAATAAGGGCCAAGGATAATTATTCCAATGGCCATTGCTCCGATGGCGGAGATCAAAACGGCGCCTGCCGCAATATCTTTCGCCTTTTTCACCAAAGGGTGAAATTCTGGGGATGCAACATCGGCGAGAAATTCAAAGGCTGTATTGAGTGCCTCGGCCACCCAAACGGCTGTTATCGTTAGGACAAGCAGGCACCATTCGACAGCGGAGATACCAAAGACGAAACCGGCTGTCACCACAGCAATCATTGCACAAGCATGGACCCACGCATTTTGCTGAGAATTCAAAAGCGTCCA
>JBEPWQ010000383.1:0-3793 GCA_041642315.1 Desulfobacteraceae bacterium | reverse complement strand
CCTTCCACCCGGATCAGCCCTTCACCGGACATTTTGGCGAAAATCCGAGAGAGAGTCTCCGGAATCGTCCCCAGAAGGCTGGCCAGCTGCCCCTTGGAAATGGGCAGGGAAACGGCATCGGCGGTGCCCTGTTCCTCGGCCAGGTAAATTAAATAGGATGCCAGCCGCTCGGGCACCTCTTTCAGGGAGAGGTTTTCGACCTGAACCGTAAACTGCCGCAGTCTTTTGGACAGGACCGCCAGCATATTGAGCGCCAACGAGGGATTGGCCGAAATCAACCCGATAAAATCCTTTCGAGGAAAAAAGAGAAGGCGGCTTTTGGCGATGGCCTCGGCATTGGCCGGAAAGGATTGGCCGCTGAATACCGGTACCTCCCCGAAAGGTTCTCCGGGTCCGAAAATGTGCAGAATCTGCTCCTTCCCCTCCGAGGAGAGTTTGAATATTTTCACCCGGCCGTCCACCACCACATAGAATCCGTTCCCTTCGTCGCCCTCCGAAAAAATCAGCTCTCCTTTGGCATATTCCCGCTCTTTCGCGATTCGATGGATATCGCTCAGCTGTGACTCGGGCAGGCCGTTGAAGGCCGGAATGGCCGCGATGATGCGGGTTGCATTTTTATTTTTGATGTAAGTCAATGTCTTCCCTGTGGACTTGGGTTAAAAAGGGATCAAACACTGAGGATCATGCTTATCAACTCTCATCAAGGAGGTTTCATACCATGTTTTGTTTTCAATGTGAACAGACGGCAAAAGGCGAAGGCTGCACCAAAATCGGAGTATGCGGAAAACAGCCCGATGTGGCCGAACTTCAGGATCTGCTGGTGTATGCGGTCAAAGGGCTTTCCCTAGTGGCCGACGAGGCGAGACGCCGCGGCATCAGCGACATGGAGGTCAACCGCTTCACGGCAAAAGCGCTTTTCTCCACTCTGACCAATGTCGATTTCGACCCGGAACGGTTTGTGGAATGGATTCACCAATGCGTGGCGCACCGGGAAAACCTTAAGGGACAGATTTCGGCGGCCGGCGGAAGCACCGATTTTTCGAATGAAGCCGCCGATTTCACCCCGGCGAAAACCAAAGAAGAACTGGTCGCCCAGGGCGAACAGGTGGGCGTCAAGGTGGATGCCGACATCGATGAAGACACCCGGTCCCTTCGGGAAACACTGATCTATGGGCTGAAGGGAATGTGCGCCTACGCCGATCACGCGGAAATCCTCGGGCAGACCGACGAGGAGGTCTACGCCTTCATTCACCGGGCGATGGCCGCTACACTGGATAAATCCAAGGGGGTTCCGGAATTTTTCGACCTCTGCATGGAATGCGGAAAGGTCAACCTTCGGACCATGGAACTTCTGGATGCCGGAAACACCGGCACCTACGGCCATCCGGTTCCCACCCGGGTGCCGCTGGGCGCCAAAAAAGGCAAGGCCATCGTGGTCTCCGGCCACGACCTGCTGGACCTGGAAAAACTGCTGAAGCAGACCGAGGGCAAGGGGATCTATATCTATACCCACGGGGAGATGCTGCCCTGCCACGGGTATCCGGAATTGAAAAAATACGACCATTTCTATGGCCATTACGGCACCGCCTGGCAGAACCAGACCAAGGAGTTCGCCGAGTTCCCGGGGGCCATCCTGATGACCACCAACTGTCTGCAGAAGCCCCAGGAGGCATATAAAGACCGGATATTCACCACCGGACTGGTGGGATGGCCCGGGGTGACGCATGTCAGCGGCGAAGATTTTTCGCCGGTGATCGAAAAGGCCCTGGAACTTCCCGGATACACCGAAGATGTTCCGGGCAAAGAGGTGACCGTCGGGTTCGGCCGCAACGCGGTCCTCGGGGTGGCCGACAAGGTGGTGGAAGCGGTCAAGAACGGGGATATTCGCCACTTTTTCCTGGTCGGCGGATGCGACGGCGCCAAACCCGGCCGCAACTACTACACCGAGTTTGCGGAGAAAGCGCCCAAGGACACGGTCATCCTGACCCTGGCCTGCGGAAAGTTCCGCTTCTTCGACAAGGACCTGGGGGATATCGGCGGCATTCCCAGACTGCTGGATGTGGGCCAGTGCAACGACTCCTACTCGGCCATCAAAATCGCCCTGGCACTGGCCGATGCATTCGACTGCGGGGTCAACGACCTGCCGCTGTCCATGATCCTCTCCTGGTATGAGCAGAAGGCATGCGTCATCCTGCTGACCCTGCTCTACCTGGGCATTCAGGACATGCGGCTCGGGCCGAGTCTGCCGGCCTTTCTGTCGCCCAATGTACTCAACACCCTGGTGGAAAAGTTCAATATCAAACCGATTTCCACGCCGGAAGAGGACATTCAGGCGGCCATGGCCTCGTAAACAGATCGGACAAAATTAAAAATACGGCGGTGAAGATTGCTCTCCACCGCCGTACACCTTCCATTTGCAGCCACGCTCCGGTATACTGGGGCGTGGTTTTTTTTGCACGACCGTATTCTGAAAAGCCGATTGGGAGGCTGCCGTTTCACGCGCCCTTTCCCATTGCGCCGTTCTGCCACTCTCAAAAATTAGGAGGCATTTTGAATCAACACCCGCGTTCAGCCTTTTATACCTTCTTTTACATTCTGTTTTTGCCGGACACCTGGCAAATTCTCATGGGATTCCTTCTCACAATTTTCCTGGCCCCCCTCCTTTTATCACCGAGCATGGGACTTGCCGCCAAATGGATGATCTATATCATGATCGCCTCCATCGGCTATGCGGTGACCGTGGTTCCCGCCCGAGGCATGGTTCGGATGTTACGGAAACTTATTCTGGGCAACAAACATCTATAACCATTATCGACGTCCTTTTTCCTTCCGTTTTGACATAGGTCAATGCCAACCCTACATTTATTCTGTATAAATTCCGATAGAATCGAAAAGATTTCATTCAATCTCGATGGATCGAAATACAGCCAGGAGGAAAAAACATATGAAATGTCCAGGACAGGATACCAAATACTGGGGACCGGATGCGATATTCGAGGTCCAGTGCCCCGAGTGTGAGAAAAAAGTTGAATTTTTCAAAGACGATACCACCCGAAAATGTGAACACTGCGGACACCGGTTCGCCAACCCGAAGATGGATTTCGGATGTGCGGCCTACTGCAAATATGCGGAGCAGTGCATCGGGGACCTGCCGCCAGAACTGGTGGCTCAGCAGGAGAATCTGTTCAAAGACCGGGTGGCCGTTGAAATGAAGCGGTATTTCAAGCGGGATTTTAAACGGATCGGCCATGCCACCAAGGTGGCCCGGCATGCGGAGCGGATCGCCAAAAAAGAAGGGGGCGACCTGGCGGTGATTCTGGCGGCCGCCTATCTGCACGACATCGGCATTCAGGAAGCGGAGCGAAAACACCAGAGCACGGCGGCCAGGTATCAGGAACAGGAGGGTCCGCCCATCGCCCGATCGATCTTGGAGAATCTGGGCGCCAACGAGGGGCTTATCGAGGAGGTCTGCGACATCGTGGGCCGCCACCACCATCCCCGACCGGAGGAGACATTGAACTTCAAGGCGGTCTACGATGCGGATCTGATCGTCAACCTTTCGGAGCAGAAGAAGGAATCGGGGATGGACCCGGATCGGCTGGAGGAAATGATCAATAAATCCTTTTTAACCGACAGCGGCGGCGAAGAGGCCAAAGCGACCCTGCTCGCATCCTGAAACAATCCATTTTCAGGCTGAATCTTTGCTCAATCTCACAGCCGCCGGCGGAAAACCTTCAAGAGCCCTGCCGAAGGACTTTCTTATATCAATGAGACGGCGGCCGAAGTTATCTAC
>JBEPWQ010000382.1:0-3796 GCA_041642315.1 Desulfobacteraceae bacterium | reverse complement strand
TTTCTAAAACGAGCTGTGGGTTGACACCCCGGAAATTCGGGAATTCTTTTTGACAGAACCCGAGATGTTTCTTAACCTTAGATTGGAAGGCAGTATGAAGCGCATGCTTTGAACCCGGCCTCGCCGAAGAGCGAGGCTTCGCCCCTCAGGAGACGGCAATTCCATGCCCACCGAACGATTTGAATCCGTCTGCAAGGCCATGGCCGATCCGGATTTCTATCCCCATCCGGTTTCAAACATTCAACGCCTCGATACCCATATTTCCACCGTTTTTTTGACCGGTGAATGGGTCTACAAACTCAAAAGACCGGTGGATGTCGGCTTTCTCGATTACCGAAAACCGGAAGACCGGCGTTTTTATTGCCAGCGGGAAGTTGAACTCAACCGCCGTCTCAGTCAGGGGGTTTACGAAAGTGTGGTCACGATTTACGAAAACCCGAAAGGCTTCACGCTTTTAGAAAACGGCGAAGCAGCGGAATATGCGGTTAGAATGAAACAGCTTCCGGAGCAGGCCCGGCTCGACACCCTTTTGCGGAAAAATCGAATCCCCTCGGACCGGTTGGGGGGACTGGGCCGAATACTGGCCGACTTCTATGCGGAAGGTGAACACGGTTCCGAAATCGACCGGTACGGGCGCCGGGATGCGGTCATCTACAATTCAGAGGAAAATTTCATTCAGCTCGATCCTTTTGTCGGCCGGTTGTTCGACGGTGAGCCCTGGAAATTCATCAAGGAAGTCAACCGCGCTTTTTTGGATCACCATCACGCCCTGTTTGAACGGCGGCTGGAAAAAGGTAAAATCCGCGACGGACACGGAGATCTGCGCACAGACCACATCTATTTTTTGGAAGGGATTCAGATCATCGACTGCATCGAGTTCAACGATCGATTTCGGTACGGGGATGTAGCGGTGGATTTGGCCTTTCTCTACATGGACATGGAACATTTGGGATATCCGGATGCCGGCCATGCGGTGCTGAAAGCCTATGCGGAACGGGGAGACGATCCGGAAATCTATGGACTGCTCGATTTTTATGCCGCCTACCGGGCCATCATCCGACTGAAGGTGGCCTGCATTCGCTATCAGGAAGTCGATTCCGAACAGGAGCGGAACCGAATTCAAAAAACCATCGACACCCATCTGGATCTAGCCTACCGTCACACCCTGATGTTCAGCCGCCCTACCCTCTGGGTGTTCTGCGGCCTGCCCGCATCCGGAAAATCCTCCCTGGCGGAGCGACTGGCCCGGGTCCTCTCCATCGGGGTCATCAGTTCCGACGACATCCGAAGAAAAAGAGACACCCGGAATGAAGTGGTCCCCTTCGGCCAGGGCAGATACAGCCTGGAAAGACGCGGACGGGTCTACAGCCGCATGCTCAACCGGGCCCAGGATCTTCTTAAAAAAGGCCGTTCGGTCATTCTGGACGCCACCTATGCCCTGAAGCAATGGCGCGCCGGCGCAGTGCAACTGGCCGCGGATCTGGACATTTGCCTTCTATTCGTCGAATGCGGATGTGATATCGCCGTGATTCGATCCCGGCTAAAAGAGCGGGAACAATCCTCGGGCCGATCGGATGCCCGACTTCAACATATCGACCAACTGCAAAAAGAATTTGAGCCGATTACCGAATTCCATTCGGAGATCCATATTCACATGAATACGGAAGGACCTATTCAGGAAACCCTCATCCGCGCACTCTCCGATGGATATCTTCGCAAATCGGCTCAGTTGAATCAGCGGCTCTGATTTTCGCACACCACCTTTTGGAACGGCCAAACCGGCGCTGAAAGACGGCTTGAAAATGACCGACCTCTTGAGTACCTGAGAAGGTTGGAAAAGAGCGATGCAATCGGAAGAATTCAAAAATGCGTGACCGCCATATAATGGCGCTCCAGCACCTCCATCCGGGTTTTGCATTCGATGCAGTGGGTGGTGACCGGGCGTGCGATCATGCGGTTGATGGCGATATCTTCGCCGCAGATCTCGCAGATGCCGTATTCTCCATCCTCGATTCTAGCCAGGGCGCGTTCGATCTTGCCGACCAGGTTTCTCTCCCGGTTTCGGATGCGCAGGGTAAACATCTGATTGGCATCAAATGACGCCTGATCCAGAAGATCGGTCAGACACTCCCCGGAGTTTCGAAGATTGAACACTGTATCGTCGGCGCGCCGATTGAGTTCATTGAGCCAGTTGGTCAACAATTGCCGGAAATATCGGATGTCTTTTTCTTTCATTTGCACGAATCCTTTTAAAAATAAAGGTAGGTAGGAAAATTGGAAGAAAACAGGGTCTGAAAAATTTTCAGCAATTCTTATACTGCCATGAATAACAGGCGGTTTTTTTTAAAAATAAATGTAAAATTTGAAAAGTCAATATCCGCCCTGCCGATTCTTATCTGTTTTCCGAACGGGCGCCGCAGCATTCCACCTTCTTTCCTCAAATCACCTGATTCATCCCTAGTTTACAGGCGCTTTCAGGATCTTCGGGCAAGGCGTGAACGGTGCCGTTTGTTGAACCCGAATTTCTGCTTTCTCCGGCCCCACCGTTGCTTTTCACGCCAGGCATGGCAAAGCCTTCGGTATTCAAGTTGAAAAATGTATTGACAGCGGGGATTCCTGTCGAATATTTGAATTGTGAATTCTATCGACCCGCGAATTTTGAAGGACCTACGCTCGGGTCGTGTAGGTTTTTTTATGCGAGAAATACCGACTGTCGGCCGATTGAACATGCCTGGATATCTATGGGCCGGATTGAGCGGTCTTCTGCTTACGGTTTCCTTTCCCAAGTTCGACCTGGAATGGGCGGTCTGGTTTGCGCTGGTGCCGCTGCTTTATGCGGTAAGGGACCTTAAATGGTCTGGCGGATTCCGGCTGGGGCTTATCTGCGGACTCGTCCATTACCTCACGCTGGTGTACTGGCTGGTCCATACCATGCAAACCTACGGCCATCTTCCGATCTATCTGGCCGTGCCGTTGCTCTTTCTTCTGGCCGCCTACCTGGCGCTCTTTACCGGCCTTTTTTCCGCGACGGCGGCCTCTATTTCCAGTCCGGCTTTGATGGCAGCGGTGCTCCCGCTTCTGTGGGTCTCGCTGGAATACATCCGCTCATTTCTGTTTTCCGGCTTTCCATGGGAACTTCTGGGATACGCCCAATTTAGGAATTTGCATCTCATTCAGATATCGGATATAGTTGGGGTATTCGGAATTTCGGCACTGACCGTACTGGTCAATACCGCGGTTCTGACTGTTCTATTACAATGGAAGCAACAGACCTGGCGGGGCAAGCCTGTGAGCGGCCGTCTGGCGGTGATTTATACGGCCGCAACATTGGCGTTTCTGGGGCTGACCTTCGGCTATGGGATCCACAGAAAGGCGGAGGTGGACCGGCGAATCGTCACAGCTCCCAAAACACGGGTCGCGGTTGTTCAGGGGAATATCAGTCAGGATGTCAAGTGGAAATCGGCTTACAAAAAGAGCCACACCCAAAAATACATCGATCTCTCCCTCTCGGCCATCTCGGACCGGACCGACCTGGTGGTCTGGCCCGAAACCGCCGTTCCCTTTTATTTTGGGTATGACCAGGCCTTGACCAATCAGGTGTTGCGGGGTATTCGACAGTCTGGGGCCCATTTTCTGATCGGCAGCCCCTCTTTTATGCGAGGGGAAAACGAGGTCGATTATTACAACAGCGCCTTTTTCATTCATCCGAAAGGGGAAGTCGCGGGCAAGTACGACAAGGTTCACCTGGTTCCCTACGGGGAGTATGTGCCGCTCAAGCAATGGCTTCCATTTGTAG
>JBEPWQ010000381.1:0-3805 GCA_041642315.1 Desulfobacteraceae bacterium | reverse complement strand
AGTTGACCTTGAGGTTTCGCTCCTGGGTGACGGTCATCCCCGACATGATGACGTCGAATTTGTTGCTGAGCAGGGCCGGAATGATACCGTCCCATGCGGTGTTGACCGGAACGAATTTGACCCCCATGGCTTTGGCCATCTCTTTGGCCATATCGATGTCGAAGCCCACGAATCGGCCGTTTTTGTCGGTCATTTCAAAGGGAACGTAGCCGGCTTCGAATCCGACGCGAAGCTCACCCCGCTTCAGGATATCCTCGATCGTGGACTTCCTGGCCAGTTCGATATCCGCACCCCAGGCCGCGCCGGTCAACGCAAACAGAACCACCGTCAGGAGCGCCGGAATTTTCCAAATAGATCGCTTCATTCATTACCTCCTTCAACTTGGGTTACCATCTTATGACGCCATTCATTCTCGACGGAATGAACGGCCGCTAATAGGATTTCCCCTCCGATAGAATTTCCCGAATCACCATATAGGCTTTTTGACATTCGGGGCACCTGGGGAGCTCCTCCTTGGGCATATAGATGATCTCTGTATATTTACATTTGGGGCAGATCACCTCTACCGCCTGCTTTCTCGGTTTCATTTTTCATTTTCCTTGATTCGTGATGCCTTTCTCAGGCCGCCTCGACATCGAAAGGTATTTTTCTCTTATACCGGCAGCCGAATAAAGTAAATGTTTTTTTAGAAGACCCATCCGGCGGTACGGAACCATTCACCATTGTATTTTCAGTATATTGAATTGATGTTGACAGGGAGAGGAAAGGACCGTTACTATCCATGGATTCATTATGCAAATCGGCCTCGATCATCGTTTCGGCCAATCCTGAATGGCAGATAGGCCACCCCGGGTTATTTTCCCGGGCCGGGAAGCTGTTTGAGCGACAGCGAGTTCTTGCCGGTCCGGGAAAATTTCCCGGGGTGGCCGAAACGGTGATCATGGCCCGCAAATCGATCCCTCACATACCCATTACCCGGGAGGCTACCGATGCCCAAGAGAGAACCGAACGACATTCATAATATTTTGAAAAACTCCGAAATACAGGAAGCCATCAGCAGCACCAATCAGAGTCTGATCCAGAGAAGAGCCTATCAACCCCCGCAATGCGAAGTCTTTACACACCGCTATACCCGGCTTGAGGAAGATTCACGGTTCACCTTCACCCCGGACAAAGATGCCCAAAAGCAGCTTCCCGACATTATCGGCAATCAGGTGCAGCGCGTCAAGGGAGCGGATTCGCCGGACGATGCATTCAAGCAGAATTTCGACAAACCACGGAGGATCGGCATCGTCTTCTCCGGAGGCCCGGCCCCCGGCGGACACAATGTCATTGCCGGGCTCTTTGATGCCGCCAAAAAGGCCAATCCGGAATCCAGAATTTACGGCTTTTTCATGGGCCCGGACGGCATCATTGAAAACGAGGCGATCGAATTGACCAAAGACCGGGTGGATCGATTCCGAAACCTGGGCGGCTTCACCATGATCAAGACCGGCCGGACCAAAATCGATACCGCCGAAAAGATGGCCCTGTCCCGGGCGACCTGCAGGGAACTGGGGCTGAATGCGCTGGTCGTGGTGGGCGGAGACGATTCCAATACCAATGCCGCCTTTCTGGCCCAGGAGATGGTTGCGGACGGGGTGCAGGTGATCGGTGTTCCCAAAACCATCGACGGCGACATTCAGGTGAAGGATACACAAGGCCGGCTTCTGTGCGCCATCTCTTTCGGATTCCATTCGGCGGCCCGGGCCTTTTCCGCCGCCGTGAGCAGCCTGTCCACCGATTGCAGTTCGGACGTCAAATACTGGCACATCTGCAAAGTCATGGGACGGGTGGCCAGCCACCTGGCCCTGGAGGTGGCGCTTCAGACCCACGCCAATATGACCCTGATCGGTGAAGACCTGGCCGACTATGTCGACCAGGAGCGGATTCGAAAAGCCGAGGCCGAGGGCACGGTCGATTATACCGCCTACGGCATGACCCTGCGCCACCTTTCCCGGGTGGTCTGCGACGCCATCGTCAAACGGGCCGCGGTGGGCAAAAACTACGGGCTTCTGGTGATTCCCGAGGGGGTGCTCGAATTCATCAATGAGATTCAGGTCTTCATCATCAAACTGAACACCATCATCGCCGAATACAACGATACCCATGACGCCACTTTCCATGAGGATTTTCCCTACCTGGAAGACAAGCTGGAGTATTTGCGACGGCTGGCCCGCCAATCCCGGGAGGAGAAGACCTTTTCCATCTGGAACACCCGGGACGACGATCTGTTCAACGACATACCGGCCTTTTTTCAGGAAGGGCTTCTGATGGAGCGGGACAGCCACGGCAATTTTCCCTTTTCCCAGGTCAAGACCGACAAAGTGATCATGGGGCTGGTCTCCGACTACCTGAAAATATTGCGGGAAAGGGGGGTCTATAAAATCGGCATTCATCAGGATTATTATCAGAAAATCCTGAAAAAAGCCGACCTGGACCCCGATTTTTTCGGCCCGATCCTCTTCGAGAACTTCCCCCGGGGGAAATACCTGCTGGTGAAACCGGGAATCATTTCCCTGAAAACCCTGAAACAGGAGCTGGTTCGGGGCGGAGCCGTGGAACAGGACGCGGACATTCCACCGGCGGTGGAAAAGATCTATCTTAAATCGGTGCCCAATTTCAAAACCCAGACCCATTTTTACGGATACGACGGCCGGGGAACCGATCCCACGCGGTTCGACTGCAATTACACCTATAACCTGGGGCTGACCGTGTTCAGCCTGATCGCCAACGGCGCCACCGGTCAGATGGCGGCCATCAAGAACCTGGAACAGGATTTTTCCGCATGGGCCCCCATCGGCATTCCCATTGCACAGCTGATGCACATTGAAGAACGCAAGGGAAGACTGGCCCTGGTGATCGAAAAAAGCGTGGTGGATGTCAATTCCACCGCCTTCCGTGTCGTGGAGGCGTTGCGGGAAAAGTGGCTTGCGGCGGCGGCGGGAGATGATGAATTCCGGCGGCCCGGACCCATTGTGGTATCCGGTGACAGCGAAGAAAGCCGCCCGATCACCCTGCTTCTGAACGGCATCGGCAACCGGAACCCGGAATAGCCGAAGGACGCATATCAGCCTGCTCGGGCCCGGACAGGCTCGTGCTGGGGGACGGACCCGAAAGTCCGCCCCGGTTTATTTATTCACTCGGTGGCATTGATAACCTTTCGGCCAAGCCTGAATGGTAGAAAGGCCACCCCGGGGGATTCTCCCGGTCCGGGAAGCTGTTTGAGCGAAAGTGAGTTCTTGCCGGGCCGGGAGAATTCCCCGGGGTGGCCGAAATGGTGATCATGGCCGAAAGGCCGAAATGGCGATCATGGCCCACTCGGTGAATGTTTCGCTTTTTCGGCCTCTGCGGCGGCCGCCTCGATCTTTCTTAGAATCTCATACAGGCCTTTGAAAAATGGCTGCTGAAAGCGGGTTTCGATTTCCATGGCGCCGAGAACCCCATTCTCCTTCACTTGAGAAGAAATCAGCAGGTACTCAAACTGCTGTAAAGCATTCTCCGAATCCGCATGGATCCATTCCTGAAAATTGAACTGCCTCACCAGGAAAAGGAAATTTTTCAGGGCCTGATGGACCTCCCTGATATTGAGATAGAAAAAACCGCCATCCCCTTTCAGTGTCCGGATCAGATCCGGATCGGACATTCGAGACAGAAAACCGCTCTCCATCTTTCCGAAAACCGCTTTTTCGAACATCGGTTTGCCCACCGAGAGAATCAGGTTCCGGTCCCCGACTCCGATATAGAACTGAAATGCGCCGAACAG
>JBEPWQ010000380.1:0-3805 GCA_041642315.1 Desulfobacteraceae bacterium | reverse complement strand
CGCAGATCGGGATCATCAGCTCACTGCCGGTCTTCGGAGGCCCCGCCTTCAGCATGGGCCGGCCCACCCAGGGATCCGAGCCCTGGCTGTTCGTTCAGGAATTGCGCAAAGCCTACGGCGTGGAAGAAATTCAGCCGACGGCCGAGTCCATTCCGCAGGAGACCGATCTGCTGCTTCTGATCCATCCGAAGAACCTGAGCGAAGGACTTCAATACGCCGTCGATCAATATGTGCTGGCGGGCGGAGACCTGATCGTCTTCGCCGACCCGCTGGCCGTTTCCGACAGTGCGCAACAGGGCGGTCCTCGGCATTCCGGCTCTCTGGACCGGCTTTTTGCCGCTTGGGGCGTAAACATGGACATGGGCAAGGTGCTGCTCGATTTCGATTTCGTATCTCAACTTCGCACCCAGAACAACCAGATCGAGGACAATCCGCTCTGGATTTCTCTTCAGGAAGGCGCCTTCAACGACCAGGCGATCATCACGGCCCAGTTGGAAACCATGCTCATGCCGGTGGCCGGCGCCATTCAAAAAGCCGCCGACAGCACCTATGACTATGAACCGGTGGTGCAGTCCAGCGCCAACTCCGCCCTCACCGACGCCTTTCGGGTGCGGTTCGGGGTCGAGCAGATTCGGCGTGAGTTTTCCCCGACCCCAGAGACCTATGACCTGGCGGTGAAGGTCAGCGGCACCTTTACATCGGCCTTTCCCGATGGACCACCCAAGGCGGAAAGCGAAGGTGAAGAGATCGGGGATTCGACCGCCGCAGGAAACGCGGAGAATGCCGGCCATCTGTCCGAGGGGAAACAGCAAGCGACGATTCTCCTGGTGGGGGACGCGGACCTTCTTTTCGACAATTTCTATGTCAGCCGTCAGAATTTTCTGGGATTCAACATCTCCAGAATGTTCAACGACAACCTCAACTTTCTGCTGAACAGCAGCGAAATGCTGACCGGCAGCGAGGCCCTGATCAGCCTTCGGTCCCGCGGCAAATTCGAGCGGCCCTTCACCCGGGTGGAGGAACTGGAAAAAATCGCCCAGGCCCGGTGGATGGAGCGGGAGCAGGAACTGGTGCAGCAGGTGGAGGAGACCAACCGCCTGCTGAGACAGCTCGAACAGCAGAAGGACGCCTCCCAAGAGTTGATCCTGAGCCCCGAACAGGAGGCCGAGGTTCGGAAATTCCAGGAAGAACGCCGCCGCATCAACCGCGAACTGAAGGTGGTCCGCCGAAACCTGCGGTCGGATATCGAATCCCTGGGCAACACCATCAAGTTCCTAAACATCTTTCTGATGGTGTTCGTGGTCGCCCTGGCGGGGCTCGGCTATGGCCTGTATCGGCGAAACAAGAGCACACCTTCCTGATCGGACTGCATCAAAAGAGGAGAATACGGATATGAAATCGAAAACCTTTATCCTGCTGCTGGCTTTGTGTCTGGTTCTCGCCGTTGCGGCCTATTTCGTCGTCAATCCCGATCGAAGTCCCGAGAACCCGGAAAGGACCGGAGAGGCCCTGCTGACGGAATTTCCCATGGGTAAAGTCGCTCAAATCACCGTCACCGGACCGGAGGCCTCGGTCACTCTGAAAAAAGGGGAAACGGTCTGGACGGTCGGAAACCGGTACGGATATCCGGCCGATTTTTCCAAACTCACCGATCTGGCCGACACCCTTCAGGAGATGAAAATCGGGCGCTCCTTTGCCGCAGACGAAGACACCCTGAACCGGCTCGCCCTGCGGTCGCCGACTGCGGAGAACGTCCCGGCGGATCAGCAGGGCACGCAAATCGTACTTGCCGATGCATCGGAAAAAAACCTGGCCGAGATCCTGGTGGGCAAGGCCCGGGAAGCCACCGCCGGCTCCGGAGGCCACTACGTGAAAACTGCGGGCGCGGAGACCGTCTATTTGGTGGACAAGGATTTTCAAACCCTGGATACCGATCCTTCCGCCTGGCTGCGCAAGGAAATCCTGGATGTACCGCCCGGAGATGTGGCCCGGGTGCGGGCACTGACTCCG
Source organism: Desulfobacteraceae bacterium (assembly GCA_041642315.1). Classification (GTDB taxonomy): domain Bacteria; phylum Desulfobacterota; class Desulfobacteria; order Desulfobacterales; family Desulfococcaceae; genus JAABSQ01. Next base: position 1,795 of record JBEPWQ010000380.1, on the reverse strand, counting down.
CAAGGAGAGGTCCTGTACACCCTGAAGCGGCCGGAAAAAGGGGCTTCCCCCGAATTCGTGAACCCCCCCGAAGGCAAACGGGTGATCCCCTCCCAGGCAAACAGCATCTTCGGCGTTTTGGGCGGATTCCATATCGAGGATGTGGCCGATCCCGCGGTTTCATCCGATAAGACCGGCTTTGACCGGGCGCCGGCCTTGGAATACCATCTCTTTGACGGCACCGTCTATCGCCTGCGCCCCGGAAATGAGGTCGAGGGATCTGAGAACAATTTCTATTTTAAAGCGGAAGCGGTCTATACAGCCCCGCCAGAAACGTCGGCACCGGCCGAAGAGATCACGGAGGAGATGCCCGACAGCGGATCATCGGCCGAAGTGGAAAAGCTGAATCAAGAACTGAGCGCCTGGACCTACATCGTACCTGAATGGAAAATAGACCGGCTCGTCACCGACCCGGAGGCATTCTTTGAACAGCCCGATCCCGCCTCTGAAACCGATTAGCCGTTCATGATCACCGCTTCGGCCAAGCCTGAATGAAGGCCATCCCGGGATCTTTTCCCGGGCCGGGAAGCTGTTTGAGCGACAGCGAGTTCTTGCCGGACCGGGAAAAGATCCCGGGGTGGCCGAAACGGTGATCAAAGCCGATTCGCCCTTTTCTCGGACCCGTTTTTCATTCAAGACATGAAAAAAGGGTCCACATCGATGACCACCCGAACCCGTCCATTGCTGAACAGGGCCGGATTCTCGGCCGACACCCGCCGCACAAACCGATGCAGCGGTTTGACCCGGCTCCCCTTCAGGAGCAGTTGCCACCGAAACCGATCGGCGATGCGGCCGATGGAGGCCTCGATCGGCCCCAGCACCTCCACCGAATTTTTAAATGCCCCTTCCCGAATTTGTCGGCAGAGCGCGCCGACCGCCAGGGCGGTCTCCCGGGTCTTGTCCATGTCCTTTCCCGAAATCCGCATCTGAATCAACCGGGAAAAGGGCGGGTACCCCAGGGCCCTTCGGAATCCGATTTCCGTTTTATAAAAGGTCTTGAAATCCTGGCTTCGGGCCGCCAGAATGCTGAAGTGGTCCGGGGCATAGGTCTGAAGCACCACCCGGCCGGGCACATCCCCCCGCCCGGCCCGGCCCGCAACCTGGGCCAGGAGTTGAAAGGTCCGCTCCCCGGCCCGAAAATCGGGAAAACTGAGGGAGAGGTCCGCGCAGATGATCCCCACCAGAGTAATATCCGGAAAATCATGCCCTTTGGCCACCATCTGGGTGCCCACCAGCACATCGATGGCCCGGTTTCGCAGCCCGCGAAGAATTCTCAGCACCGATCCCTTGCGGGTGGTGGTGTCCCGGTCCATTCGGGCCACCCGGGCGTCCGGAAAGAGGGCATTGACGGCCCCTTCCACTTTTTCGGTGCCGATCCCGAGAAGTTTGATCCGGGAGGAGCCGCAGACCTTGCATCCGCCCGCGGCGGGCCGGGCAAACCCGCAGTAGTGGCACCGGTAGGCCTCGGCGGTCCGATGAAAGGTCAGGGTAATGTCGCAGTGGTCGCACCGGATCGATTCTCCGCAAGCCCCGCAAACCGGAAAGGTGGCAAATCCCCGGCGGTTGAGAAAAATCAGCACCTGCTCCCCCCGGCCGAGCACCCTTCGCATCTCCTGCTCCAGCCTCGGTGTGATAAAGCGCCTGGCGCCGGTCTCCCGGTTTTTTCGAAGATCCACCACCGTAATCTCCGGAAGCGGGCGCTTTTCCACCCGGCGGCTCAGGGTCAGTTCTGTAAATTTCCCGGCACGGACATTGT
>JBEPWQ010000379.1:0-3814 GCA_041642315.1 Desulfobacteraceae bacterium | reverse complement strand
GGCCTAGAGAACGCCCCGGTTGCTTCCAATGGCGCTGATAAAGGCTTCGGCGATCGCCCAGCATGAAAATGTCGAGGTCGCACCGGCTTGAAAAGGTTCCCTGAGGATGTATCCAGTTGAAGGGTTTGAATTCGAGGTGAATCATTCGGGGCGGAAGGGTTTCAATACCCCTTTACCTGCGTAAATATTTCTTTAAAAACGCGGTAAAAACGACCATGGTCGGCGAGTCCGGCCTGAAGAATTCTGCTGAAGTTTTCCATGTCGTCGAGATTGACGATCAGGTTGACGCTTTTGTTGAACGCCTGCATTTTGTCCATGGTTCGAAGTCTTTCTGAGAGGAGAACCAAGAACATGTTTCGGCGGGAGGCCATGTTGAGCTGACCGAGGTATTTCAGCACATGGTTCATTTCCGGGTCCCGGGTGTCGAACCGTTCATTGAGCACGACCAGATCGAAATCGTGAAACCGCATCTGCTTCAGGGTGTCCCGCGCATTTTCCGACTCGAGGATATGATATTTCATCGACTCGACCACTGTTCGAATTTCAGCCCGCCTTGCCGGAACCGGCTCGCAGATGACGGCGGTTTTGGCCCCTGCTTCCAGAAATTCGAACGGATTGACCGGGGCCCCATTGCCGACGGCAATCCGGCCCGAGCCTGCGCCGGTGCTCTGGTTTGGATGGGAGGCGGGCGTATTCCGGGCCTCGGGTTCGGCTTTCTTCTTTTCACCGGCGGATGGAATCGGAGCCTGAACCGCCACTTTTTGCTCGCAGACCGGGCATCCGATGGAAAAGGATTTCCCCGCGGGAATTTTTTCATCCGGTATCATGATTTTTTTTTGACAGTTGTCACAGGTGATTTTCATGGATGCTCCTCAGGTGGCCATTTTGAGATCGGTAATGTCGGTGGTGGATTCGCCGCGCCTGCTTTTCACCTGATCGATGCCCCGGCCCACCACCGCCTTTCGTGTCGCATAGGAGAGGGCGTTTTCCTCCGAGATCAGTCCTTTTTCATACAGTTCGACGATATACATGTCAAAGGTCATCATGCCGAACGCCCGGCTGTCTTCCTGAATATCGTAAAAGCTTTTTCCCTCGCTCTCTCCGTGCAAAACCGCCTCTTTGACCCGAAGATTGCTCCCGACCACGTCGAAAGCGGCCACCCTGCCGCCGCCGACCTTGGGCAGAAGCCGCTGGCAGACGATCCATCGAATGGTTCCGGCCAGTCGCATGCGGATCTGGCGTTCCTCTTCGATGGTGAACATCCCCAGAACACGCTCGATGGCCTGGCCTGCGGTGACGGTATGAAGGGTGGACAAGACCAGATGACCGGTTTCTGCGGCGCTGAGGCCGATCTCCACGGTTTCGCGGTCCCGCATTTCCCCTACCAGAATAATTTTGGGGGCCTGCCGAAGGGCGGCTCTCAGACCGCTGGAAAATTCATCGAAATCCTGGCCCAGCTCCCGCTGATTGAAGGTGGCCTTCTTGTGGGGATGGGAAAATTCCACCGGATCTTCCAGGGTGACCACATGCACCGCCCGGCTTTCATTGACCGCATTGAGCACCGCCGCCAGAGATGTCGATTTGCCGCTGCCGGTGGCGCCGGTCACAAAGATGATGCCGTTTCGCTCCCCGGTCATTTTGACGAAGGCATTGGGCAGATTCAGATCCTGGATGGTCGGGATTCTGGTTTCCAGTTTCCTGCAGACCACCGTGTACATGTTTCGCTGGGAAAAAATATTGATTCGGAACCGGGCCTTTCCGGGCAGAGAATAGGCCAGATCGCAGGAACCCTCCTTGACCAGAATTTCGGTGAGCCGCCGGTCCCCGTTGATCAGGTTGAGCGCGAATATCTCGGTCTGAAACGGAGTCAGTTCGTCGAAAGCGGGCTCGACCTCTACGGTGGCCAACTGGCCCGAGGTCTCCACCTGAAAGGGTTTTCCGACGGTGATATTCAGGTCGGAGACATTCCCGTAGGCGTCGAGCATGCGGGTGAGAATATAATCTATTTCTTGTTTTCTCATGATATTCCACTCGATTCGATGGTTTGGGTGATGGGTATGAAAGGGGATACGGGTCGGAATGGCGCCGAACCCCGCTCGATTATGCGTCGGTGAAATCGGTGGGCGGGTTTTTGAGAAAAGGTCTGAATCTCGCTTTTTCATTGCTTTTCATGTAGGCGTCGTCCGAGCTGATCTTTCCCTTTTCCAGCAGCTCCATAATGGCGTCGTCCAGCAGCTGCATGCCGTATTTTCTGCCGGTCTGCATGATCGAAGGGATTTGATAGGTCTTGTTCTCTCGAATCAGGTTTCGAACGGCCGGGGTGGCGATGCAGATCTCCAGCGCCGCGACCCGGCCCTTGACGTCGATTCTTTTAAAGAGGCTCTGGCAGATGATGCCGCGGATGCCGTCTGAAAGGGTGGATCGGATCTGCTGCTGCTGGTTGGCCGGAAAGATTTCGATCATTCGATCAACCGTTTTGGCGGCGCTGTTGGTGTGAAGCGTACCGAACACCAGATGGCCGGTGGAGGCGGCCTCGACCGCCAGAGAAATGGTTTCCAGGTCTCGAAGTTCTCCGACCAGGATAATGTCCGGGTCTTCCCGAAGGGCGCCCCGCAATGCGGCGGAAAAGGTGGTGGTGTGGGTGCCCACCTCCCGATGATTGATGATGCACCCCTGGCTGGCATGCACGAATTCTACCGGGTCCTCGATGGTCAGGATGTGATCCTTGCGGGTTCTGTTGGCTTCATCGATAATGGCTGCCAGGGTGGTGGACTTGCCGCTTCCCGTCGGACCGGTCACCAGGATCAGGCCTCGGGGCAGGTTGGCCAGCTTGGCGATGACCGGCGGCAGCCCCAGTTGCTCCACCGTCAGAATGGTGCTGGGGATTTCTCTGAAAACGGCGGCGCACCCGTTTTTCTGCATGAAAAAATTGGCGCGATATCGGGCCATCCCGGGAATTTCATAACCGAAATCCACATCGCCGGTTTCTTCGAAGACTTTGATCTTGTCTTCCGGGGCGATTTCATAGAGCATCGATTTGAGATTGTCGTTGTCGAGAACCTTGTATTTGACCCGTTCGATATCGCCCCTCACCCGGAGTGCCGGCGGCTGTCCTGAAACCAGATGGAGGTCGGAGGCCCCCTGATCATTCATCAGCTTGAAAAAAGCATCAATTTTAGCCATTACACTCCCTTGGTGATAGAAAAATTACATCATCGACTTGCCCAGCACGAAGAGGCTGGAGACCAGAAATTTCTGCAGAAAGATGATCAATAAAAATACGATGATCGGCGAAAAATCGATACCCCCGTAACTGACCGGAAGCCAGCTGCGAATGCGGTCGAGAACCGGATCGGTGATGCTGTAGATGATCCGCACGATCTGATTGTACGGGTCCGGGTTGACCCACGAGAGCACCGCACGGGCGATCACGATCCACATGTAGAAAATCAAAACATAATTGACAACCGTTGCCAAAGCGACCAGGAAATTACCGATGATAAACATATTGCAAGTAACCTTTTTAGCGGGGTGGGAAGAAGAAATCCGTGACGTTTTTACAATTTTTTCAATGCCGGGTAAAAATTAAAGAGGTTCGTGAGATAAGTCAAGATTTTTCATGTACGGCGTTGACAGGGGGGTGGGGCATAGGTAATGGGTAATGGGTGATTGGTAATAGGTAAAGAGGAGGTTCAAGTGCCCAGGTTCAAGTGCCCAGGTTCAAGTGCAGAGGGGAAAAGCGGTGATGTTTGCCGGGTCGAATAATGGATCCCATAGCCTATAACCTATAGCCCATCACCTATCACCTATCACC
>JBEPWQ010000378.1:0-3829 GCA_041642315.1 Desulfobacteraceae bacterium | reverse complement strand
CGGACGTATTTTCAGCATCTCTTTGAATGATGTTTTTTATGAAAGCTTTCAACGAATCAAGGCCGAATCCGCCGCCCTGATTCTCATCCTGATTGAAAATCGGATGGTCTTTTAAATGAAGGGATGAAATGACCCGCTCTGCAAGGGTATTGCTTTGGAGCAAAGAAACCTGGGTGGCAACCAATTCCTGCGAGCGCAGGGATTCATCCACCACATCTTCAAACTTGGTGATTTTATGGGATTCTCCTCCCACTTCGATGACCCCGACAGCTTGATAAAGCTTTTGTGCCGATAGGCTGAAGATCAGAGCGGATACAAAGATAAAAAAGAGAATCCCGAAAACCAGCCACCTGCGCCGAAGAACCACCTCGATATAATCCCGCAGGTCGATTTCTTCTTCAAGGGTATTTGGAATGCTTTCCCTGAAATCGGTGGACGGCAGATGATTCTCTTTTTCATTTGGATGCTCTCTGACAATTAAATTGCTGTTACCTGATCCCATAACATACCCCCCGAATTGTTAATGCCATGTTGCAAGTCCCTATCAGGGACTTACGCTTTCCAGACTGAAATGATCCAGCCACAGGGTTCCTCTGATCTTGTTGTCAAAACGGTTGCTTTTGTTTCGCTTTAGCCTGACGGTTACGCCATGGCAGTTTTCAGGCACGGAGATAAAAATCATTTCCTGCCGCCAATCGGTACTGATCGGAACCATTTCGCTTTTCCAATAGGTTTTCTTGCAATCCATGCCGATCACTTCCACAAAAGGCCTTTGATCGGTGGTCAGGTGATGGCTTTTCCACCGGAAACCGATGGTATAGTCTTTTCCGGGTTCCACCGGCACAATTTGACTCAGGTGGTAAAAATGGATGTTTTCCACCCCGGAAAACCCCACTTGAAGTACATGGTTTCCTTCAAAAGCATCCCGGCTGACGCGACGGATTTCCCAGTTGTTTCCGAGTCTTGTGCGCCATCCGAAGGCCTTGTTGGAGAGGGGGGATTCGAATCCGGGGTTGTTCATGCCTTCATGGCCGGTGTATTGTTTTCGAAGATCCGATGCCCGCCGGATTTCTTTTTGAGAAACAAGAAAGCCAAGATATTTTTCATAGCCAGCATCATCCGCCAGATTCCGGTCTGTCATGACGTCCCACACCGGGAAGCAGTCCTCGGTCCTGCGCCATCTCATGAGCCAATGCAGATAATGAGGCACATTGGAATCTTCAAGCGCTTGCAAAACAGCGCCTGTTTCTCCATTCAGATGCAAATCCAGCAGATGAAAGGCTTCATTGTGAAATTGACGATAGGGGATCAGAAAATTGATATTTTGAAAAAAAATATCTTCCATGTCCAGCTCCCGGGCCAGCATCAGCTGGGACCATTTCCATCTGGCCACATTTTGGGTCAAACGGTTGGTAAAGCGCAAGATTTCGGCAGCCGGATTTGTCTCTCCTTGGTCCGTTTTCGTCTGTGCCAGACCGATCCAAGCATCTATATAAAGTCTGTTGATCTGTAAAGCTTTTTTGAAGTAATCCGCTGCCGACTCATGGTCATTTGTATACCAGGCTTTGCTTCCGGCATCGTAAAAAAAATCGGCGCGATATCTGAAATTTTTGGTTTCCGCCTTTTCAAGATCTGCATGGGGATGGTTTGCAATATGCTGTAGGATTCCATAGTGAATCAACCAGACGGTCATTGCGCCCAGGATTACCGTCAGCAAGGAGTTTTTTAAAAAAACCACCATTTTTTCCTGCTATTAACAGCCAAAATGGAAGGCTTCGATGTTGTCAATTCCAGGCCGCTGACAACCCGTTCCGGGTTGGTTCGAGTCAGATTTTCGATACTTTCCGTATCAATTGTTTTTTTCAGAACATCCAATGTCTTTAGAAAATTTCCAGGATGACGCAGCAGCGAATCATGGCTGTCGGTTGCAAGCAGATGCAGATACCCTTTTTCCAGCAGATTGAATGCCGACTTGGATTCTTCATGGCCGAAATGCCCGAGAAAAGAATCCACATTTGCCTGCAGATACACACCGGCTTCCACCATTTCATCCAAGAGTTCCGGGTGTGAAAAAAAATGGCGGCATCTTTCCGGGTGTGCCAGAATCACCCGATACCCTGCAGCACAAATGCTGAAAATCATCTGCTTCCACCCCAGGGGAAGCCGCTGAAAGGGAGGTTCCACCAATACATAAGGTCCGCCGGCGAGGGTCAGCAGCTGTCCGTCCGCCAGTAAATGATCGATATTGTCGTCCATGGCGATTTCCATGCCTTCCAGCACACGGAGATTCATCGATTTTTTTTGAATGGCCTCATTCAGCAGAAAAAGGCTGTGTTGAATGGTCTGTATGGGAGGCGTCCATGCGGTACCGGGTATCCAGTGGGGGGTGGCCACCACCCGGGAAAAGCCGTTCCGCTCATAGGAAACCGCCAGTTCCATGCTTTTTTCAAGGGTGGCCGGCCCATCGTCGATACCCGGCAATATGTGGCTGTGCAAATCAATCATGAGGTACCGCTATCGCCATCAGGACCACCAGATAAAGCACCCCCCCATTCCAATCGCCGCCCATGCAGGCCATGAAAAGCGTCTCCCGCCGATGTGCATCAGCAGAAAAAATGAGACAAAAAGTGATTTGGTTGCTTAGCGGATCGTGGTTATGGACCGCTTTTCCAAGGATGGGGCCCCTTAAAATCCCCCCACTCCCCTTCATCCAGGGCATTCCTTTGCAGGAGCGCCTTCCACCAGGTCCGGTTCTCGATATACCATTGAATGGTGTTGCGTATCCCGCTGTCAAAGTCGATGGTCGGCGCCCACCCGAGTTCTTTTCGAATCTTTGAGGAATCGAGCAGATACCGGCGGTCATGCCCCGGCCGGTCATCCACATAGGTTTTTAATTCCCGGGGTTTGTCGAGCGCTTCCAGCAGCAGGTCCGCAATCTCTTCGATCGACTTTTCGATGCCGCTGCCCACATTGTACATCTGCCCTTCCCGCCCTTTCTCGAGAATCAGGTCGATCGCCCGGCAGTGGTCTTCCACATGAAGCCATTCCCGCCGGTTCAGGCTCTGCCGATACAGGGTCATGGGCCGGTCGTTCATGAGAAGGGTAATGAACAGCGGAATGATCTTTTCGGGGAACTGGTAGGGGCCGTAGTTGTTGGCGCAGTTGGAGATGGTCACCGGCAGATGAAAGGTCTTGTGATAGGCATGGACCACCAGATCCGCCGAGGCTTTGGAGGCGTTGTAGGGGGTGTTGGGCCGATAGGGCGAATCTTCGCGAAACATCTCGGGGCTGTCCAGATCGAGGTCTCCGAAGACCTCGCAGGTGGAGATATGATGAAATCGTCGAACCGGATATTTTCGCGCGGCCTCCAGCAGGGTCTGGGTGCCCATCACGTTGGTTCGGAAAAACAGGGTCGGATCGACCACGGCGCGGCTGTTGTGGGACTCAGCCGCAAAATTAACCACGAGATCGGGCCGGAATTCTCCAAAGAGCGCATTCATCGCTTCGGCATCGGCGATATCTCCCTGCACGAACCGGTAATTGGGAAGATCGGCGATATCGGCCAGGCTGGCCGGATTGCCTGCGTAGGTGAGGGCGTCCAGATTGAGTACCCGGTCTTCGGGGTGGTGTTTCAACCAGTAGCGAACAAAATTGGAGCCGATAAAACCGGCGCCGCCGGTGACGATCAGTTTCATGTCATCCTTTTCTGAAGTTAAAAATAGATATCGGTGTACCCTATATGAAATGGGCGGCGATAAAAGGCAAAATTACCGGAAAAGGGCCGAGGTTATAGGTTATAGGTAATAGGTAATAGGTTATAGGTTATAGG
>JBEPWQ010000377.1:0-3830 GCA_041642315.1 Desulfobacteraceae bacterium | reverse complement strand
ACAAGATCGCCCTTCGGGAAAAAGATTTCGGTCGCTGGATCAGCCATTCCTGGGATCGCTTCAATGATTTTACCCGAAAAACAGGCCTTGGTCTGAAAAAAATCGGTTTTCAAAAAGAAGACAAGATAGCCATCATCAGTGACAACATCCCGGAGGTGCTGTATCTGGCCATCGGCGCCCAGGCGATCGGCGGCATCTCGGCCGGAATTTATCAAACCAGCCTGCCGGAAGAAATCGGCCAAATCCTCGAGTATCTGGACGTCAGCGTGGTGTTCTGCAACGACCAGGAACAAGTCGACAAGGTCATAGAAATCAGGGACAAAATCCCCAAAGTAAAGAAGGTCATTTTCGAAGATCCCCGTGGGATGCGAAGTTACAAGGCCGACCGCTGGTTCATGGATATCGAGGATTTATACAAGCTGGGAGAGGAAACCCACCGAGAATCGCCGGATCTTTTCGAAAAACTTGTGGATGAGGGAAAGCCGGACGACGTCTGCCACATCTGTCTGACTTCCGGCACCACGGGGTTGCCCAAAGGGTCCATGATGACCCATCGCAACTACATCAATATGGGGCTGCAGCTGACCGAGGTCGATCCATTGGAAGATACGGACGAGTATGTCTCTTTTCTGCCGTTTGCATGGATCGGCGAACAGATGAATTCTTTTGGGGTGGCAATGGCCACGGGCATTGCGGTGAATTTTCCGGAATCCGTAGAAACGGCCATGGAAGACCTGAAAGAGATCGGCCCGCACTTCATGTTCGGTGCGCCACGGATCTATGAAACCATTCGTTCGCAGATCTGGCTGAAAATCGACGAATCCTATTGGCCTAATAAAATGTTTTACAACTATTTCATGGTAATTGGAGAAAAGGCGGCGCAATACCGGATGATCGGCAAAAAGATGCCGATTATGCTCGGATTGCGGGCATGGCTTGGCAAGCAGATCATTTTCCGTCCGCTGGTCAATCAGATCGGCTTTCTCCGGTTGCGGAGGGCGTACACCGGCGGCGCCGCTCTCGGCCCCGAGTTGTTTACCTTTTATCAGGCCATCGGCGTCAATCTGAAGCAGATCTACGGGCAGACCGAGATTGTGGGGATTGCCTACATGCATCGGGATGGTGACGTGAGACCCGATACGGTGGGAAAGCCGCTCCCCAAAACGGAATGCATGATTTCTGAAAAAGGGGAGATTTTGTCTCGTTCCGATTCGGTGACGGTCGGATATTACAAACTGCCGGAGAAAACCGAGGAGCTGCTCGAAGACGGCTGGCTTCATTCCGGGGATGCCGGGTACATCGACGAAAACGGTCATCTGGTGGTAATCGACCGGGTCTCCGATGTCATGCATAATCGCAAAGGGGAGATGTTCAGCCCCATGTTTCTGGAAAACCGACTGAAGTTCAGCCCTTACATCAAAGAGGCGGTGATTTTCGGTGATCAAAAAGAGTATGTAGCGGCCCTCATCAACATCGATCCGATTGTTATGGGGAAATGGGCCGAAGACAGGGGGATCTCCTTTTCCACGTTCATGGATCTTTCGGCAAAACCGGAGGTGGCAGATCTGATTCGCGGAGAGATTACCAAAATCAATGGCAACGCCGAGCAGGAACATTTCAAGATCCGCAGATTCGCTATTTTGTATAAGCTTCTGGACGTGGATGACGGTGAATTGACAAAAACCGGCAAGATCCGGAGAAAATTCGTGCGGGAAAAATACAAGGATCTCTATGAGTCCTTGTACGACGAGGATGTGGAAGAAAAAACCGTGGAAGCTTTTTACCAATATCAGGACGGACAGACGACCACGGTGAAAACCAAGATTCGTTTCTACACAATGGAAGAGGTCTGATGAGCTATTTTTTTCAACTCGTGGTCAGTGGCATTGTCGTTGGATCTATTTACGCGCTTTCGGCATTGGGCTTTGTACTGATCTACAAGTCGAGCCGTGTATTGAACATCGCACACGGCCAGATCATCGCCGCGGGCGCTTTTATCACCTATGCTCTCACGGTGTGGGCGCACCTGCCGATCCTGCTTTCTTTCTTTCTCAGCATGATCATCACATTCTTTCTTGCCATGAGTGTGGAAAGGGTGTTTTTACGGCGACTTATCGGAGAACCGATTATTTCGGTCATCATGGTGACCATCGGTCTTATGTCGATCATCGATGGCATCATCTACCTGACGCCATTCGGCTCGGAGAACTTTTCGTTTCCGACCTTCCTTCCCACCACCCCGATCACCTTAGGGGGGGTATCCATTTCCTACACGCAACTGGTAGGGGTGATCATCACCTTTGTCCTCATCGGGGTGTTTTCTTGGTTTTTCAAGAAATCAACGATTGGCATCTCCATGCGCGCCGTCTCCGATGATCAACTGGCCTCCATGTCCATCGGCATTTCCGTGCCCAGAGTGTTCGGGTTGGCCTGGGCTACCGCCGGTCTGAGCGCCGCGGCCGCCGGGGGCATCATCGGCAACATCACCGGCTTGAATTTCGACACGCTGCACGCATTCGGCATCATCGTTTTTCCGGTGGTCATTCTCGGCGGGCTGGATTCGATTCTGGGCGCGGTGGTGGCCGGCATTATCATGGGACTCATTCAGCAGTTCGCCAGTGGTTATCTGGACGGTACCTGGGGGCTCTTCGGCACCGCTCAGGTGCTGCCGTATATTATTTTGTTGATCATCCTTCTTTTTAAACCCCACGGCTTATTCGGCATACATGAAATCGAACGGGTGTAATCTATGTCAGCAAATCGTTGGTTAGCCACAGGCAATTATTTCGCTACCTACAGAGATGAACAGCGTATTTTCGCCACCAGTTTAGACCGCTTGATCTTTTCGGTCTTTCTGACCAGTCTGTTTGTCTGGCCCTTTTTTCTGGAGTTGAATAACAAGTACATGCTCATCATAGACAATATCCTGGTGGCGGTGATCGCCGTCCTCGGATTGAATCTTGTTACCGGTTTCGCCGGTCTGATTTCCATCGGTCATGCCGCTTTTGTGGGGGTAGGGGCTTATACCATTGCCGGCTTTGCCAGGGTTATGGGCGATGAGCATATTCTGATCACCCATGCCTGGCCTCTGATGATTCTGCTGTCCGGATGCGTCGGCGCGGTTTTCGGCGGGATTGTGGGGCTGCCGGCCTTGCGGCTAAAGCATCTCTACCTTGCCATCGCGACACTTTCCTTCCAGATGATATTTCAGTGGACCATCAATTTTATGGATTTCTTCAATCAGGGCCAGACCATATTCGTAGGGCGGGTTTTCTGGTTCACCGGTGAAGTGGGGCGAAGAGAGCATTACCTATTCTGGTATTACGCGCTTTTGGTTGCCATCGTTATTTGCGGTTTCGCGGTTAGAAATCTGTTGCGGACCCGCTACGGCCGGTGCCTGGTGGCGGTAAGGGATAATGACCGGGCCGCCGACGCCATGGGAATGCACCCGGGATTCACAAAAGTGTATGCCTTTGGACTTGCCGGTTTTTTTGCCGGTATCGCCGGTTCCATGCATGCCTATTTGTACCGCGGCGTAGGTTTGGAGTCCTTTACCCTGCATCAATCCATCACCTATCTGGCAATGGGGATCGTGGGGGGGCTTGGAACCCTGACCGGCTCGTTTTTTGGTCCGGCTGCAATCAAAATTTTGGATTTGCAGGTGGAAAACCTCTCTGAATGGGCGGGCGCGTATTTGCCGACCATGCAGAATCTGGCGACCGCGTTGCGTCCGTTGAGCTTCGGTCTTGTCATTGTTCTTTTTCTCATGTTTGAACCGCGTGGAATCGCCAATTGGTGGCGTATCGCGCGTTCTTATCTGAAACTGTGGC
>JBEPWQ010000376.1:0-3837 GCA_041642315.1 Desulfobacteraceae bacterium | reverse complement strand
CGGTTTTTCACCATCATCGAAGTCTTTACCTATGATTTTCCGGGGCTGCTCTTCGGCATCACCGATGCATTGTTCAAGTGCCGCATGGATGTCTGGGTTGCCAAGATTGCGACCAAGGTGGACCAGGTGGTGGATGTCTTTTATGTGCGGGATTTTGACGGTCAGAAGGTGGAATCACCCGACCAGGTTGCCGCCGTTCAGATGGCCCTGGAACAGATGTTGTCGGCTGCCTGGGAGGAGCCGGTGAAAGGCGGCGGTCTGAAAGAGGCGCATAAGTAAATTGTAACCAGATAAACTGTTTTAAGTTACAGAAGATCATTGTTCTATCGAGATCGGAACGGAACGTCTTCTGCTTGATTCTTAAAACCTAACCCGAAACGATGATTCATTTCAACAAGGAGGATTAAGACTATGACACCCAAAGAAGTCCTGGATTTTGCAAAAGAGAACAAGGCCAAGGTCGTGGATCTTCGGTTTATGGATTTTCCCGGCATATGGCAGCATTTTTCGGTGCCGGTAAAAGAGCTGAGCGAATCCCTGTTTGAAGAAGGGCTCGGATTCGACGGTTCCAGCATCCGCGGCTGGCAGCCCATCAACGCCAGCGACATGCTGGTGGTGCCCGATCCGGCCACTGCGAAAATGGACCCCTTTTTTGATGAGCCGACGCTGGTGGTCATCGGCAACATTGTCGACCCGTTGACCCTTGAACCCTACTCCAGGGACCCCCGGAACGTGGCAAAAAAGGCGGAAGCCTATCTGAAGAGCACCGGCATCGGCGATACCGCCTTCATCGGCCCGGAGGCGGAGTTTTTCATCTTCGACGATATCCGGTTCGAATCCCGGCGAAACGGCTGTTTCTATGAAATCGATTCGGTCGAAGGCATCTGGAACAGTGGGCGGGACGAATGCAACAACCAGGGATACAAACCCCGGCACAAAGAAGGCTACTTTCCGGTACCCCCCATGGATAAATTCCAGAACATTCGAACCGAGATGATGCTGACCCTGGAGAGCCTGGGAATCGATATTGAGGCCCAGCACCACGAGGTGGCCACCGCCGGACAGGCCGAGATCGACATGCGGTTCAAACCGCTTCTCGAAATGGGGGACCAGATGGTCTGGTTCAAGTATGTCCTCAAGAACGTGGCCTACCGCCACGGGCATACCGTGACCTTCATGCCCAAACCGCTTTTCGAAGACAACGGCACCGGCATGCACACCCACATCAGCATCTGGAAAGAGGGAAATCCCACCTTTGCAGGCGACAAGTATGCCGGCCTCTCTCAGGAGGGGCTTTATGCCATCGGCGGTATCCTGAAACATGCCAGGGCGCTGTGCGCCATCACGAACCCGACCACCAACTCCTACAAGCGGCTGGTGCCGGGCTTTGAGGCCCCGGTCAACCTGGCCTATTCCAGCCGGAACCGAAGCGCCGCGGTCCGGATCCCCATGTACTCGGCCTCTCCCAAATCAAAACGCGTCGAGTTCAGAACCCCCGACCCGTCCTGCAACGGCTATCTGGCCTTTTCCGCGGTGATGATGGCGGTTCTGGACGGCATCGAAAACAAGATCGACCCGGGCGATCCCCTGGACAAGGACATCTACAGCCTGCCGCCCGAAGAACTGGCCGAGATCCCCTCTGCGCCGGGCTCCCTGGACGAGGCCCTGATCGCGCTCGAGGAGGATCATGCCTTCCTGACCAAGGGAGATGTCTTTACTGAGGATGTGATCGAGAAGTGGATCGAATACAAGCTCGAAAACGAGGTCAGCGCCATCAAGCTGCGGCCGCATCCCCATGAGTTTTATCTCTACTATGACATCTAAGCCGGTAACACCGTAGACCGTTCTACCTCCTCCCTTACTCCGTCCCGCAAGGGGCGGAGAGGTCTGCGTGGGCAGCCGAATCCCGATCTCGGGGTTCGGCTGCTCTTTTTTATAGACCGGTCACCGATCCGTCGTTTCCATGCGGCGGGCCACCGAACCGATCCCATCCCATCCGAAGGGGCTGTTTCCCTCTGGATTTTCAGATCTCTTGCATTATCTTTTGAAAAAGCCGGGGCCGGCGATATCGGCCGTATACCCAATTTTCAACAGATCGATTCCGTGGAGGGATCATGCAAAAACATCATCGCTTTTCCATCTGGTATGTCTTGATCGGTATCTGGGTGGTATTACTGCTTCAGAATATCCTCTTTTCCATGACCCAGATTCAGACCGTTCCATACAGTTCATTTCTCAAAAAACTCAAGGATGGCCAGGTCACCGAGGTCTCCGTCAGTGAAAACCAGATTCAGGGCAAAATGATCAATCCGGACGCCCCCGAAGAGGAACTCCTCTTTCGGACGGTCAAGGTCGATCCTGAAATTTCGGAGTTGCTTGAAGAGCACGGGGTGGCTTTCAAGGGAAAAATCGAATCCACCTTCTTTCGGAATATCCTCTCCTGGATGTTCCCCGTTTTCATCTACATCGCCCTCTGGCTCTGGATCATGCGACGGATGACCGGTCAGCAGCCGGGATTCATGCAGTTGGGCAAGAGCAAGGCCAAAATCTACATGGAAGACGAGGTGGGGATTCGGTTCACGGATGCGGCCGGCGTGGACGAGGCCAAGCAGGAGCTGGAGGAGGTGATGGATTTCCTCAAAAACCCCGACAAATTCACCCGCCTCGGCGGCCGGGTCCCCAAGGGGATTCTGCTGGTGGGCCCGCCTGGCACCGGTAAAACCCTGCTGGCTCGGGCGGTGGCCGGAGAGAGCGGGGTTCCCTTTTTCAGCATGAGCGGGTCCGAATTTGTGGAAATGTTCGTGGGCCTCGGTGCGGCCCGGGTCCGGGATCTGTTTGTTCAGGCCAAGGAGAAAGCGCCCTGCATTATCTTCGTGGATGAGCTGGATGCTCTCGGCAAGGCCCGGGGATTCGGCGCCGCGGGGGGTCATGATGAGCGGGAACAGACCCTGAACCAGCTGCTGGTGGAGATGGACGGGTTCGACCCCACTATCGGAGTGATCCTGATGGGGGCCACCAACCGGCCCGAAATCCTGGACCCGGCGCTGCTTCGACCGGGACGGTTTGATCGCCAGGTGCTGGTGGACCGGCCCGACAAGAAGGGGCGGGAGGATATTCTGCGGGTACATCTCAAAAAAATCACCTTCGACGAAAACATCAGTGTGGAAGCCATCGCCGGGATGACACCGGGGATGGTGGGCGCGGATCTGGCCAACCTGGTCAATGAGGCGGCGCTTCTGGCGGTCCGCCGGGGCAAAGACCGGGTGACGATGGCCGAGTTCCAGGAGGCGGTGGAGCGGGTGGTGGCCGGTCTGGAAAAGAAGAACCGGCTGATCAATCCCGAAGAGCGAAAAATCGTCGCCTATCATGAAATGGGGCACGCCGTCGTGTCGCTCTCCCTGCCCGGCACCGACCCGGTGCAGAAGATCTCCATCATCCCCCGGGGGATCGCGGCCCTCGGGTACACGATGCAGGCCCCTACCGAAGACCGGTTTCTGATGCGGCGGACCGAGCTGCTCAACAAGATCTGCACCCTTTTGGGGGGACGGGCCGCGGAGGAATTGGTGTTTGAAGATATTTCCACAGGCGCTCACAATGACCTGGCCCGGGCCGCCGATATCGCCGGGAGCATGGTCAAGGAATATGGCATGAGCGAGCAGATCGGGCAGGTCTATTTCGCCAAAGAGAAGAAAAGCTGGTACCTGGATGTGATGCCCCAGGGGGTGCGGGAATACAGCGAATCCACAGCCCAGCTGATCGATGCCGAGGTCAAGCGGATCATCAGCGACCAATACCAACGGGCCAAGGAATTGCTTTCAAAGAATCGTGACCATCTTG
>JBEPWQ010000375.1:0-3879 GCA_041642315.1 Desulfobacteraceae bacterium | reverse complement strand
CTCCGCTCGAGGGGATGGTCGACCGGCGGGCCCTGCGCCGGACCGATCACCACACCCGAATGGCCCTTCTCGGATGCCAAATGGCCCTGGCGGATGCCGGCATCACCGATTTTCCGACTGAATCCCTCGGGGTCATCGTGGCCACCGGGTATGGCTCCACCTGCAACACCTTCGATTTTCAGGAACTCTGCACCGAGGGAGATATTCGGTCCTTTTCCCCCATTCAGTTCTCCAATTCGGTCCACAATGCCGCGGGCGCCCATATCGCCGCCTTTCTCAAGACCCGGGGGCCCAATCTGTCCATCAATCAGTTCGATCTGTCGATTCCGTTGGCCTTTCTTACGGCCGAACACTGGCTTGAAGAAGAGCGTGTGGAGCGGGTCCTGGTGGGCGGGGTGGATGATTTCGCCCGGATTACCGCCTTTCATCGACACTGCCGGTTTCCCGAAGACCAGGATTCGAATTCAGGCCCGCTTCCCGCGGCGGTAGGCGAAGGAAGCGTTTTCTTTCTGCTTTCCCGGAAAAACGACCGCCCTTCACGGTACGGAGAGGTGCGGGCGGTATCCACCGGAAGCGCTGCCGAATCAATGCCGGAGATTTCTTCCGAAGCGGTCTGCTTCATCGGCGCGGACGGGCTCTCTCCCGGGGAGGCGGAATACGGCCGTTGGGTTCCCGGACCCTCGGCCGTCTATGGACATCTGTATGGGAACCTGCCGGTGGGGATGGGCTTTGATATCGCCATCGCCGCCCTTAGTCTGCGGGAGGGGAAAATGCATCCTTCCACCGCAGGCGGAGTACCGCTATCGAAAGGCCCGGAGTTGATTCGGGAACCCCGCGTTCTGAAAACGGACCGGATCCAGTGCCTCAAACTGGGCGGATCCGGCGGCTACGGAAGGGTGGTCCTGGCAAAAGGGTGACGGGGATTTTTTACGCGACTACGGTCAAGTGCATGAAGCAATGGGAGAAGCGTCCGCTTTCGGGAATGAAGCAGAGCAGCCGCTCCCCGGGCGTCAATCGGCCGGAATGGAACAGTTCCGCCAGAATGATGTAGATGGCGGCGCTGCCGGTGTTTCCCTTTTCAGACAAGTTGGTGAACCATTTCTCTTCCGGAATTTCAAAGCCGATCCGGGCCATTTCCTCGTAAAATTTGGGGCGAAAATAGGCCGAGGAGTAGTGGGGCAGAAACCAGTCGATGGCCTCCGGTTTCAGACCGCGCTTGTCGATCACCCGTCTGAACACCCGGCCCATGGAGCCGACGATCTCCCGGTCCAGGAGTTTGATGTCCTGCCGAATCGACATCAGCCAGGGCCGGGCCTCCGCCGGAATCTGTTCCCGGTTCCGCCATCCGGTGACCTTTCCGTCCGGGCCTTTGAGGCCGCCGGCATACATGCAGGTTTCCAGTTGGCCGGCCAGCGAGATGTGGTCGATCCAGTCGATTCGCAGGGCGATTTCTCCTGAATTTCGATCGGGGGAAAGATAAACGGCGCCGGCCCCGTCCGAGAGCATCCACCGCAAAAAATCGGCGTCAAAGGCATGGATCGGCCGTTTTTCCAGCGCATCGATCCCGGCGGCGTCCATCAGGGGCACCATGAATTCGGACCGGGTATGAGAGGAGGCCAGCTCCGAACCCACCGCCACCGCATTGCGGCCGGCGCCGGTAGCCACATTCATGTACCCGTACTTGAGGGCGGTCATCCCGGAGATGCAGATGCCGGCGGCGGTCATGACGTCGCATTCGGGAATGGCCAGCTCGCCCAGAACCATGAGTCCGTGGCCGGGCAGCAGCAGGTCCGGGGTGGCGGTGCCGCAGCAGAGGCATTCGATGTCCTTCATTTGAAAGCCTTCCGCCGGATGAAGCCGCCGAACCGCCTCGGCCGCCAGTTCGGCGTTGGAATGGGTCAGGGCGCCGGTTTCCGGGTCTACCGCATAGTACCGGGTGCGGATTTTATTGTTCTTGAGGACGATTCGCCGGGTCTTGGCCCCGAGATCGGGGAGTTCCCCCAGGACCCGGTCGATGTCGTCGTTGGAGACCGGTCCATTGGGGAGGAAAGCCGATACATCGTTGATGTACACCGCCGTCATTTCGTATTCTCTCTCAGTTCTTTTCGTGCGCGGCCGGGGACAGGCACTGCTTCAGTAAACGGGAATAGGTTTCGTAAAAATCCTTCTCGGGCAGCCGGGTCGGGACGACCGCATTGAGAAATGTGTAATAGTCGAGATCGTGGATGGTGATTCGGTCTTTCATCTGCCGATGAAGCGGGGTGCCGGGCACCGGGGTCAGAATGGAAGGAATGGGCAGATCGATGGGCTGGGCTTCCACGAACGCCTGCAGCCGATCGAAATCCGCCTCGGTATAATCGGGGGAGACGATAAAATCTCCGATGATGCGAATGCCAAGCTCCTTTAAAATTTTCATGGCCTCGATGTTCACCGCCACATCATTTTTTTTGTTGAAGGCCCGCAGCCGTTCGTCGGTGACTTCTTCAAAACCGATTACCGCCGTGGCCAGTCCCGCCTCCTTCCAGAGCCGGAACAGGTCGGGCCGCCGGACCACCGTGTCCGAGCGGACGTCGGCCACCAGCGGCTTTTGCATCCCCATCTCGAGAATCCGTCGGGCCAGGGTTTCGGCCGCCTCCGGGTTCCCGAAGGTGTTGGCGTCCACCAGCCGGATCAGGGGGATATCGGCCAGCGTTTCCATATCCCGAATCACCGCATCGATGGAGTGGGTCAGATACCGGCCGCCGGTCATACCCGGGACCGAACAGAAGAAGCAGCGGTGGGTGCACCCGAAGGCCGACGCCACGAACCCGATTTTGCCGCCGACTCCGCTCATCACATAGTGATTCCGGTGATGGGCCACCAGGTCATAGCGCGGGGGCATGCCATCCTCCAGATCGGCGGAAGTATAGCTGCGGGGGGTGTAATTGAGGGTGGTCCCCGGCCGGGTTTCGGCGATGCCCGGAATACCGTCCGCATTTTGTCCGGCGGCCAGTCGGTCGGCCAGTTCCCGAAAACTTTTTTTTGCAATCCCCAGAACCACATAATCGATGCACTCCCGGTTGAAGAATCCGGGATCACAGGTGGCATGATGCCCCCCGACCACCACTACCGCTTCGGAGCGCGATTTCACTGCTTCGGCGATATTCAGAACCGCGTTGGCCTCGCAGGTCATGCCGGTGATGCCGACAATATCCGGCTTCAGGTCTTCCAGATCCGCTTCCAAAGCGGCGGGGATCACCTTCAGGTCGGTGATCCGCACCTCGTAATCCGCCAGGTTTCCGGCAAGGGTCTCCAGGGCCAGGGGTTCGCCCCGGAAAATCATCTTGATGGTTTCAATGCCGTATTGCTCTTCGGGAATGGACCTGCCGCTGTTGGGCGGGTTGACCAAAAGGATTTTCATAATGCTCCGGACGATGGTCCATCTTGAAATTCGGCCATGATCACGGTTTCGGCCACCCCAAGAATATTTTCCCGATCCGGCAAGAACTCGCTTTCGCTCAAACCGCTTCCCGGCCCGGGAAAATATTCTCTTGGGATGGCTTCAATCATTCAGGACTGGCCGAAACGATAATCAAAGCCTGAAATTCAAACCGCTGACTATACCGGTTCCGCCTGGAATTGCAATCGGGAAATCGTCTTTATTAGATAAAAGGGCTGATATCGGCTATTGCAGTTTCTATAAAAGGGATTGACAGGCTTTTATTGTTTAACGCATTATTATCCTTTTCGTATCCGCCGGTCGACTGTATGCGGATGTTCCAATTCGGAGCATTGCCCACCGGTACGGCTTTCAATGATGTGTCCATGTGATTTCGCCCCAAACGATAGAGATCTTCAACAGCATGCCCGAACCGTCACTCTCTGATACCAGTCCCCAGG
>JBEPWQ010000374.1:0-3898 GCA_041642315.1 Desulfobacteraceae bacterium | reverse complement strand
GCCCATATGGCCGAAGGCGCCCAGAGCCTTTCCGCGAAAGGAGCCGCCTACCGCCTGGCAGGCATCTTCGATCAGGATCAGGTTTCGCCGGTCGCATATGGATCGGATTTTATCAATGCGGGCCATGGCGCCGCACATGTGGACCGGAATCACTGCGCGGGTTCGGGAGGTAACGGCTGCCTCCAGGGCGGTCGGATTCAGGCAGAGGGTTTCGTCGATTTCGGCGAAGACCGGAATCGCACCGGCATGAATCACCGCCTCGACGGTGGCGACAAAGGTGAACGGGGGAAGAATCACCTCGTCTCCCGCCCCCACCCCGCAGGCGGCCAGAGCGATGCTCAGTGCCGCGGTACCGCTGGCGCATAGGAGGCTGCGGGCCGCGCCGGTTCGGCGGGCCAGTTCCTGCTCGAATGTTTCGGCCTTCCAGTGACCGCTGCGGGCGGCGTCGAATCCGTAGCGAAACAGAACCCCCGTATCCAGTACGTCTTGAACTTCAAGACGTTCTTCGTCTCCGAAGATTTCAAAGCCCGGCATGGTTCGAATCCTCTTCTTTGTGCGATTTTATAGAACTTCAGCCCTTTTCATCCTGAGAAGGGCGGGTGCCGGCATAGTTTTTTTTGGAAAAA
The DNA here is from genome assembly GCA_041642315.1 of Desulfobacteraceae bacterium. GTDB lineage: Bacteria > Desulfobacterota > Desulfobacteria > Desulfobacterales > Desulfococcaceae > JAABSQ01. Next base: position 3,272 of record JBEPWQ010000374.1, on the reverse strand, counting down.
AACTTTTGAAAATATTTTTCCATGGCCATTCGCCCGTATTGGTGGGATCGGATGCCGATGAATTTTTCATGGGTCACGACGATTGAGACCACGATCTGTTCGGAACCTTCGCGTTCTTCCGCAAACCCCACGAACCAGTCAAAGCGGCGGCCCTCATGGGTGCGGCTGTTGATGCTGCCGGTTTTGCCGCCGATGTTCAGGCGCGAAAGAATCGGGTGCTTGCGGAACCCCCGAAACGTCTTGCGTCCGGTGCCGGATTCGATGGTTTCGGTCATCAGTTTTTTCATCACCGCCGCGGCATCCCGAGAGAGGGCGCGGCGGATGGTGGCGGGCTGATATGTATATAAGAGTTCGCCGTTTTCGTTTCGAATCCGGTCTACAAGGGTGGGTTCCGCCAGGTTGCCGCCCCCGGTCACGATGGCCGACACCATGACGGCGCCGTGCAGGGGAGACAGCGTGGTCTGGCGGTTGAAGCCGCTGGCGATCTCCGCCCACTGGTAGGGCGCTTCATCCCGAATGGAAAGGTGACTGGGGGTGACCGGCAGTTCGAAATTGATGGGCTGGTTGAACCCGAATGCGTCGGCATATTCTTCAAGACCGGTTTTCCCGATTACAAGGGCTCCCAGTTTACCGAACACCGGATTGACTGATTGGGCGAAGGAGTCCCGCAGGGTAAAGTGCCTTACCCATCCTTTCGGATCTTTTTTAATCTGATTCTTGTAGAGGGTGTATTTTTTTCCGCTGAAAGAGACCGTTGAATCGGAACCGAACGCGTATTTTTCGATCGCGGCGGCGGCGGTGACGATCTTGAAAACGCTGGCCGCAGGAAAAATCGAAGTGAGGCAAGGATTATGAAGCGGATCTTCAGGATCGAATCCGACCATGCTCAAGACCCGGCCACTGCGCGGGTCCATGACGATGATGCCGATATATCGGGAGGTATCCCTCTGCATCGCCTGCAAAAGATATCGCTGTAGATCAGGGTCCAGGCTTGTATCCACATTGAAGAGGCGCCCGTCAAAACTGAAAGTATACGTTTCCTCCTCCAGATTGATGAAGGGCTGTTTTGCCAGAATCGCCTGAACATCGGTCTTGTCGATGTATTGAACCGATGAGACGGTTTGAACCGGGGCTTTCGGAAGCGGTGAAGGAATCGGTTCAACCGGAGAAGGCTCCTCCGCGGCGATCTTATTCGGTGCCGGATTTTCGGTTTGAAGGCGGTCCGGGGGAGCGGATTGGGGGGAGGCGGGCAGGTAGGAGGCGTTTTCCGGCGGCGCATCGGTAATTCCGAATACCGTCACTCCCGCCAGCAGGCCAATGAGTCCGCAGGTAACTATCCATCGCCCTTTGTTTCCGGGTTTTTCCCGCTTCAGACTGGCCTGATAGGTTCGCCAGTCGGGTCGGGGCCCCCACGCATCTTGTCGTTGAAGTTTTCTTCGACGCGCCATATCAGCTTACCGGTGTGCCGGAGGAGACCGGCCGATCCGGCGTGGCCAGGGAAAGATGCTTCTTGTCCGCGGCGGCCAGTACCATTCCGTTGGACAGAACCCCCATCAGCTTGGCCGGTTTGAGATTGGCCACCAGAATCACCTGTTTGCCCAACAGATCTTGGGGTGTGTAATCCGATGCGATGCCGGCGACGACCGTCCGTTTTCCGGCCAGTTCCACCTCCAGTTTGAGCAGCTTTCTGGCCTTTGGAATGGCCTCGGCACGGATAACCGTGACCACCCGAAGATCGATCTTCTGGAAGGTTTCATAGTCGATCTCCGGTTTCAGCTCCGGAATACCGGTTGTCGGCACCGCCGCTTCGGCGGGTTCGGCATTTTTTTTCACCTCGATTCTTGGAAAAAGCCGGGTGGATTTGGGAATTCGGGTGCCGGGTTGAAGAATGCCCCAGGCCCGAAGGGAATCCAGCAGGTAAAAGGGGGCTTCCGGGTCCAGACCCAGGTGGGTCTGCATGGTCCGGGCGGTCCGGGGCATGACCGGATAGATGAGTCCGGACACGATTCGAAGCCCCTCCAGAAAATGGTACATGACCGCTTCCAGCTCCTTTTTTGCCGATTTTTTCTTTGCCAGTTCCCAGGGGGCCGCCACATCGATGTATTTGTTCATTTTAGAAATGAATTCCCAGACCGCCATGAGCCCTTTGTGGAAGGCGAAGGATTCCATGGCCGCCTCGAATTCATCCACGGCGACGGCCGCATTGGCCGCCAGTCCTCCGGTTTTGAGCTGCGCCAGTTCCTTTTCAGCCGCTGAATCGGGTTCGGGAACGATTCCTTTGAAATACTTGTGGGTCATGGCCGTCACCCGGCTGAAAAGATTGCCCAGATCATTGGCCAGATCCGCATTGATTCGGTTCACCAGCCCGTCTTCGCTGAAGCTGGAATCGAGGCCGAAGACCATGTCGCGCATGAGAAAGAACCGAAAGGCATCCAGGCCGTAAACATCTTTGAGCTGAAGCGGGTCCACCACATTGCCCAGGCTCTTGGACATTTTGCTCTCCTCCACATTCCAGTAGCCGTGGACGTTCAAATGCCGATACACCGGAATGCCGGCCGCCTTGAGCATGGTAGGCCAGTAGATTCCGTGCGGTTTCAGAATATCCTTGGCGATGATGTGCTGGGCATGGGGCCAGAACTTGCGAAAGCCTTCTCCCTTCGGGTAATCGAGGGCGGAGATATAGTTGAGCAGGGCGTCGAACCAGACATAGGTGACATAATTCTCATCGAAGGGAAGGGGAATTCCCCACTTCAGCCGGCTTCGGGGCCGGGAGATGCAGAGGTCCTCCAAGGGCTCCCGCAGAAAGGCCAGGACTTCATTTCTGTAGCGCTCGGGGCGGATGAAACCGGGGTTTTCCTCGATGTGTTCGATAAGCCAGTCCTGATACTGGCCCATTTTGAAAAAATAATTGGATTCCTTGATGATCTCGGGTTCGATCTGGTGGTCCGGACATTTTCCGTCCACCAGTTCCCGGTCGGTGTAAAACCGTTCGCATCCGAAACAATACATTCCTTCATATTCGCTGTAGTAGATGTCCCCGGCATCGAAAATTTTTTGTAGAATCGATTGAACCAGAGCCGTATGGGCCGGTTCCGTGGTGCGGATGAATCGGTCGTATTCGATGTCGAGTTCCGGCCAGAGTCCTTTGAAAAGAGCGCTGATCATGTCTACGTATTCGCGCGGGGACATGTTCTCCTTTTTGGCGGCGCGTTCGATTTTATCGCCGTGTTCGTCGGTTCCGGTCAGAAAAAAGGTGTCTTCGTTCTTCATCT
>JBEPWQ010000373.1:0-3926 GCA_041642315.1 Desulfobacteraceae bacterium | reverse complement strand
TTTTTACCGTTCCTATGGAAACGAGGCGAATCAAAGGAGGTATATCACCATGTACGCGATTGTGAGCTCGGGCGGAAAGCAGTACAAAGTCCGGGAGGGAGAGGTTTTCCGGGTGGAAAAACTACCCGGAGAGGTGGGCGCCCCGGTGACTTTCGACCAGGTGCTGATGGTTTCAGACGGCGAAAGTGTCGAAATCGGTCGGCCGGTTCTGGACGATAGGAAGGTCGAAGGGCGCATCGTGGAGCAGGATCGAGCCAAGAAGATCATCGTCTTCAAATATAAGAGACGAAAAAGATATCGTCGCAAACAGGGCCATCGCCAGTATTACACGGCGGTCAAGGTCGGCAGCATCGGCAGCGGCCGACTGGCGGAGAAGATACCGGCGGAAACGGCGCCGGCCGAATCTCCGGAAATCCAGGAAAAGAGTGAGGAGTAAGCACCATGGCACATAAGAAAGCAGGCGGCAGTTCCAAAAACGGGCGCGACAGCAACGGCCAGCGCCGGGGCGTGAAACGATACGGCGGGCAGCGGGTTCGGGCCGGCAATATTCTGGTCCGGCAGCTGGGAACCCGGATTCATCCCGGCGAAAATGTCGGATTGGGCCGTGATTATACCCTGTTTGCTCTGATCGACGGCGTCGTGTCCTATGAACGGATGGGCAAATCCAAAAAACGCGCCTCCGTCTATTCCGAGTGATCCCTTTCGAGTGAAATTCATTGATGAGGCGACCGTCACCGTCCAATCCGGGGACGGGGGAAGCGGTTGCGTCAGTTTTCGACGCGAGCGGTTTATCCCCAAAGGCGGGCCGGACGGCGGCGACGGTGGAAAGGGCGGCGACGTCATTCTGAAAGCGTCGCCCCGAAAGCGCACCCTCTATCATCTGCGGTACCAGAAACATTTCAGGGCCGAAAACGGCCGCGGCGGCCAAGGACGTCAGAAAACCGGGAGGAACGGGGCGGATCTGATCCTGGATATTCCTCCCGGAACCCTGGTGCTGGATGCCGATACCGGTGAGCTGCTCAAAGACTTCACCGAACCCGAAGAAACCGCCGTCATCGCCCGAGGCGGCCGGGGAGGGCAGGGCAACACCCGGTTTAAATCCGCTACCCATCAGGCCCCCCGTTTCGCCCAACCGGGTGAACCCGGTGAAATCCGGACCCTCAAACTCGAACTCAAGCTGCTGGCCGACGTGGGCATCATGGGGCTGCCCAATGCCGGCAAGTCCACCCTGATCAGCGTTCTCTCCTCTGCAAAGCCCAAAGTCGCCGACTACCCCTTCACGACATTGACGCCCAACCTCGGGGTGGTTCAGACAGATTGGGGAGAATCGTTTGTGGTGGCCGATATTCCGGGTCTCATCGAAGGCGCCCATTCCGGGGCCGGATTGGGAATTCAATTTCTGCGGCATCTCGAAAGAACCCGAATCCTTGTCCATCTGATCGACGGGCCGAATATGGACCCCGACCATCCCCTGGCGAGCTATGATGCGGTCAACCGGGAGTTGACCCTTTATGATGCATCCCTGGCACGCAAACCCCAGATCGTGGTTCTGAATAAAATGGATCTTCCCGGTTCGGAAGTGGCCGAAGAACTGTTTTCGGCGGCGGCGGCGGAGCGGGGGAACGCGGTGCCGTTTATGACGATTTCCGCGCTGACCGGAGCCGGAATACCGGAACTGAAATCCCGAATCATTCAACTGCTGAAACAGTCCGAAGATGGAAATACACCCCAACACGGTTGAAACCGCCCATCGCATGGTGGTGAAGGTGGGCTCCAATGTCATCACCCGGGACAACGGGCTGAACCTGGATGTGATCGAATCCTTGAGCCGTCAGATCAGTGTTCTGATCAACAGCGGTCGTGAGGTGGTGCTGGTCTCCTCCGGCGCCATGGCCGCGGGAGTAAAGAAGATCGGCCTTCCCCGACGCCCCGATGCCATTCCGCAGCGACAGGCGGTATCGGCGGTGGGCCAGGCCGGCTTGATTCGGGAGTATGAAAAGGCATTCGAGGTATACGGCAAAAAAGTGGCGCAGATCCTTCTGACCGGTGACGGGCTCCACGCGCGAAAGCGGTATCTCAATGCGCGCAATACCCTTCACACCCTGCTGGGCTGGTCCATTCTGCCCATCATCAATGAAAACGACACCGTCTCGGTGGAGGAGATCAAGTTCGGCGACAATGACAATCTCTCGGCCATGATCGCGCTGCTGATGAACGCCGACGTGCTGATTAATTTCACCGATATCGACGGTCTCTACACCAAGGATCCCCGATCCCATGGGGATGCCGAACTCATTCCGGTGGTCACCACCATTCGGCGGGAGATCGAACAGCTGGCCGGGGATATCCCAGGGGCCCTGGGCACCGGCGGCATGTTGAGCAAGATTCGGGCGGCGCGAAAGGTGAACACGGCGGGAATCCCGATGATCATCGCCCGGGGGGACAAACCGGATATTCTGCTGCGAATGGCCGCCGGCGAAACCCACGGCACTTTTTTCGTTCCCAAAAATCAAAAAATGGCCAACCGAAAGCGCTGGATCGGATTTACCACCAAGCCCAGGGGCGTCATCCGCATCGATGCCGGGGCGGTGCGGGCGCTTCTCGAAGGCGGAAAAAGCCTGCTCCCGGCCGGAATCAAAGCGGTGGAAGGGGAATTCGGGGTGGGCGCCCCGGTGGCCTTTAAAAACGGCAGCGGCGATATTCTGGGGATCGGTCTAGTCAACTACAGCGCCGGTGACATTCGAAAAATCATGGGCCTGAAAACCGGGGAGATCAAAGCGGTGCTGGGGGAGAAACCGTATGATGAGGTCATCCACAGAGACAACCTGACCATTACGGGAGAGGAGTGATCGCCTCCGTCGTCCCTTTGCCCGGAGTCTCGCCTTTTTGTCGAGAACCGAAAGAGGTCTGGTATGCTTCGAAAAACCATCTTCTTGACCGCTTTTTGCCTGATGCTCGGCGCGGGAACCGTCTCGGCCGACCAGGCGGCATGGGTATCCGGAGCCGCTGCTGATAACGTTTCGGAACCGATTTCCCCCGAAACAACGCTCCCTCCTGCGAAAGCAAGTCTTCACGCCATCGATCGGCGGCTGGCGGAATGTATGATCCAGGATGAAACCACCGACGGCATGACAGACTGCCTCGTTGAGGCCTATGACATGTGGGACCGGGAACTCGACCGCATCTGCGGCGAACTGCGGAAGCGGCTTCGGCCGGAAGGGCGGGCGGCCCTGAAGGCGGCTCAGTCGGAATGGCTTCAGTATCGGGACCTCGAATTCGCCCTGATCGACAGCATCTATTCCGGCTTCGACGGCACCATGTACACCCCCATGCGGGTGGAAGACCGCATGAATATCCTCAAAAACAGGGTCATGGAGCTGAAATCCTATATTGATTTATTGGAAAATTAATAATTTATGATTATATTAGGGGGAAACGGCGGGAGAATACCATGAGCATTGAAATGATCATTTCGGATATGGCTCGGGCGGCACGAGCCGCTTCGGTTGAAATGGCCAGATGCGAATCCCGAAAGAAAGATGCGGTGCTGATTCAGATCGCCGACCGGCTGGAGGCCGAAGGCGATCGGATTCAAGCGGAAAACCGTAAGGACCTGGATCGGGGCCGTGAGATGGGGCTCTCCAATGCCATGCTGGACCGGTTGAGCCTCAAGCCCGCCACGATCACCGGCATGGCCGACGGGCTTCGGGAGGTGGCGGGCATGGAAGATCCGGTGGGCGCCTTTACCAAATCCTGGATCCGGCCCAATGGTCTTCAGGTTTCCCGAATGCGGATTCCGCTCGGGGTGATCGGCATCATTTACGAATCCCGGCCCAATGTCACCATCGACGCGGCGGGCCTCTGCTTCAAGGCGGGCAACGCGGTGATCCTGCGGGGCGGCTCCGAGGCGCTCCATTCCAATCAGG
>JBEPWQ010000372.1:0-3935 GCA_041642315.1 Desulfobacteraceae bacterium | reverse complement strand
GTCGGTCCGGATTCATGTCTGCCACAGCCCCATGCGGGAGATCGAGGTCCTCCACGATCAGCTTCTGGCTCTGTTCGATGCCGACCCCGCCCTGGCCCCCCGGGATATTCTGGTGATGACCCCGGATATTGAAACCTACGGCCCCTACATTCAGGCGGTTTTCGACCGACCCGCCGACGACCCGCATCGCATTCCGTTCAGCATCGCCGATCGGGCCATGCGAACGGAAAGCCGGGTCATCGATATTTTCCTGAAGGTGCTGGACATGGCCGGCGGCCGGTTCGGCGCGGCCCAGGTGCTGTCGGTGCTAGAGAATCCGTCCGTGTTTCAGAGATTCGATCTCTCCGAGACCGATCTGGACCGCATTGGAAACTGGGTTCGGGATACCCGCATTCGTTGGGGTGTGGACGCCGAAAGCCGGGCCGGGCTGGGGCTGCCCGACACCCCCGAAAACACCTGGCGGGCCGGTCTGGACCGGCTGCTGCTGGGCTATGCCATGGCCGGCGGGAGTGAACGGACTTTCCACGGCATTCCGCCCTTTGATGCGGTGGAAGGCGGCGAAACCGATATTCTGGGCCACTTTCTCGAATTCACGGATCGCCTCTTCCACCAGGTGAACACCCTCATCCGCCCCGCTTCGCTCTCGGACTGGTCCGAGCGTCTCGCCGGTCTGCTCAAGGCCCTGTTCCATGCCGATGAAGAAACCGAAGCCGAACTCCAGTTCCTTCGGGATGCGCTGGCCGAGCTTCGGAAAACCGGGGAACAAGGGGAATTTTCAGAACCGGTCGACATTCGGGTCATCAAAAGCCACCTGTCTCAGCGACTTCAGGAGGACCCCTTCGGCTTCGGATTCATCACCGGCGGCATCACCTTCTGCGCCATGCTGCCCATGCGCTCCATTCCTTTTCGGGTCATCTGCCTGGTCGGCCTCAATTCCGAAGACTATCCCCGCCGGTCCAAGCCCCTCGGATTCGATCTCATGGCCCGTCATCCCAAACCCGGAGACCGGTCCCGGCGAAACGACGACCGCTACCTTTTTCTGGAATCGATTCTTTCGGCTCGGGAAAAACTGTATATCTCTTATGTGGGAAGATCGATTCAGGACAACGCCGCCATTCCGCCCTCGGTGGTGGTCAGCGAACTGATCGACGTGATTCAGCGGGGCTTCCGGTGGAAGGACGGGGATCTGCTGCAGGACCAGCTCATCACCGAACATCGGCTTCAGGGCTTCAGCCCCGCCTATTTTATGCATGGAGAGGCTTTTCGCCTATTCAGCTACTCGATCGAAAACTGCCGGGCAGCCAGGCGCCTGGTCACGCCCCGAGAAAGCCCGAAGCCTTTCATCACCGGACTGCTTTCAGAACCGGAATCGGAGTGGAAAACGATCGGCCTGGAGACCCTGATCTCTTTTTTCTCCAATCCGGCCAAATTTCTCCTGAACCGGCGGCTGAACCTTTTCCTGGAAACCGAAGATATCCGCATTGAAGAACAGGAGGCCTTTCATATCGAAGGTCTGGATCAATATTTTCTGGAAGATGTTCTGGTCAAGGAAGCCCTGACCGGCCGGGACCCGGCGGAACTCTATCCTCTCAAACGCGCCTCCGGTGAACTGCCCCACGGAGCGGTCGGAGAGTCTCTTTTTCTGAAAAGCTGCCGGGAGGCCGGCGGTTTTGCCGAAAAAATCCAGTTCTACATGGCCGACGCACCCAAAGAACCCCTCGATATCGATCTGTTCCCGGACGGTTTTCGCCTGACCGGCCGAATCCCCGACATCTACCCTGCGCATATGGTTCGTTACCGGTTCGCCGTTCTCAAACCCAAGGACCATCTTCGGGCATGGCTGCTTCATCTGGCGATGAACGCCGCCGCGGTCGAGGGATACCCCCGCACGACCCTGATCGCCGGCAAGGACAAGACGTACGAATACGGGCCGGTGGAAAATTCGGAAGAGATTCTTTTGAACCTGCTGACAATCTACTGGAAAGGACTGCGGCAACCCTTGCGGTTTTTCCCGCTTTCGGCCTGGGCCTATGCGGAAAGCGTGGTTACCGCGGAAAAACCGGCGGATATCGCGTTGGGTAAGGCCCGGGGGAAATGGGAAAACAGTTATTATTCTTCGGGAGAGGAGACCGACGGCTATTTTCATCGCTGTTTCAGGCATCTGGATTCCCCCCTCGATTCGGAGTTCGAAGCACTGGCCCTGGCGGTATTTCGACCTCTGCTGAACCATGCGGCGGCTGTTTAACCTCAACCCTTTCGGAACATGCTAGTGACCAAATCCCCCCATTCCCCCGAACCCTTTGATCTGCTCCACACGCCCCTGACCGGCACCAATCTTCTGGAAGCCAGCGCGGGGACCGGAAAGACTTACACCATCGCCGGGCTCTTCGTTCGACTGGTATTGGAGGAAAACATCGAGGTCAACCGGATTCTGGTGGTCACCTTTACCGAAGCGGCCACTGAAGAACTCAAGGGCCGGATACGGTCCCGGTTGGCCGAGTCGCTTGCCGCCTTTGAAGGAGAACCCACCGATGACCCGTTTCTAAACGGGCTTGTAGAAAAATGCGATGAGAACGGTGAGGGATCGACTTTATCCGCGAACGATTGCGTTCGCCGAATTCGGGAGGCATTGCAGGGATTCGACGAGGCGGCCATCTTTACCATCCACGGATTCTGCAAGCGAATGCTTCACGAGTGCGCCTTTGAAAGCGGCGCTCTCTTCGATACCGAACTGGTAACCGATCAGAGTTCACTCATAGAGGAAATCGTAAAAGACTTCTGGCGCACGCATTTTTACGGCGCATCCCCCCTCTTCATCGACTACGTTCTTTCGGAAACCGGCCCGTCCGGCCTGATATCGCTGGTGAGCCAGTCCCTGGCCCATGCCGACATTCGCATCATTCCTGAAATAAAGCGTCCGGATACCGATGCCGCGGAGACGGCGTACAAAGAGGCTTTCGAAGCCGCGGCAGCCTGCTGGGAAAAGGAACGTACGGCGGTGAAAACCATATTGATGGAGGATACAGGTCTTCATCGCACCAGTTACTCGAGAAAGTCTATTCCAGACTGGATAAAAACTCTCAATGCGTTTTTTGCATTGGGCCATACCCAAATCGATCTGTGTTCGAAATTCGAAAAGTTCACCACTTCAGGCTTACATGAAACGAAATCGCTCAGAAAAGGCCAGACGCCGCCCTGCCATCCCTTTTTTGATCTATGTGATGATCTTCAAGCGAAACATCAGGCCCGAGCAGATGCCTTCGGCCAACATCTGCTGGCGCTCAAAGTCGAACTCCTCGGGTACGTCCGGCAGGAAATGAAAAAACGGAAGGCGGTCAGCAATATCCAATCCTTTGACGACCTTTTGAACAACCTGCGGAACGCCCTCCATGGAGAAGGCGGCGAAGCCCTGGCGGCGCGAATTCGCGAACGCTACCGAGCCGCACTCATCGATGAGTTTCAAGATACCGATCCGGTTCAGTACGACATCTTCAAAACGGCCTTTCATGTACCTGGCCATGTGCTTTTTCTCATCGGAGACCCCAAACAGGCCATTTACGGATTCCGGGGCGCCGACGTCTTCGCCTATATGGGAGCCAAACAGGACCCGAACGCGGCCTACACCCTGGGGTACAACTGGCGGTCCCAGGCCGACCTGATTCAAGCGGTGAACGCGGTCTTTGATGGCCATCCCCGGGCTTTCGTCTACGAGGAAATCCCCTTTTCACCGGTGCAGGCTCCGGAAGCTCGACCCGATAAAGAATCGCTTCGCGTCGACAAGGACGGCGAACCGCCCCTTCAGGTCTGGTTGGTGGAGGCGGAAAATTTCGGCGAAACGGAAAAGGAGAGAAAAAAAGCCCTATCCAAAGGGGCTGCGGTGAAACGGATCCTCGAATCAGTGGCAACGGAGATTTCAAGGCTTCTCGATCTGGGGC
>JBEPWQ010000371.1:0-3957 GCA_041642315.1 Desulfobacteraceae bacterium | reverse complement strand
GCCATGCCCATATTCTGGCACTGGGGCGGGCCAAGATGAAGCTCGACCTCAGCCAAGCCCGCAGCTATGAAGAATTGGTTCGAAAGGTCGAGGACCAGGTCAAGAAGACGGAACCCGGCGAGTGGATCATCGGTCGGGGATGGCATCAGAGCAAGTGGGACCCGGCGCCCGCGCCTCTGGTGAAGGGTTTCCAGATCCATTCGGCGCTCAGCAGGGTGTCGCCGGACAACCCGGTCTTTCTCACCCATGCCAGCGGTCACGCCGGCTTTGCCAATGCCCGGGCCATGGAAATCGCCGGCATTTCGCCGCAGACCGCTTCCGAGGCCGGTGGTGAAGTGATCAAGGATGAAGCCGGAAATCCGACCGGCATTTTTACGGAAAACGCCCAGGAATTGATTCGCCGCCATATCCCGAGCGGATCCGAAAAGCAGAATCGCCGGGCCCTTGAACTGGCCATCCAGGTAAGTTTGGCCAACGGACTTACCAGCTTTCGAGACGCCGCTTCGAATGGGGATGCCATTGCGCTGTACCACGACTTTCTCAACGAAGGAAAACTCAAGATTCGGCTGTGGGTCATGATCGACGGGCATGATGAAAAACTGCTGAAACAGTGGCTTGCCCGCGGACCGGAGATCGGTTCGGGCGGTCACTTTCTGACCATTCGGGCGGTGAAGCTGTTTGCAGACGGCGCCCTGGGGTCCCGCGGAGCCTGGCTGCTCGACCCCTATTCCGATCGACCGGATCATCTCGGGCATGCCACCATCGACATGGATCTCGTCTATCAGGTGTCCCGCAAGGCGCTTCTGAACGGATTTCAGGCGTGTGTGCACGCCATCGGAGACCGGGCCAACCGGGAAGTGCTCGACCAGTTCGAAAAGCTTTTCAACTCATATCCGAAGGCCGCCGAAGACCATCGGTTTCGAATCGAACACGCCCAGCACATTAGTGCCACAGACATCCCCCGATTTTCAAATCTCGGCGTGATCGCCTCCATGCAGGCCATCCACCTGTCTTCGGACCGCCCCTGGGCCATCGACCGGCTGGGCGAAGCGCGTATTCTGGAAGGCGCTTATGTGTGGCAAAAACTTCTGCAATCGGGGGCGGTCATCGCAAACGGCACCGATGCACCGGTTGAACCGGTGAACCCGATCGAGTGCTTTTATGCCTCGGTGACCCGCCGCACTTTAGAAGGAGAGCCGCCGGGCGGTTTTGAGCCGGACCAGAAAATGACCCGATACCAGGCCCTGCGCTCCTACACCCTGGATGGGGCGTATGCCGGTTTTGAAGAAGATATGAAAGGGTCGATCGAAGTGGGGAAGCTGGCCGACTTTACCGTATTTTCACAGGATCTGATGAAGGTGGATGAGGATAAAATTCTGGATACCCGGGTGGAGTATACGATAGTCGGTGGAAAGATCGTTTACGCTCGGAATCGGGAATGATTTCTTTGATTCCGTTCCCCTGATGAAAGCCGGTCTGACGCATTCCAGCCTCAGACCGGTGAAAACGAAATCCTACGTCCGATTTTCGTCTTTCCGATGATCGTAGAAAAAGCGGAGCATCTCCTGAGAGGCATCAGGTCCTTTCGAATCGGTATACGAGCCGCGGGAACTCCCGCCCGACCACGCATGCCCGGCACCGTGCACCAGCCAATGTTCCGCCATGGGCCGGCCGTTCGCGTCATGGTAAGTGGTGCGTGTAAAGGTATGACCGTCCGGTATTCGGCCTTCCTCCACGGTCATGTTCGGATTCCGGCCCTCCCCGGCAGGTGCGCCCCGCCGGGCACGGGATGGCGCACATTGGGCGATCACCTGGTCGCCATTGTGCGAATGCACTGTCGTATCCCGATCTCCGTGGAAAACGATGGCGGGAACCGGCGTTGTGCAAGGCTGCATGCCGGAGATGGCCCCGGTATGCCGGATGCCCGAGGCGTAATGGCCGGAATGCATCGCATTGAATGCGGATGGAAGATCCCGCGCGACTTTGTAGGGAAGCCCGGAATGGACGCCCACCGCCGCGTAAAGATCCGGGTAGGTCATCGCCATCGTCATCGCCATTGCGCCGCCGGCCGATAGCCCGGCCACATAGATTCGCTGCGGATTCACCCGATGGCTGTCCAGTATACGGCGGGTAAGCCCGGCAATGATGGACGGTTCTCCGAGATCGCGCTCCTGGTCGGCCGCTTCGAACCAGTTCCAGCATCCCGAGTTGTTGGCGGCGGTGGATTGGGCCGGATAGACGACCAGGCACTGATGCACTTCAGCCAGCCGGTTCATGCGGGTGCCGGCGGCAAAATCATCGGGGGTTTGTGTACACCCGTGAAGCATGACCACCAGGGGGAGCGGCTGACCCCGATAACTGCTGGGGATATAGAGTTTGTAACTGCGCGTGCCGGCCGGGTTGGTATATGAACCGGAGGTAAAGCGCCCCCCTTCCGGCACAACCTCCGGGGTCCGGTCCGGGAAGGGCTCAGGCCACGGCGTCGGCCCGCGAAATTCACGCCACTTTTCCCGCCATTGTTCTTGCAAACCGACGCCGAAGGGCGGCGGCATTGCCGGGTTCGCACCGCCTGCTGCCGCAGGTTCGGGATCGGCCTCACTGTGCCCGGGGTTTTCCGCGCGGCCGGAAAAAGAATGTTGCTGCGGTTCTGGTGCTTCCGCATGTTCATCGATCACACGGAAGTGCGCCTCTATGACCGTATCCGCTGCTTTGCGCGGGGCCTCGGTTGGGGGCTTCGGTTCCAGCCCGCCTTTCAGCGTTCGTTGAATGACCTCAACCGCTTCATGCAGTTGTCCTGCACCCGTCAAGCGGGTCGCTTCGCGCATTCCCGCTGCCATATTGAAGTTTGTCATCAAAAGTCTCCTAAATAGAAAGTCAGCTTTTCAACGCCATTCCGGTCAGTGGATTCGATCCGCCAAGGCGGCTTTGACCGCCGGACTGGCATGCAAGGCGCCCAGCACCACCAGGGAATCGATCGTGGCGCGGGCGAGTTCGGGGGATACATCCTCGGCAATGCTTGCCAGACCCAGAACCTGGATCTGTAGCATCTCTCCGGCCGCCTGCACCGCCTCGAGATCTCGGCGGCTGTAGTGCTGCAGGCCGAGAACAAAGGTTTTTCGCGCCACCGTTTCCTTGACCACCTCCGAATGGGTCGCCAACTGGTTGCGGATCGCCGTTCGAATCAGGTCGGTGCGGTTGGAATAAAATCCTTCCCGCACCAGTAAATCGATCTGCCCCAGGTCCACCACGCCCAGATTGATGGTGATCTTTTCGGTGGTATCACCGCTCCTGGATCGAAATTCTTTTGTGCTCATACCATCCTCCTATCATCCATATGGATGGTAAGATAGGTTCTGTTCGCCCCCTATGTCAAGCATGAATCCTCAACTCCCGGAAATCACGAAAGCAAACACTTCCTGGGTGGGTGGGTACCCAAGAACCGGCCGGAAAGGGAATATCACTGCTATTGTCCCAGAGGGAAAGAGTTCTGATATTGCTTTAAATGAAAAGAGATGAACTTTTTTATGGGAAAAGCAGAGCCTCTAAAGAGGCCCTGCCCGGAGGAGGAGAATGGAAATGAATGGGTAGGTATGTATGCAATCGATTCGTGAACCCGCGATCAGTCTGCCGAAAGCAGCATCCGCTTGGATTCGGTATGGTCGGGATGGATCGATTTTTTATTCAGCCCTTGGGACAGGGCCATTAAGTGGCCCTGCCCAAGAGAGGCGATCAATCGGCAGGGTTGATCATCCTCGGCTGAATCGTGAATCGGTTTCGGTTATCCTTGGACATCGATGCCCATGTCGCACCCGAGATGCTCGTCCGGGTTTTCGCATTCGAAGTTTTGCTGACGGGTATCCTGATGTCCCTCTTCTCTTTCCTGATCACTCTCGATGTAATCTTGTACTTTTTCAGCCATGATATCACCTCTCATTGTTTGGTAAGCCGGTTGGTTTC
>JBEPWQ010000370.1:0-3974 GCA_041642315.1 Desulfobacteraceae bacterium | reverse complement strand
TGGGCGGGATGGCCGGTACCGCCGTGTTTGCCCAGTTCCATGAGCAGCTGGTGCCACTGCTGTATGATCCCACCAATGTGGGCCAGATCAGCCTGGCCGACTGGCTGGGCGGCAAGGCGGTGGCCGTGGCGGTGATCGCGATCGGTTTCGGTCTTTGCGTCTGGGGAATCGGGAAGATCTGGGAGAATTGACCATGCGCATCGGTAGGTTCATGACCACCGGCGTTCTGATGTGTGCCGCCGCAGGTCTTTTACTCGGGTGTGGATCAGACCATCTGAAGACCATCGGCCAGGACGAGGTCGAACTGGCGGTGGACCGGGGCTATGTGGATACCCTGGAAGTCGACCGGGGCGGACAAATTCTGAGCTTCGGCCCTTTTGTGGGATATTATTTTCTGCCGCCTGACCCCGGCGATCTTACCCAACTGCGGTTCGTCTGCTTCAATGAGCGGGGCTTTTATGCCTCCGACGCGCCGGTGAACGCCAAGCTTTATGAGGGTGAGGCGGTGTTCAGCTCCTTAGCCGATGTCGATTTTCCCATTCCCAGGAAGAATCGAATCAATCCGGTTTTTTTTGATAACGCCCCGGAAAAGTGGATTGAAAATCGGCCTGAACCGCAGGCGGAATTCCTCCATTTTCATTCCTGCTACAACGACGCGGGGCCGGTCCTTGCCGGCTACTGGATTCGGCACCGGGCGGTTCGGGCCTTTACCTATGATATGGGCGGCCGGGTGACCAGAGACAGCCCGCTTTATCATGAGGTAACGAAAGGACCCGACACCGGATTCGCCCGAATCGTGGAATTCGATCAGGGTCCCCATCGCGGCGCCGAGGGTTGAATCGGTGGCGGCCGTTCTTATACTTTGAACATCGAAACCTGGAACGAAAGGAGTAGATTTGATGGCATCAAGAGAAGAATGTGAAGGCAAATACGGCGAAGAATTGAAGGCCTGCATGGCGCGGATCGAAGAACTGGAAGCCAAATCCGGGGATCTGTCTGAATCCGAAAAGTCTGAATTGACGGCGAAACTGGATGAATTGAGCCAAAAACGGGCGGATGTATGGGACAAATACGAGAAGATGAAACGATCCAAAGAGGATGAATGGCAGGGCCATGAAGGCGGGGTGAAAAACGCCCTGCTCTCCTTGCAGGATGCGTTGGATAAATCCTATTCCCGATGGCATAAATATCCGACCACCTGATTCTTAATTGCATCGCCCGTCGGGTTTTCGGCGGGCGATGTTCTTTTTCATACCCTCCCCTCCGTTATCTGCCTTTCACCCGGCTTGATGATCAGCCCGGTTATTCCTGCCCCTGTTCTTTGAGATGCCGGACCACACCGTCGGCGCATAGACGAATCCGTTCGAGGACCTTCCGGTAGTGGCGAACCGATTTTCCGTAAGGATCGGGGATTTCCATACCCGGTTCTTCGGGGTGAAAATCGCCCAGAAGGCGGAGCTTGGCCCCTTCGGGTCTGAACCACTTCCGAATGGTTTCCAGATGGCTTTCCTCCATGGCCAGAATCAGATCCGCATCATCCACCATATCGCCTTTGATTGGGCAAGACCTCAGGGCGGCGATGTCCAAGCCGGTCTCTTTGCAGGCCTGAACCGCTTGCGGGGTGGGCGGTTCGGTATCCCATCCGAAGGTGCCGGTGGATTCGAGTCGAATGTGATCCAGGCCGTGGGCCCGGAATGCTTCCTTCAGAACCCCTTCGGCCATGGGGCTGCGACAGATGTTTCCGGTGCAGACCACCAGGATCGAGCGTATGGGGGTTGAGACCACGACATCCTCCTTTTCTTGAGAAGACGGTGCCTGTCTTATCCGAACCGATCCCGCACCAGGGCTTCGACCTCGTGTTTGCGGTGGCAGGCGGCCAGGTGACGCCTGGAGTCGATCGGCTCCAAAATGGGTTCTTCCACCCGGCACCGCTCGATAACGAATGGACACCGGGTGTGAAACCGGCATCCGTCCGGGGGATGGAGCGGGGAGGGAACCTCCCCGGAAAGCACGATCCGTCGGGTCTTGTGCTCGGTGTCCGGAACCGGAATTCCCGAGAGCAGGGCATGGGTGTAGGGATGGCGGGGGCGATTGAAGATCGTGTCGGTGTCGGCGACCTCGGCCAGTTTGCCCAGATACATCACCGCCATCCGCTGGCTGATGTATCGGACCACCAGCAGATGGTGGGTGACGAAGAGATAGGCGAGCCCCAGCCGGTCCTGAAGGGATTTGAGCAGGTTGAGCATATGGGCCTGAACCGATACATCCAGGGCCGAAGTGGGCTCGTCCAGCACGATGAACTCGGGATGGGTGGCGATGGCCCGGGCCACGGCGATGCGCTGGCGCTGGCCGCCCGAGAATTCGTGGGGGTAGCGGAGCAGGTGGTCTCGGGTCAGACCTACCAGATCGAGCAGCTCGACCACTCGGTCGTCGATCTTCCGGCGGCCGGTGCCGCCCATGGCGCGCAGGGGTTCGGACAGAATATGCTTGATCAGCATGCGGGGATTGAGGGAGGTGGTCGGGTCCTGAAAGACCATCTGAAGCCGATGGCGGATGCCGGCGGATTTGAGCGCTCTCGTCCCGGCGGCGGCGATATCTACCGGCGCCGGTGAAGGCCCTCCGTTCTTGCTGTCGGATTTTACAGGGAAATAGCGCATCCGACCCCCGGTGGGGTTATGCAGCCGAACGATCGCCTTTCCGGCGGTGGTCTTGCCGCAACCCGACTCCCCGACCAGCCCCAGACATTCGCCTCGGTTAATGTCCAGATCGATCCCGTCCACCGCCCGAACATGCGCCACCGGCCGCCGAAGCATGCCGCCCGGAATCGGGTAGTGCTTGGTCAGGTTTCGAATTTCGAGGAGTCTGGTCATAAACGCGGCGGCGCGCGCACCTTATGCCTGTAGTTTGTTGTAGTCGATGGCCCGCTGAATGGCGACCCCGCCCTGCTCCGCCACGCCCATGGCGAAGTTGATGTCGGCCTCGGTAAAATAGCGGACTTCGGAGGAGAGCAGCCGCAGGATTCCGATGATCTCCTCCTGAACGAAGATGGGCACGGCCAGAATACCGCGAATGCCTTCGGATTCGGCTTCCTTGTGGTAGATGGTGTGGACGTCCCGGGTGGCGTCGGGGATAACCACCGGATCCCCCTGGCGGACATAGTAGGTGGCCAGTTCCTCATCCAGAGGTCCGCGGCCGAGGTACTCCCGGCTCAGGCCGTGGGCCGCCTTCAGGGTCAGGGTGCCCTTGTGCTCTTCGATGAGCCGGATGGTGGCCGCCTTCAGATTCATTACCTTCGGAAGGCGGGTCACGATCAGGTCCAGAATTTTATCCAGTTCATAGGTTGCGTTGATGGTTTTGCCGATCTCGTGGATGGCTTTGAAGTAGTTGAGCTGGGTCTGCTGGTTTTTGAACACCCGGGCGTTCTCGATGGCGATGCCGCACTGGTCGGCCAGGGCGGTGACGAAGTCGATCTCATCGGGAGTGAAGGAACGGGGTTGTTTGCTCAGCAGTCTCAAAATCCCGCTGATCTGTCCGCGGATGGGGATGGGGACCACAAGAATGGACCGGATCCCTTCCTTTCGGGTCGCCTCCGGATAGTTGATCCGTGCATCCTCGGGGGCGTTTTCGATGACGATCGGTTCGCCTTTCAGGGCTTTGAAAATGGGCTCTTCGGTGTCGATGGTGCCGCGGTTCAGGTATTCGTCGCTCAGGCCGTGGGCCGCCCGCAGGATCAGGTTTTTGCCGGATGCATCCAGCAGTCGGATGGTGGCCGCATCCACACCGATCAGTTCGGGGATTTTTCGGGTGATGAGATCGAACACTTCGTCCGGTTCGAGACTGGATGTGATCGCTTTGGTGACGTCGATAAACAGGTTGAGAAAAGCGGTGCTGCCTTGGATGGCCATGGTCGAACTCCTTATGCGCGGTTCATGATTTTTTTGGATTATGCGTTGGTTTGTCTTTTTATCACAGTC
>JBEPWQ010000369.1:0-3979 GCA_041642315.1 Desulfobacteraceae bacterium | reverse complement strand
TGAAATCCAAATTGCCGTCTTTTCTGGGGTCCAAATTGTACAATCTGGTTTTGAACCATATGCTTAAATCCGAGAAGATTGTTCAGGAAGGAAAAACCATTCGCCTGGCATCCCACCGGATCACCCTCGGCACCGACCAGGCGGATATGAAACAAAAGATATTGGATGCATATGCCGACAGCGGGCTCACGCCGCCTTATTTCAAAGAACTCGGAAAAACCCTCGATTTCGACTCGGGACGGACCAAGGACGTGCTCATGATTCTGGTGGAAGAAGGCAAGATCGTCAAAGTGAAAGAAGATCTCTTTTTCCACTCGGATGCGCTCCATCGGCTGAAAGAGGATACGGTGGCATTTTTAAAAAAAGAGGGGGAAATGTCTACCCCACAGTTCAAAACGATTGCAGGGGTGTCCCGAAAATTTCTGATTCCCCTGATCGAATATTTCGATTCCCAAAATATCACCATTCGCATCGGAGATATTCGCAAGCTGAGAAGCGGCAAGGCCTGATTGCAAGTGTCATCCTTACATCGCCTCAATAAAACGAGAAACGATCGCGTCCAGCAAGAGCATTCCCGGCGGTGTAAGGGCGCATCTTCCGCCGTTTTTAACGAGCCATCCATTGTCCGACAACTCTGATACCACCTTGTCAAACCGCTTTCGAAAATCGATGCCGAACCGGCCTTCGAAATCGGCGATGAGAAACCCTTCGTTCTGCCGCAATCCCAGATAAAATGATTCCATCATCTGCTGTTCCGGGGTGAGGATCTCTTCCCCTTCTGCGGGAAAGGCGCCTTGTTCAAGTTTTCGAATATAGGTCTCCATCTCCCTTGAATTCCAATACCGCCGGGGAGGAATATAAGAATGGGCGGACGGACCCAGCCCCAGGTAAGGGACATGCCGCCAGTATTTTCGATTGTGGCGGGATTGAAGCGCCGGTGATCGGGAAAAATTGGAGATCTCATACTGTGTATACCCGTGGTCGGCCAGCACTTTCAATGTGATGCCGTACAGATCGCCGATCTTTCGGTCCGGCAGCGGCCGGATTTTATTTTCTAGCCGGCGTCGGTCCAGAGGGGTGCCCGGTTCGTAGGAAAGCATGTAGCAGGAGAGATGTTCCGGTGCCAGAGATGCCGCCGTTTTTAAATCAAACCGCCAGTCATCGGGAGTCTGATTCGGAAGCCCGTAGATCAGATCCAGACCGATGTTTTCAAACCCCGCCCGGCGCGCCGCTTTCACCGCTGCGACGGCATCGGCGGTCCTGTGAATTCTGCCTAAAAAACGGAGATTTTCATCCCGAAAAGACTGGATTCCGATATGGAGGCGATTCACCCCGATCCGTCGGTAGGCAGCCAGATCTTCAGCGGTCAGGGTGCCGGGATTGGCTTCCAGGGTGATTTCCGCGTCCGGAAGAAAAGGAAAACAGCTTCTGATGCTGTCGATGAGGACCTGAATCCGTTCAGGACCCAATACGGTAGGGGTGCCGCCTCCGAAATAGAGGGTATCGAAGGGGCCGGGGAGAACTCCGGCGAAGAGATGCATCTCCTGCATCAGGGCGTTCACGAAAGAGGACATCCGGTGGAGATCGGTGCGGGAGTAAAAATCGCAATAGGCGCATTTCTGAACGCAGAAGGGGATATGCAGGTAAATACCCCCCGGTTCGGTCAGCGCTTTCGCCATGGCGTCGGCATTGTCGATGATCGAATCTATGAATCCGCTGATTCGTAAAAGGCGGTAATCGCTTCGCAAAGTCCCGGAATGGTGAAGGACTCGGCGGTCACACGCACCTGAAATCCCAGGTCCGAAGCGGTATCCGATGTGATGGGGCCGATGCTGGCGATCACCACCCCCCGCATCAGCGTGTCCAGGTCCGCATTCACCGGCAGAAGCGCCTTGAAATTCTTGGCGGTGGAGGAACTGGTAAAGGTCACCACATCGATCTCCCCGGCCTGCAGGGCTGACAACAAGGTCTCGGCATTGTCCCGGGCCTGTCGGGTTCGGTAGGCGGTGACCTCTTCCACAATCGCACCCATTTTTTTCAGTTCCGCCGGCAGAATCGGGCGTGCTTCTTCGGCTCGGGGGATCAGAATTTTTTTGCCCGATACGGCTTCGGCCTGAAAGGCGTCCACCACCGATTCGGCCCGATAACTTTCCGGAAGGATGTCGCTGGCCAATCCGAAATCCAGCAGACGCCGGGCGGTGACCGGTCCGATGGCGGCGGTGCGCATTCGGTGAAGCGCCCGCACATCCCGCCCTTTTTCAAAAAGTCGGTTGAAAAAGAATTTGACCCCGTTGACGCTGGTGAATACGATCCAGTCAAATTCCGAAAGGCGGTCGATGGCGTGGTCCAATGGGCCCCAATTTTCCGGCGGCATCACTTGAATGGTGGGGCATTCCAGGCATTCCGCACCCAGCTCGGTCAACCGGTTCACCAGATCGCTGGCCTGCTCCCGGGCGCGGGTGACAACGATTCGCTTTCCCAGCAGGGGCCGTTTTTCGAACCATCTCATCTTTTCCCGCAGCCGCACCACTTCTCCCACCACAATGATGGCAGGGGCCTTGAATCGGGCGGCTTGGGCCCTCCCGGCGATACCGGAAAGGGTGCCGGTGAGGGTCGCCTGACGCGAGGTGGTTCCCCACCGCACCAAAGCCACCGGGGTATCCGGAGACCGGCCGTGGGCAATCAACTGTTCGACAATACGGGGAAGATTTTTTACTCCCATGAAAAAGACCAGGGTGCCGATGCCTTGGGCCAGAGACGCCCAGTCGATGCTCGACTCGGCCTTGGTCGGATCTTCATGGCCGGTGACGAACGCCACCGTGGAGGTAAAATCCCGGTGGGTCAGGGGAATGCCCGCGTAAGCGGCGGCGGCGACAGCCGAGGTCACCCCGGGCACCACCTCGAAGGGGATTCCGGCTTCGATAAGCACTTCGGCCTCCTCGCCGCCCCGGCCGAAGATAAAGGGGTCTCCGCCCTTGAGGCGGGCCACCGTGAATCCGGCCCGGGCCTTTTCCACGAGCAGATCGTTGATGCCGTCCTGAGACAAGGTGTGATCCCCGCCTTTTTTGCCCACATAGATCATTTCGGATTCTTCGGGGGCATATTTTAGAAGTGTCGGGGCCGCCAGATAGTCGTAGATGAGCACATCGGCGTTTTCAATGCAGGCCCGCCCCTTGACGGTAATCAGCCCGGGATCGCCGGGTCCGGCCCCCACCAGAAATACCTTACCCGTGGATGTTTTCATGAATGTCCTTGAGTGTGTCCAATATTTTGCCCGCCCCGCGATCCAGAAGCCGATCGGCCAATTGGATGCCGATGGCTTCGGAATTATTCGCAGGTCCCGACAGGGTGTCCCGGATCAGTTCGGTTCCGTCCAAGGATGCCACCATGCCGGTCAATGAAAATTGTCCGCCCGCCAGGGAGCCGTGGGCCGCAATGGGGACCTGACATCCGCCTTCCAGTCGGTGTAGAAAGGCCCGCTCCCCCAGCACCACGGTTCGGGTGTCGGAATGATCCAGGGCTGCCGTCAGGGGGGCGATGTCCGGATCGTTTTCCCGGGACTCGATGCAGAGCGCGCCCTGGCCGACGGCGGGGAGCATCTGGGTTTCATCCAAAAACTGGGTGACCCGATGATCCAGCTCCATTCGCCGAAGACCGGCGGCCGCCAGGACCACGGCATCGAGGTCTTCGGTTTCCAGTTTCTTGAGCCGGGTATCGAGATTGCCCCTCAGAGGCAGAATGTTCAAGTCGGGACGAAGGTGTTTCAGCTGGGCGGCCCGTCGAAGGCTGCTGGTACCGATGCGGGCGCCCCGGGGAAGCCGGGAGAGGGAAAGCCCCTTCCTGGATACCAGGGCGTCCTTGGGATTTTCCCGGTCCGGAATCGCTCCGATGCAGAGCCCTTCGGGAATCAGCGCCGGCATATCTTTCATGCTGTGAACCGCCAGATCCACCCGTCGGTCCAGAATCGCCTCTTCGATCT
>JBEPWQ010000368.1:0-3994 GCA_041642315.1 Desulfobacteraceae bacterium | reverse complement strand
TGGGCGGCGCATCGGTGAAAACCAGATTGTCCCACCGGGACACCCGGCGCTTGTCCCGGGTCATGATAATGTTCTTGCGATCCGGAAGCGGAAAGCCGATGGTGTCGAAGGTTTTGGACCCCATGATCACCACCCCCGCTTTTCTGGACAGTTCCACAAAAAGCCGCTTGTCCTCCCGACCGGTCCAGTCCGGGAAATGGTCGGGGGTCTTTCCGATCTTGCCGTCGAGGGTCAGGGCCATGAGCAGGATGACTTTCATATAATGCTCCTTTTATGTTCGGGATACCGGCGCTGGGAAAAATCACATGGACTCATTCCGAAACACCAACCCATACCGTCGCTCACTATGCGAAATTTTCTGGAAAGTCTCCTTCAATAGCTCTTTCAACGCCTTTTTCGCACTGATCTTTCGAATGTCGTCGTTGCTCCGGACCGAGCTAAAGAAATTGGCGCAGATTCGTTTGGCCTTGTCGTCCCATTCGGTGGTGAAGCCGGCTTTTTCAGGTTTTCCCTTCCTGTCGACCTGAAGGCGCTTCTTATCGGCCGGATAATCCCGTCGGCCGTGGGCCCAGTTGATGATGTGGGAATAGAAGATCAGCGCCCGATCCAGGAGGACGTACATGAATTGAAGGTTTTCGATCGGCCCCACTTTCATCTGCTGTCCGCCCAGGTTCAGCCCCACCACCTTGGTTTGAGCCAGGCTTTTGGCCCCGCCGAAGGCGGCCCAGCCGGCGCCGATGGCGCCGCCGATGGCCGAAAAGACGCCGAAGGTCAATCCGGCCGCCGCCACATCCAGGGCCGCTCCGATGGCGCCGCCCGCCAGTCCGGCCGCGGCGATGAGCTGCTTCTGGGTAAGCCCGAGAAGTTGCCAGGTTTTTTCATTGAACAGGTCCGCATGAAGAATGGAATGGGCCGGCAGGTCATAGTTGAAGATGTTGTGCTTGAACAAGCGCCGGATTTTCCGCTGGGCGCCTTTTTCAAACTTTTGGATGGTCCGGTTGTATTTTTCCTGAAGGGTGCTCCGCAGGACCTCTTCATCGGTGTTTTTTGTAAAATTCTTCGACACCGAATAGGTCAGACACTCCGTCAGCATATCGCAGATGATGTCTGCGGCCAGGGAGTTTCGGTGCTCCCAGTCTTTCTTGAAGGCGGCGATGACCGTTTCCAGGGCCGACTGCCAGTCCTGATCGATGCTTTTGAGACTTTCGAGAAGGGCGATCCGTTCGGCGTAGGTGGCCTTGTGGGCGTTGAAAACCCGAATAGAGTTGAAATGCTTCCTGAATTCGCCCTTCCACTGGCCCAGGTAGAGCACATCCTCATCCTTGCAGTTGATGATCGCCATGCGGGGGCGACCGGTCAGCCGCAAAATCTCCATTTCCGCCTTGTCTGCGGTGCGCACCGGCCGGGAGCCGTCCACCACGAAAATGATGCCGGCCCCTTCCGCGATCGGTTTGAAGAGTTCCACGTCATCCCGAAAATCGGGATTGTGAGCATGGGATTCCCGGAACCTGTGAACAATCTGTTCATCCGGCCCCTGATATTCCTTCATCCATTTCAGAGTCTGTTTCGGATTTTGGAACCCGGGGGTATCGACGAACCGGATGATTTCCTGCCCGTCGATGATCACCGGAAAGGTCTGGCACTCGATGGTCTCACCGGGCAGTGGGCTGATGCGGACGCTGTCGTCCTCGGCCAGGGTGGAGACCACCGAGGATTTGCCTTCGTTGGGGTGACCGACGATGGCGAATTCAGGTATGATGTGACCGTTCATTCTGCGGAAAGCCTTTCCAGACGAAGATAGGGATCTCCCAGCCCGCTGAGTTTTTGAATCCATGCATTCCAGTTGTCTTCATTGACCGGGGTAAAAACCGTCTCGGGCGCGGGTTTCCCGATGAGTCCGACCTCGATGCCGCCTTTTTCGCCGATGGTATTGCGAATTTCCTGAATAAAATGCAAAATTTCCCGGATGGGCGGCTGCCATGCTTCCTGA
The DNA here is from genome assembly GCA_041642315.1 of Desulfobacteraceae bacterium. Taxonomy (GTDB): domain Bacteria; phylum Desulfobacterota; class Desulfobacteria; order Desulfobacterales; family Desulfococcaceae; genus JAABSQ01. The sequence continues at coordinate 2,004 of JBEPWQ010000368.1, read as the reverse complement.
AGCAGCAGCACATGGGGTCGGCCGTTTTGCCAATCGGACCGGCTCAGGCTTTCCAGAACCGCCCGGTCGGATTCATAATCCGTTCCGATGCGGATCTTCTCCCGCACCTGAAATCCCAGCACCTTTTCGACCACCGACTTGAGCTGTTCATCGGTGACTTCATCGAAAATATCATCCGGAACCAAGGCGACTACTGCTTCCCCGGCGGGGAGTTCATGCCGAACCGGTGCGGTGGAAACAGATGACTGCACCGCCTTCAGGCCCTCCGGCAGGGCGGATTTCGAGGTCGGGCTGCCTTGCGTACTCACAAGCGGCGATTGAAGCCGATGCATCAGCCGGTCGATGTCGCTGAATTCGAAATCCTGCCTGTCCAGGGTGCGATGGTTTGCAACCATCCCTGCGATCAGCAGGAGCGCCCTGGGAATCAGCCCGTAAAACAGGGCCGCAAAACAGAGAAAGGGCCACCAGGAAATCAGGTTTTCCGTGGCCAGAAAATAGATGCCCTCCTTGAGGATCATTCGGCTGCCCTCGATTTCCGCCAGAGACGGATAGGCGATGGCGGAGGGTACGAACCAGGACCAGGGAAGTGCGATGGTTCGAACCAGGTCATGGACCATTTCCGGACTGAACTGGACGGTGGATTGCCAGCCGAAGGCGATGTCGGCGGTCACCACTTTGAGCAGGGTGGCGGCGATGATGCCGATATTGAAACAGACCCCGAACACCTGGGCCAGAATAAAGACCGGCCAGTAGAAGAGGGTGCCGTAAACCTTCCGGCGGCCGCGCACCACCCCCAGGGCGGCCTCGATGCCGCTCCGCCGGTTTCCGGAGAGGGACTTCACCGTCCGTTGTTTGACCCATAGGAAAAGGCGCACCAGAAGACGGCTGATCAGGGAATAGACGATGGAGTTTTCGAAATAGGAGCGATTCACCAGCCGGAATGTCAACACCAGGATCAGAACCAGGATCAGCAGAAACTGGCTCAGGATGAGAGCGCCGAAATAATAGGCGACATTGAGCGGTTCGATGCCGCGATAGATCAAAAAGGAGGAAGCGATACCGGCGCCGGAAAGAAGACCGACGACAGCGAGGACCCACGACAACAGCCGATAGATTTCTTTATACACCTCTCCCGGCAGAGGGGTTTCAGCGGGCAGCGCCGATTTTTCTTCGGATCTTCTTCGAGACAGCCAGGATCTGACGATAAACCTTCTGGGGCGGGGTTTTTCTTCCGGATCTTTCGGCCGAATATGCGACAGGTAAATTTCACGGTCGCGCTGGGCCAGGGCTTTTGCAGCGTCTGAATCACCGATATCGGTTTCATCCCGATGAAGGAAATACTCCAGGTCGAGAATATCCGAGAGCCGCCATCGTGTTTTTATATTCTCAGCAGAAGGCATATAAACCGTTCAGAAGGGGAGCCGAATCAAAAATGCGGCGGTTGCGGTCAACATTCGCGGCCGAGAATCAATCCGACCGGACAGTGGTCGGAGCCGAAAACGTCGTTGTCGATAAAGGAATCCTGAATGCGACCCGATTCGATCAAATCCGGTGTGGTAAAAAAATAGTCGAGACGCCATCCGACATTCCGTTCTCGCGCCTTAAAGCGGTAGGTCCACCAAGAATACCGGATCGTATCCGGATACAGATGGCGAAAGGTATCCACATAGCCGTCGGCCACGATTCGGTCCAGACAATCCCGCTCCACCCTCATAAATCCCGATGTGTTTTCATTGGATTTGGGATTTTTCAGGTCGATTTCATTGTGCGCCGTGTTGTAATCGCCTCCAATGATCAAACTTTTCCCTGCTGTTTTGTATTCATCGAGGTAGGCAAAAAAATCCCTGTAAAAGTCGAGTTTGTATCGTAGCCGGTCCTCGCCCATTCCCCCGTTGGGAAAGTAAATGTTGAAAAAGATGAAATCATCGAAATGAAGCTCCAGAATGCGGCCTTCCCCGTCGTATTCGGGAATCCCCATGCCGAATCTTACCTTCCGCGGCGGAA
>JBEPWQ010000367.1:0-3996 GCA_041642315.1 Desulfobacteraceae bacterium | reverse complement strand
GTCGGTTTCAAACAGCACGTCTCCGAGGGTCAGCACCAGACCCCGCTCGGTCTGCTCGGCCTCAAGCTCGGCCATCTGACGCCGAAGGGTTTCGATCTCCTCTCGGGCCAATTGGGCTTCCAGCGCCTGGGTTTCGGCCTCCTGGCGGGCCTGCTCCGCTTCCTGTTTCATAGTCAGGGCCTCGGTCTGGGCCTCCTCGGCCAGGCGGCGGGCTTCTTCGGCTTCCCGGGCCTTCATTTCGCTTTTCCGGGTGGCCTGTTCAATCTGGCGCTGTCGTGTGTCCAGAAGGACTTTCTGTTCTTCTTTTTTCAGGCTTTCCATCTTTTGTTGGGCCATTTTTCGTTCGGCGACGGCCAGCGCATATTCGACCTGTTTTTCGGCCATTATCGAGAGACGGCTGATATCCTCCGGGCCATTTGCGTTTGCGGCCCGGTCGAGAGCCTTGCCCGCCTCATACATGGGCACCGGGGCATTTTTCATAATGCTCTCCATGGCCCGGGCTTCCTGATAGGCGGTTTGGGCCCGCTGATACTGGGGATTGGCTTCGGGGCCTGCAGCACAACCGGCCAATCCCACCAAGCCGATGCAGAGGAGTGCAAAAAGCCATTTTCCGTATGATCTGTATAAATCCCTCATAATCCCACCTTTTCTAATTTCGAGGTTATTCCACTTGCAAGGTCCGGTCGATTTCATCACGCAGGGTTTTCAGGCTTTCTTCCTTGTCCTGAGCCTGCATCTTGGCTTTTTCCGCCTGGGCCTTGGCCTCGGCCAGCCGGGCATCCATCAGGGCTTCTTCGGCTTTCTGGTCGGCCTCTTTATAATCGTCTTCCTTCATCAGCCGACGGGCTTCCTGAAGCCTCTCCTCGGCCAGCTTCATCTCAAGGGGCGCATACTTTTCGGCCTCATTCTGTTCCGCTCGCTGAATCATCATTTCGGCGTTGGAGATTTTGGTCCGAATGATATCCTGCTGGCCGGTTGCGCAGCCGGCCAGCATCAGCGCGCCGACAATCAGCAGCAGCCATGACCTGTGGTGTGGAACTGTACCTTTGAATTTCATCCCTTCCCCCTTTCTTTATGAAGACGATCAACATCAGACCTACAAAAATTCCAAGATTGCGGATAATAAAAGGCGGGTTGCACGTCAACGGAATCAGGATGCGTGCGCCGCATTCTTGTTCTTCCGGATCCCCTTGATAAACTCCTCCCACTCTATCGGCAGAAGGTGTTTCTTTTTGTTATTGCAGTCCTTGCAGGCCGGCACGACGTTCCCTTTGGTAGTATGGCCGCCCCTTGATATCGGTATGAGGTGGTCCATGGTGAGGTCTCCCGGTGCGAAGGTGCCGCCGCAGTAGTGGCATTCTCTTTTGGCGAGTTTCCGTTTCCACCACTGGGACGATCGAAGCTCCCGGGCCTTGCGCCGCTCCCGTTTGATATCCGATTCTTCGAGTGTATAGGCAAAAGGATCCATAACTTGCAAATATAAGCAAGATGAGTTCTATTTCAACCCGACCGACCGCAGCCAGCTCCGGATTTCGTCCACCAGCAGACCGTAAAACCGTTCGGAACCGCCCAGGCCCCGCCGGCCGAAAAAAAAATTGATTTCCAGAAACAGCGGCGGACTCTGCGCATCTTCAGTCGAAAAAAGAAGATCGAATCCCGCCAGATTGATGCCGGTTTTTTTGCAAAACGAACCGACCGCTGCCGCCCCGCGGGCCTGAAGGTCCGGGGCCGCCTGATCGTCAATCGACCCGCCTTTGGAGATGTTGGTGAGAAAGGAGGAAGGTTTCCCACCGGTTCGCCAATAGGTCTTGAGGGTAGCGCCGATTACCGCCACCCGCAAAGAGCGGTTTCCTGCCGGGATGTATTCCTGGATCAGAAATCCGCGCTGACCGGAATTTTCGTACCGCGCCGCTTTTTGAAGGGCGGCGTCCATTTCCATGCCGGAGTTGACGAGAAAGACGTTGTCTCCGCCGCCGCCCCAGTCGAACTTAAAAACCACCGGATAGCAAAAGGGTGCGTGCGGCAGAAAATGGGGGTACCTACGTCGAAAATCGCCTGTCTCTTTAAAGCATGCGGCTGGGGGGTGGGGAACCGCCATTTCCCGGAACAGGTGAATCTGTCCGATTTTTCCCGGATAATTGAAACGGGCCGTGTAATCCGGAAAGACCCGGGGACAGTGGCTGCGGGCCATTTCGTAGAGAGGTTGTGCACATCCCTGGGGCAGTATCACCGCATCCGCGGCGCGGATGGCGGTCAGGTCCTCCTCATCGGGTTCGCGTCCGGCGCACAGGCGATTGACATCCCCCTCAAAGCAGGGATGAAAAGAGAGGACCATCAGTAGCCGAAGCGCCTCAGGGCACGGGGGTCCCGGCTCCAATTCTTCTGAATTCGCACAAACAGCTTCAGAAAGACCTTGATCCCCAGAAGCCGCTCAATGTCGAGCCGGGCGGTTTCCCCGATTGTTTTGAGTTTGGCCCCTTTTTTGCCGATGACGATTCCTTTCTGGGAATCCCGCTCCAGGTGGATGGTGGCGTGGATTTTTACCAGCTCCGGCCCCTCTTCGAAGGACTCCACAGTGACTGCGGTGGCGTAGGGAATCTCCTGTCCGGTCAACCGGAATACCTTCTCCCGCACGATTTCGGCCACGATGAAGCGTTCGGGCATATCGGTGACCGCATCCTCAGGGAAATAGGGCGGGCCCTCGGGCAGGGCCTTTTCCATCTCTTCCAGCAGCAAATCCACCTGATAGCCCTTTTCTGCGGAGATGGGCACGATGGCCAGAAACTCGTGAAGACTGCGCCACCGGTCAATGGCTTCGTAGACCGCGCCTTTTTCCACCAGATCGATCTTGTTGAGGGCCAGAATCGCCGGTTTGGAAATGCCGGCCAGTTTTTGAAGGATGATTTCTTCCGATTCCGGATCGGGGGCGTCCAGATCGACCATGAACAGGATCAGGTCCGCATCGCCCATGGAGGCGACCGCCACCTCCACCATTCGGAGGTTCAGCTCTTTTTGGGCTTTGTGAACCCCCGGGGTGTCCAGAAATATAATCTGTCCGCCGGTCCGGTGGACCACCCCGAGCACCCGGTTTCGGGTGGTCTGGGCCTTATTGGAGGTGATGGAGATTTTCTCTCCCAGGACCCGGTTGAGAAGGGTTGATTTCCCCACATTGGGGGCCCCTGCGATCATGACGAATCCGGATTTGAATCCGGCGGAGTGTTCATTCATGTCGGTCATAAAATTTGAATCGGCATTTTTGTGGATTTCAATTGTCTGAGCCGCCTGCCAAAGCCTTCAGGGCCTCCCAGACCGCCTCTTTTCCTAATCGGCTCTTGGCCGAAAAAAGGATCAGGTCGGCCGGTCTGACCGAAAGTTTTCGGGCGATGGCGGCCCGCGCCTTGTCCTGTTTGGGCCGGGAGAGTTTGTCCGCCTTGGTGATTACCGGAACGGCCGGAATGTGGAACCGGGAGAGCCAGTTGAAAAGGTCCGTTTCCCCCCGGCCGGGAATCCGTCGAATATCCATGATCACCACCACCCCCCGCAGAACCTCCCGGGTGGACAGGTAGGTTTCGATCATGGGTCCCCATTTTTTGCGAACCGCTTCGGGCACTTTGGCATACCCGTATCCGGGCAGATCCACCAGCATGATCCGGTCGTTGATATTGAAAAAATTGATCAGCTGGGTCCGGCCCGGGGTGGAGCTGGTCTTGACCAGCCGCCGTCGATTTACCAGGGTATTGATCAGAGAAGACTTTCCCACGTTGGATCGGCCGGCAAAGGCGATCTCCGGCAGAGCCGGCTGGGGATATGCCTCAGGCCCGGGGGCGCTGGTCACGAATTCGGCGGATTTGATGATCATCGGTTTTCCCTCGGCCGGCCCTGTGTTCCACCCGGTGCGGCAAACGGTGTTCCGGCCGGAATTCAACCCCGGTGCTCAGGCCGGCGGCCGGGTCTTTAGATATTCTTCGATCCGGCTCAGTCCCACGGCGATGTTTT
>JBEPWQ010000366.1:0-4039 GCA_041642315.1 Desulfobacteraceae bacterium | reverse complement strand
CGACGCTCTTCCGATCTGTGGCCTTTGGTGCTGAAAAATGAGGTGAAAATCTTTTCCTGAACGTCCGGGGCCATGCCGGTTCCATTGTCCATCACCTCGAAACGGATGATCTGTTCGGGTTCCAGGGCCGTTTTCACCGTCACGGACAGGGATTTTCCCGGGGGTTCCTCATAAATGCAGGCATCGATGGCATTGGAAATCAGGTTCATGAGTATGGTATGAACGCTTCTGCCGTCCATGGCCACTTCTTCGATGGCAGGGTCAAGATTTTCAATAATTCGGATATTGTTTTCCGTGGCCGTCTGTTGCAGGCTCATACAGACTTCTTCGGCGATGTCATTGGGACGGCACGGCTTGTACTCGGGTTCCCGAACCTTGGAATAGGTCAGGAGATCTCCCACCAACTCCGATGTGTGATCGATGTTTTTCTGGATCATGTTCCAGCCGGATTTTAATTTCTCGGTATCATTGTGCTTAAATCCCAGTTCCATGAGATAGCTCCCTCCCTTGAAGCCGTGGAGGATGTTTTTCACGCCGTGGGCCATGCCGGCCACCGTCTGGCCCACGGTGCAGAGCCGCTCGGATATCAGCAGCTCTCTCTGCAGGCGCTTGATTTCCCTCAGGTCCTGGAGAAATGCCACACTGCCCATGATTTTTCCCTGCTCATATAAAAAGGCGCCGGTGAACCGGACCGGAATCCGATTTCCGTTCCTGTCTTGCACATGGGTTTCGAAATGCTCCAGCTCCTTTCGCTTCTGGAGGTCGTGGCGCTTGGCCTGATACTTTTGCATGAGCCCTTTGGAAAAAAGGGCTTTGACCTTTTTCTTGTACAGGATTTCATTGGCGGGATAGCCCAAAATATACTCCGCCGCCGGATTGTAAATAATGACGGTCAATTCCCGGTCTGTAGCCACAATACCTTCTTCGGAAATTTTAATCAACTTCTGAAGAAATTTGGACTGCATGCGCAGCTCGTTGGTGACGTGTTCGACCTCTTTTTCCAAATTTTCAGTATACCCTTGCAATTTTGCCCGCATCTCGATATTTTTTTCAGCCCGTTTGAGGGCAAGGGCCAGGTTTTCGTCCCGAACGGGCTTGCTGATAAAATCGGATGCCCCGTATTTCAAGGCTTCGATGGCGTTTTCCACATCCCCGTGGCCGGTGATGATAATGACCTCGGCATTCCGGGAACGTTCCTTGATGTTTTTTAAAACGTCAATACCATCCATTCCCGGCATTTTAACATCGGTGATGACGATATCGGGCGATTCCCGGTCAAAAATTTCCAGGCCTTCCTCGCCGCTGAATGCGGTCAGCACATCATACCCGTCGCTTCTAAGAGAAAGGCTGAGAACCTGGACGCTCACTTTTTCATCGTCGATCAGTAGTACTCGCATCATGGGCATTCCTTTCCGGCGCCGCCAACCGGCGGAAACGAGATCTTGAATGTTGTCCCCTCGTCCACCTTGCTGTTCACCTCTATTTTTCCATCGTAATCTTTGATGATGCCGTAACTGATGCTCACCCCCAGACCGGTTCCCTTGTTGGTTTTTTTCGTCGTGAAAAACGGCTCGAAAATTTTTTCCCGGACATATTCGCTCATCCCCGCACCCATGTCCGAAACCATCACCACGACATCACCTTTTTCGCAGAACGTTTTGATGATGATCACCTTGTCTGTTTTCCGGTCCGGGTGCTGTTCCGCTTTTTCTTCAATGGCATCCACAGCGTTGGTGATCAAATTTATGAATACCTGTTCCAGTCGGTTATGATCCGCCAGTACCGGTGGGAGGTTCTCCGCGAGTTCGAGATCCAGTTCGATCCGGTGGGATTTAAGCGTGTGATTCACTACGTTCAGGCTGTCGTGGATCGGGTCGTTGATATAAATTTCATTGCGCACCACTTCGGTCTGCCGGGCAAAATCCCGGACCCGGTTGATGACCTTCGAGGCACGCTCGACATTTTCCACGATGTTTTTGCTCATGGCTTCGAATTCTGCGGGGGGGATGGGTTCTCCTTTTTTGAGCATTTTCAGGAAATAATCCGCGCAGATTTGAATCACATTCAATGGCTGGTTGATTTCATGGGCCATCCCGGCGGCCATTACCCCCAGCGTCGTCATTTTGCCCGCTTGGATGAGCTGGGCTTCTTTTTCCATGCTCTCTGTGATGTCGGTGGTGTTGACGATAAGGATTTCCCGGCCGCCGTATTCCGCAACGCTGATGACGATGGTCACGTAAAACGGCTGCCCGTTTTTTTTGTAATGTTTTTTTTTGGTAAGCAAAACCGAGCCATCCCGGGTAATTTCGGCCAGTCCTGAAACAATTTCCTCATCATTGACCTCTCCCAGGGCGGCAAAAGGCGTGTCGCGCAGTTCGTCAAGCAGATACCCGTAAGTGGCCTCGGCCCGCTGGTTCATATCTATGATCCGTGTGGTCGCCCGATCAAGGATGAAAATAGGCGTCGGATCATTATTGAAAAGGGTCCGGTATTTTTCCTCGGATCGGATGAACTGTTCTCTGAGTCGGGCATTTTCCAAGGTGACCCCGATGCGATTGCCTATGAGGTCAAGGATATCTTTCTCGCGGTTCGCAAATGCCGGGGATTTCCGGCTGGCGATGCGGATCACTCCCAGTGGATTTTTTTCTTTATCGCTGATCGGCACATAAATCAGGCACCGGGTTTCAGAGTTGCCCAGCTGAGGCGCTGTATCCGGCCGGTCCATTAAACTCAGTTTTCCCGTCTCCGCCATGCGGGCGATGTGACCGGGATCCTCTGAGCTGCAATCCGCAGTATTTCCGAATTGGTAATGCAGAGAATAGGAACCGGGCGATTTCCGAAGAAAAATGCACACGCTTTCCGCATTCATGAAATCGCAGATCACCCGGAACGCATTGTGAAGCCGTTTTTCATACGACACCGGCCCGTTCAAGGCGGTGTAGAGATCCACCAATGTGGAAAGCTGCTGGGTGTAATGGGCCTGCTCTTCGGCCAGGCGCTTGTCCTCGGTGGTATCCCAGAAGGTTTCGATGGCGCCGATGACCTTCCCATCCCGGGAGATGATGGGGGCTGCTGTAAAAAACAGCCATCTTCCGGATTCCCCGAGATTTTCGAAAAAAGATTCCACCTGGTACGCCCCTTCGATAAGGGGCGATGGATCCCATCCTGCATTGTAGAATGTTCCCATCTGGCCGATGTCAATTTGATCGAGGATCAAGTCCGCCAGAGAGGGACGGGGATTTTTATAAAACGGAAACCACTGCCGGTTCGTCCCGATCATATCTTTCGCCGCAACACCGGTTAACCGTTCCAGTGCCTTGTTCCAGTGAATGACCCGATGGTTGCGATCAATAACAAAGGTGGGAATGGTGCTTCCCTGGATAATCTGGGACACGAATTCTTCCTGCTCCCAGAGATCTTTTACAATCTGTCGGGACCGTTTATTTCTTTCTTCAAGAATCCGGGCGAACTTTTCCAGCATCCGATCCAGAAACTTCTTTGTTGCCAAAGGATCCCAGCTTCCCTTCTGGATTTTCTCCAGGCCCTGATCCCGGAATTTCTCAACCAGCAGAAGGTCAAAAAGGGATCTGGTTTCATAATGGTCGATGATTCGGACATGAGCCGGCATTTGAGAAGCAATGACATCGGAAAGTGTCGGGTCATTGCTCATTTCCAGGATCGCCTGAAGTCCGTCCGCCTCTGCAAACTTTCGATAATCCGTGGTGGTGGGAATGCCCAGGTCGTCAGCTATGGCAATACCTGGAGCCTGGGGGTTCTTGTCGGCCACCCCGATGATTTCCGGCTTTTTACCCGGGTTGTCTTCGACGAAGAAATATTCCAGAAACCGTGCACAAAACTTTCCGGCCCCGACAATCGCTATTTTTTGATCAAAAAAACTACTGAACATATCCGTTTATTTACTCTTATAAGTATTGAACCCGGACGTCATCGGGTATTGAAATTTCAGAAAAAAAGGAGGGCCAAGACCACAAAGGTCGGCGCCAGAAAAACGATGCTGTATTTAAACATGTATCCGAAA
>JBEPWQ010000365.1:0-4041 GCA_041642315.1 Desulfobacteraceae bacterium | reverse complement strand
GAGACCTTTGGTTTGCCGGCCGCGTTTCCGCCGGTTTCTTTGAAAGGGATATTGGGGGAAGTGCTCAGCCGAAACGGCCTGCGTCAGCTGCGTATCGCAGAAACCGAAAAATACGCCCATGTGACCTATTTCTTTAACGGGGGGGAAGAGAAGCCGTTTCCGAACGAGGAGCGGATTCTGATTCCGTCTCCGCGGGAGGTCCCCACCTACGACCACAAACCGGAGATGAGCGCCGAGGCGGTCACCGAGGCGGTTCTCGAACAGATCCGGTCCGGCAAACAGGATGTGATCATTCTCAATTATGCCAACATGGACATGGTCGGCCACACCGGAATCATCGATGCCGCCGTGAAAGCCTGTGAAACGGTGGATCGGTGCGCGGGCCGGGTGGTCGGTGAAATCCTTTCCCGAAACGGGGCGGTTCTGATTACCGCCGATCACGGCAATGCCGAAAAAATGCGGGATGAAAACGGAAAGGTCCATACCGCTCACACCCTCAATCCGGTCCCATTTCTTCTGGTGGATGACCGCCGGAAGACGGCCCGGTTGAAGGAGGGCAAGCTGGGAGACATCGCCCCGACCCTTTTGGAGGTGATGGGACTGGAAAAATCCCATGAGATGACCGGGGAATCCTTGATTCAAAATGGAGCGGGCTGATCCCTGTTGAAACCGATCGGGCCGAGCGAATTGGAGGCGATTGTGACCGATATCAATACTGTTGACACCATTGTCGATTATGTTACCGGCCGGGAAATCCCCGATGTGGGATCGGAAGGCAACCGGCAGCAGGTGGAGCGGATGCTGGTGGAAGGCAAAGGATACGCCAAAGACGAGATCGAGGTGGATGCCCCCATCGAGGTGGCGGTTCGCGGAGAAGTGTATCGGTCCAAAATCGACCTCCTGGTGCGGGTGAGCGGTACCCCCTTTCTGGTGATCAAATGCGCCGCCGCCTCTCTCGGATCCTGGGAGCGGGAAATCCTGGCCGCCGCCCGGCTCTGGGGATCGGTGCAGGTCCCTCTCTCCATGGTGTCCGACGGCACCGCCGTGATTGTCCTGGATACCGTCTCCGGCAGAAAGATCGGCGAGGGATGGGATGCGGTGCCTTCCCGGGCTCGGGCGGAGGATCAGGTGAAGACCCTTGAACCGGTGCCCTTTCCCGAAGATCGGCTCGACCGGGAACGGCTGATCTTTCGGTCCTACGACAGCATGAATGTGAATCGTCATCTCTCTTCTTAAACACCCGGTTTTTCCAAAAAGTCCGCCCTTCGATTCTCCATGGCCGACATCCTCCTGATCCAACCCCCTGTTCAGGATTTTTATCTGACCGCCAAAAGAACCCTGCCCTATGGGCTGGCCTGTATCGCCTCGGCCTTGCGGGAACGCGGGTTCTCCGTAGATATCTTCGACAGCCTGGCCACCTCCAAATCCCGTCGGGTGGAATATCCGGCGGAGATGGAGTATCTGAAGGCTTTTTACGGCCGACCCGATATCTCCCCCTTCGCCCTTTTTCATGAGTACCGCCGCTTCGGATACAGTTTTGAACATATGGCGAAAACGGTCCGGGCGTCCGGTGCTTTTCTGGTGGGGATTTCCTCGCTCTTCACCGCCTACAGCGACATGGCCCTGGAAACCGCACGGGTGGTCAAGGCCTTTCACCCCGGGTGCCGAACCGTTTTGGGGGGCCATCATCCCAGTGCGCTGCCGGAAGCGGTTCTTCGCCATGAAGCGGTCGACTTCATCATCCGCGGGGAAGGGGAGGCCGGCATGCCCCATCTGGCAGAGGCGCTCAGCTCCGGTAAGAATCCCTCCGGGGTTCCGGGAATCGGCTTGCGTCGACCGGACGGGTCCTGCCATCTGAACCCTCCGGCGGTGATGGGTTCTCTGTCCGACTATCCCCCCCCGGCGCTGGACCTGATGCCCCACCATTACTACCGAAGAAAAGCCGGCGGCAGCGCCGTGATCGTGTCCAGCCGGGGGTGCCCGATGAAATGCACTTACTGCTCGGTGGGCCCATCCGGAGCGCCATACCGCAGGCGGACGATCGATTCGGTCCTGTCCGAGATTCAGGAGGGGGTGGATCGGTGGCAGGCGCGTTTTATCGATTTCGAGGATGAAAACCTTTCCCTGGACCGAGCCTGGTTTCTGAAACTCCTGAAAGCGATCACCCGGAGGTTCGATGGCCGGAATCTGGAACTGAGGGCCATGAACGGCCTTTTCGCACCCTCCCTGGACGGGGCGGTGATACGGGCCATGAAGCGGGCCGGTTTTCGGGCACTGAATCTGTCTCTGGGAACTACTTCCGCCGCCCGGCTTGCCCGGTTCAGGCGTCCGGATGTGAGAACGGCGGTGGATCATGCCATTTTTTCCGCCCAAAAAGAGGGCCTGGAATCGGTCACCTACATCATCGTCGGGGCGCCGGGCCAAAACGCCGAAGAATCGGTTCAAGACCTCCTCTATCTGGCCGCCCGCCCGACCCTGGCAGGGGTATCGGTCTATTATCCCGCGCCGGGAAGCATCGATTTTGAACAGACGGGCCGATCCGGCCTTTTGCCCGACCGGTACTCCCTGATGCGATCCACCGCATTGCCGGTCTCCGATGGGGCTTCTCGGCTGGAAACGGTGACCCTGCTGCGTTTGGGCAGGATCCTCAATTTTTTAAAGTCTATTCACCCGGAGACCGGCCTCGGAATCTCACGTTCCCGACTTCCGAATGACGGGCCCGGGCCCGAGCGGGAGCGGGTCGGGCGAAAACTCCTTCCTGAATTCTTCAACACCGGGGATATACAGGGGGTGACTCCGGGAGGTGAGATATACTCCCACCGGATTTCCACTTCCGTGTCGAATGCCTTCAGAAACGGGCTGAAGGACATCTATGCGTTGCAACCATCCCTCTCTTTTGATGACAGGATAAGGCTCTGATTATTTGGACAAATTCAATTGTCCGACTTTTGCTTGCCGCCTCCAAAAAAAATGACGGGAAAGCTTGACTCGGTTGTTCAATTGGTATAAGGGACTTCAGGAATACCTGAGAAGGTAAGGCTGAAAATGGCTTTCGGCCTTTATTTTAATACGAAAGGAGAAAAACGAATGGCTTTTAATCCGATTGTTGATGAAGACAAATGCGCGGGTTGCGAAGAGTGTGTAGATGTCTGTCCCACCGATGTGTATGAAATGCAGGACGGAAAATCGGTACCGGTAAACGCCGAAGAATGCATCGGCTGCGACAGCTGTGTCGAAGTCTGTGAAGAAGACGCGATTACCGTCGAAGAGACCTGATCCGCACCGTTTTATTCACCGTTTCCGGCTTTTCGGCCGGAAACGGTCATCGGAACCCTCTGCCCCGAATCGCTCCGGAATATCCCGTCACTGCTTTGGATCGATTTTTTTCAGAATTTCTCCTTCTTCATTCAACATGAAGATCAGGAAATCATTTTTGGACGCTTCTTTGATCAGTTCATGGTAATGGATGGCCTGGGCCTCGTATTTCGAGGTCTCCTCCTTGGCCAGTTTGTGGTAGCATTTTTGGGCGGCATCCTTGTCTGAAAACGTGGGAATGAAAGAGGTATCATCCTCCTCATAGCGCTGGCCCACGATCTGATCGTTCTTGCCCGGGTCCTGTATCCAGACCCATACCCATCCGGTTTCACTTCCTGTGTTTTCAGCCATGATTCTCCCTTCGGTTCTTTATTGAACGGTTGTTCTTCTATTCTTCAAGGGGTTTCAGATCCATGAATTCAGCCGATTTTTTAACGTAGATATCGGCGGGAACCCGAATGACCTCCAGGATGTCTTCGAAAAACTCTTTTTTCACTTCCGAGGGGATGCCCGCCACCAGGTGAAAGGGCCCTACGGCCTGGCCCTCCTTGACCACGGCGTTGGAGGCCACGATCGACCCCGTTTTGATATGGGCGTCATTGAGCAGGGTGGAATGGATGCCGATGAGACAGTTGTCTTCGATTTTGCATCCGTGAACCACCGCATTGTGGCCGATGGTGACATTGTCTCCGATGACCGCCGGTTTGCCCTCATCCACGTGAATCG
>JBEPWQ010000364.1:0-4048 GCA_041642315.1 Desulfobacteraceae bacterium | reverse complement strand
GGGATCTTTTCCCGGGCCGGGAAGCTGTTTGAGCGACAGCGAGTTCTTGCCGGACCGGGAAAAGATCCCGGGGTGGCCGAAACGGTGATCAAAGCCATCATGTAATGCGAATCAGAACGAGGAGAAAATGTCTGCCCGTCATGAAAACGAAAAAAGAACCCTACACCGGGTTTGAACAGGGGCCCATTCGGCCGCCCAGCGAAGCGGAAAGCCTTTTGATCCGTGTGTCCCGAAACTGCCCATGGAATCACTGCACCTTCTGTCCGGTATACAAAGGGACCCGTTTTTCCCTGCGCCCGGCCGCGCATGTGAAACAAGATATCGATCTTGTCCAAAAACATCTTGAATTGCTCAGAACCCATGCGGATTCATCCGGCCGCATCACTCAGGAGGCGGTACGAAGGGTATCGGAATCGGTCCATCCCGATGAAATCGGCGCTTTTCATGCCGCCCTGCGGTGGTTCGCCGGGGGACTGCGTTCGGTGTTTCTTCAGGATGCCGACAGCCTGGTGATCAAACCGGCAGACCTGAAGGAAATTCTCAAACACCTGAAGGAGCGATTCCCCTGGGTCGAACGGGTAACCTCTTATGGACGCTCCCACACGATCGCCCGTATCAGCGACGCCGATTTAAATGCCTTCCGGAAAGCCGGTCTCAACCGTATCCACATCGGCATGGAATCCGGCTCCGACGAAGTGCTCAAACGGGTGCGAAAAGGAACCACCAAGGAGATGCACATCAAAGCCGGATTAAAGGTGAAGGCGGCCGGAATAGAGCTGTCGGAGTATGTCATGCCCGGACTGGGCGGTGCGGAACTCTCCGAAATTCATGCGGTGGAAACCGCCGATGCCGTCAACCGGATCAATCCCGATTTCATCCGGCTTCGCACCCTTGCGGTCCCCGATCGCGCTCCCCTGTATGAGGAATACCGGGCGGGCCGGTTTCAAAAACCGACCGATCTGATGATGGCCCGGGAAATTCTGCTCTTTATCGAGAACCTGGAAGGGATCTCAAGCACCCTCAAAAGCGATCACATCCTCAACCTTTTTCAGGAAATCGAGGGCAAACTACCCGAAGACAAAGATCGGATGATCAACCCGCTCAACTGTTTTCTGGAAATGGCGCCCGAGCGCCGGTGCCTTTACCAGGTCGGGCGCCGGCTGGGGTATTTTTCGAGGTTGGAAGATATGGAATCTTCCCATCGATTCAATAAAGTCCGGAAGGTCTGTCGGGAAAATAACATCACCCCCGAGAATGTCGATGCGGCGATCGAAGAAATCGTGAAACGATTTGTTTAGGAGGTTCCCCTTTTCCTTGACTTCACGGTTCAAAGCCTCTAATGACCCGAATATCCGCTATGCGGTGATAAAAGACAATCGCCTGAATGGTTAATCTGAATAAATACAAAACACCGGGTAAGGCCGGTACAGCAATAAATGATGAGGTATGGTGAATGGCCAAACAAAAACGTCAGTTAAAGGAACACCGCATCGAACGATCCTGGTGCAAGGGGTGCGGCATCTGCGTCCATTTTTGCCCCACAAAGTCGCTTGAACTCGATGAAGAGGAAAAAGTGTATGCGGCGCGCCCCCAGGACTGCATCTGCTGCAGGCAATGTGAAATCCGCTGCCCGGATCTCGCCGTAGAGGTCCTCACGGAGGAGGGAGATTCCAAATAATATGGACGGAAACATCAAATTTGTCCAAGGCAACGAAGCATGCGTGGAAGCGGCCCTCTATGCGGGGCTCGATTTTTTTGCGGGCTACCCCATTACGCCCTCCACCGAGATAGCGGAGCACATGTCGTATCGGCTGCCCCAGATCGGCGGCAAGTTCATTCAGATGGAGGACGAAATCTCATCCATCTGCGCCATCATCGGGGCCTCCCTGACCGGCCACAAAGTCATGACCGCAACCAGCGGGCCTGGTTTTTCGCTTATGCAGGAGGGGCTCGGCTATGCCATTATGGCAGAAATCCCCTGTGTGATCGTCAATGTGATGAGGGGCGGGCCCTCCACCGGCCTTCCCACCTGCCCCAGCCAGGGAGATGTCTACCAGGCCCGTTGGGGGGCCCACGGCGACCATGCCATTATCGCGCTCACCGCATCCAACCACCAGGACGCCTTCAATATCACCGTGGACGCCTTCAATATGGCCGAGACCTACCGAACCCCGGTGATCCTTCTGTTCGATGAAGTGATCGGCCATATGCGGGAACGGCTGACCATTCCGGAGCCCGGGGACATCCCGGTGGTGGACCGCCTCAGGACGTCGGTCAAGGCGGGGATCGATTACCATCCCTACCTGCCCCGGGAAGACGGTCGGCTCCCCATGTCCGATTTCGGAGGGCAGCACCGCTACAATGTGACCGGCCTGGCTCACGACATGTGGGGTTTTCCATCCAGCAACCCCGGCGTGGTCCATGGCCTGCTCCGCCATCTGGTGGACAAGATCAAAAACAACGTCGACACCATCACCCGCTACAAGGAATATTACCTGGAGGACGCCCGAACCGTTCTCATCTCCTACGGATCATCGGCCCGTTCCGCCCTGCATATCGTGAAAAACCGACGGGCCCGGGGGGAGCGCCTGGGGCTTCTGGAGCTTCAGACCATCTGGCCGTTTCCGTACGGCCTGGTGGAGGAAAAATGCGAAAAGGCCAGGCATATCGTGGTGGTGGAAATGAACA
Source organism: Desulfobacteraceae bacterium (assembly GCA_041642315.1). Taxonomy (GTDB): domain Bacteria; phylum Desulfobacterota; class Desulfobacteria; order Desulfobacterales; family Desulfococcaceae; genus JAABSQ01. The sequence goes on along the minus strand of JBEPWQ010000364.1, from coordinate 1,360 downwards.
TGGGCCAGGTGCTTCGGGCGGTGAAACGGGCGGTCCATCATCCCGAACGGGTGGTCCTTGCCAACCGCATCGACGGTGTTTTCATCACCCCCACCGACATCAAAAACATCCTTCGGCTGATTGAAGGAAAGGGAGTGTAAACAAATGGCGATAAAGGACTATATTCGACAGAAATTTTTTCCGCACATGTGGTGTCCGGGATGCGGACACGGCATTGTCCTCAACAGCCTGCTGCGGGCGGTGGAAGAGCTGGGCTTCAGTAAAAATGAAATCGTCATGGTCTCCGGCATCGGCTGCTCCTCCCGGATCTCCGGATATGTGGATTTTCACTCTCTGCATACCCTTCACGGCCGCGCCTTGGCCTTCGCCACCGGCGTGAAGATGAGCCAGCCCGAATTGAACGTGATCGTTCCCATGGGTGATGGAGACGCCCTGGCGATCGGCGGCAATCATTTCATCCATGCGGCCCGGCGAAACATCGCCATGACCGCCATCGTCATGAACAACCGAATCTACGGCATGACCGGCGGACAGTATTCCCCGCTCTCCGGCTACGGCACGATCGCCACTACCGCACCATATACCAATATCGACCACGATTTCGACATTGTGGAATTGTCCAGGGCCGCCGGCGCGACCTATGTAGCCCGTACCACCACCTATCATGCCCAGCAGATGACCAAAATGCTCAAAGAAGCGATTCTGCACGACGGTTTTTCGGTGGTGGAGGTTCTGACCCAGTGTCCCACCTACTTCGGTCGAAAAAACAAACTGGGCAGCGCGGCGGATATGATGGAATATTACAAAAAGAACACCACCCCCATCGGTTCCAAAGCCAAAGCGGAAAATCCGGACCTGCTCGAGCGAGGGGTTTTTGTGAGAAAGGATTTACCCGAATACTGCAGCGAGTATGATAAGGTGATCGAAACCGCGATGAAAGGGCGTTCGTAATGGAAAGATGTCGATTGGTTTTTTCAGGCTCCGGAGGTCAGGGGGTCATCACCGCCGCGATTATTCTGGCGGAGGCGGCGGTTCTATATGAGAATTTGATCGCCACCCAGTCCCAGGTATACGGTCCCGAAGCCCGAGGCGGGGCGACCCGGTCGGATGTGATCATCGCGGATACCGAAATTCACTATCCCAAGGTGACCCAGCCCAATGTCCTGGTCTGTCTAACCCAGGAGGCGTACACCAAATTCAATTCCATCATTCGGCCGGGCGGCACCCTGATTATCGACTCCCGATTCGTGAAAACCTACACCAAAGTGGATGCCCAGCAGGTACCGGTGCCCATGTATCAGACGGTAATGGAGCGGATCGGCAAACCGATCGTGTTCAACATCTGCATGCTGGGGGTGGT
>JBEPWQ010000363.1:0-4056 GCA_041642315.1 Desulfobacteraceae bacterium | reverse complement strand
TGCTGGAAGAACTGGATTGATTCGAACAGAACCGACATCAGAATGCCGATGGTGGTGAAAATCGAGATGAGGGCGGCTGTCAGCAGGATCGCATAGATGACGCGTTCAACCGGAATGCGGGCATTTACGTCCGCCCGGATCGACCGCACGGCCAGCGGTAGAAAGGCTATCGGCAAAACAATCCAGGCCGCAAAGATCCAGTATCCCGGCACCCGGAACAGACCGCCCACTTGAAGTGCGGCAGCCATTATTGTCAATGCCAATGGGGGCAGAAACATCCATACCAGCGTATACCAACTGTAATAGTCCGGTGTAGAGCGGAGTTCTTCGCCGCCTTCGATCAGGGCCGAGGTGCGCCGGATGCTGACCCGGTAACCGATTCTGCCGAGCAGAACCACTGCCGCCGCCGTCACCAGCAACAGTACCGCGGGGTTTATATCTTTTAAAAACATATGCCATGACTGCTCTTTTCAAGATGCGGTCGGGTATAAATTTACTGTTTTTCTTTTGAGTACCCTTTGCTCTCGGCATATTGCTCGAGGGTGGCCAGTTTCCCGTTTTTCATCTCAAGCGGCACCAGGTTCAGGGTCCGTTCCCGGGACGCTTTCCGCAGGTGTTCGGGAAGCGGCACCAGTCCGATGCTTTTGAGGGCGCCGTCGGGACCGATCATTTCGTCGCTCATGAAAAGGGAAACATATTCCATCATCCCGGGCACCTGTCCGACATGATCGTTTTTGACATAGAAAAACAGGCTCCGGGACAGGGGGTATTCGCCCGAGGAGATGGTCTCGGACCGGGGATCGACGCCGTTGATTTTCGCGCCCTGTATTTGGTCCCGGTTTTCGTCCAGGAAGCTGTAGCCGAAAATGCCGAAGGCCTTTTTATCCTTGGCAAGCCGCTGCACAATCAGGTTGTCGTTTTCCCCGGCGTCGATCCAGGCCTGGTCCTGGCGGACCTTGGAGTAATCTTCCTCATATCCACGCATGTCCTTGGTCGCTTCCTCTATGGCCAACTCCTCGAAAGCATCCCGGGTGCCGGAGGTGGTGGGCGGGCCGTAAATTTTGATTTCCCGGTCCGGCAGTCGGCTGTCGATCTGGCTCCAATTCGTGTACGGGTTCCTGACCAGCTTCCCGGTGCCTTCCGGATCGGGAACTTCCGCGGCAACTGCGAGAACGAGCTCTTCCAGGGTGAGATCCATCGGTTCATTCTGTGAATTCTGGGCCAGCGCTATGCCGTCGTAACCGACGACGGCCTCGGTGATCTTCTTGACCCCGTTTTTCTGCGCCCGTTCAAATTCGCTTTCCTTCATTTTTCGGGAGGCATTGCTGATGTCCGGGGTATCGGGGCTGTTGCCGCCAGTAAAGAGCTTGAATCCGCCGCCCGAACCGGTCGATTCCACCACCGGAGTGGGAAACCGGGTGGTGCCGGAAAATTCTTCCGCCACATAGCTGGAAAACGGGTACACGGTGCTGGAGCCGACGATCCGAATCTGGTCCTGGGCGTGGACAAGGCCGGCGGCGCCGATCAAAACGGTTGTCAATAAACACATAATGGCGTTGCGAGTAAATTTCATGCTGACAATCTCCTTTTTCCCCGAACCCGTTCACTGCCCGGCATTTGAGCCGGACCGAATGTATCGCCTCCCCCATTATCGGGCGCAGGCGACCGGGTTTTTTTTTAAGCGATGCCTAAAACTGTAAAATCGAGGTCATTCGTTTACCAGCGCATTCGCGTGAAGAATTTGTGACATTTGTGTGACAGGGTGATTTGCAACAGTTATTTCCGATACACTCTGGCAAAAGGCGTCAAGAAAGGTTTCCTTCATTTACACGGACACCCCGGTCAGATGGAACCGATATTACAGGCAATCTCTTTCCAAACTGTCAGAATGCGTAGCGAGCATGAACGATCTGAAGGCGCAGTTTCTGATTGAACTCGGGGATTTCAAGTATGAAGACCGCTCGGCTTCGAAGAAGAACAAAGACGTTGCGTCTTCGCCTGATGGAAATGCTGGGAAGTATTAGGAACACTGGGCAGGCCGTTTTCGCCGCCCGGAAAAGCTTGAAGCCGAAAAGAGCTGAACAACAGCCGGACCCAGTTCTTGCAGGCCCAGAAACTTGAATCCCAGGGAACCCTGGCCGGGGGGATAGCACATGATTTCACAATCTGCTCATGGGCATCCAGGGGCGCCTTTCCCTGATGCAAGGCCCGCATGGAGGCATCGGATCCGAATCACCGGCACCTGGGTGTCATTGAAGATTGCGTGAACAACGCGGCACACCTGACACGTCAACTGCTCGTATTTGCCCGGGAGGGCAAATACGAAGTCAGACCCACCGATCGGCAGGAACAAATGCCTGCGGCCGACTGACAAAGGAGAGCATCGGGATTACTTTTGAAATAAATAAGATAATTATCGGTGCCGAAAAAATCGGAGGCAGGCAGGTAGAATGGAGCACGCCATCGTACCGGTACATACGAAAGTCAGGGGCAGGGCACGGTTCAGGGTCAGTACATTGAACCGTTCAGGGGATTTAAGCCGGCGGGTCGGAAGCGAGATTAAACGTCTTCCGGGTATCCGGAGTGCCCGGGTGAATCCGGTGACAAATTCCGTTCTTGTTTTCTACAACCCGGAGGTGGACTGGCGCACTATTGCCGATATGATCATCGGGGTATTGGAAGGGCGGGGAGATGACGCCATTTCGACGCAAACCCTTACCCGCCCGGAATACGAAGAGGCTTCACGTCAATGGCATGCGCTCCAGTCCGACCGTATTCTGGAACTGCTCGGCAGCTCTATCGACCAGGGACTTGAACCGGCGTCCGCCGAACGCCGGATGCGGATTCGGGGAAAAAATGTCTTCCCCGAATCCCGCTCCAGAAGCCGGTTGGAAACGCTGAAAGATCAGTTCTCGTTTCTCCCGATGGTGCTGCTGACGGCGGAGTCGGTTGCCGCGCTGTTCGGTGGTGCGGTCATCGAGGCCGCCCTGCTGTCGTCCATTACGGCGGTCAACGTGGCGGTCGGCTATTTGGTCAACCGCCGGTCCGAACAGGCGATCGTTTCGCTCAAACACCGGCCGCGGCCATCGGCACAGGTATTGCGGGGTGGCGAATGGGTTGAGCTGCCCGGTGAGGATCTGGTAGTCGGGGATATCGTAAAGCTGACCCCCGGCACCTATATGGGCGCCGATTGCCGGATCCTGGCAGCCTCGCACTTAAAAACCGATGAATCGCTTCTGACAGGGGAGAGCAATCCGGTCGACAAGGACGGCAACGTCATCGATCGCGGCGGTACGACGCCACTTTTCGACCAGAACAACATGGCTTTCATGGGAACCCTGGTGGTGGGCGGTGAAGCCGTGGCCGTGGTCGTGGCCACCGGCCCGATGACCGAGTACGGCAAGCTCAACACCCTTTTTACCGAAACGGTCCCCCCGCAGACCCCTGTGATCGGCAAAATACACGGCCTTGCCGGCGCACTGCTGAAGGCATCTTTCGCCATCGGCTTCTCCGTGGGGCTCATCGGGTTGCTGCGTGGGCGGAGCCCCGTGCAGGCGGTTGGCCGGGTCGCATCCATTATCGCTTCCGCCGTACCGGCCGGACTGCTCTCCGCGGCGACCGTGAACATGGCCCTCGGGTTCCGCAAGCTGAAACGGGAAAACATTTCAATCCGTCGCCGCTACTCGCTCGAAAGCCTGAGCGCGGTCCAGATGATCTGCTTCGACAAGACCGGCACTCTGACCCGCAGCCGCATCGATGCCCAGAGAATCTACTGTTCCGGAACCGACGTCCGTATTGACAAGCGTGAGTTCTGGGCCGGTCAGGACCGGTTTTCACCGCTCGAAAACCCGGATTACAAGAAGTTGCTCCAAGCCTGCATCCTGTGCAGCGAGGCCCGGTACCGGTTGGATCCGAAAACCGGTCAACCGGACCTGGCGGGTTCCCCGACCGAAGTGGCACTGCTGCACCTGACATTGATGGCGGGCCTCGATCCACAGGAACTTTACCAGAAAAATCCGTTGCAAAAGGTCTGGCATCGCGGCGATTCGCGGCGGT
>JBEPWQ010000362.1:0-4061 GCA_041642315.1 Desulfobacteraceae bacterium | reverse complement strand
TTCGATCCAAGGAAACACCCGTCAAGGTCGACACCTCCGCGGAAGAACCGGTCTGCTATGCTCAGTCGAGCCCGCCCAAGGCCCTGACCTGGTCCACCGTCGCCTTTTTCGGCGGCTTCGGAGGGGTATCCGCCTTCGGCCCCATTGTTTCGGAAATCAGGGACGCCCTGGCATTGACACCCCTGATGATGGGTCTTCTCGCATCCAGCCCGGCCCTCACCGGCTCCCTGCTCCGCATCCCTTTCGGGGCCATGGTCGACCGGATGGGCGGCAAAAAGCCGATTCTCATCCTGCTGTCCCTGGCGGTGCTCGGAATCGCCGGCATCACCCTCATGTTCACCCTCTACGACACCCTGCTGCCGGTCCATCTTCCCTTTTTGATGGCATTCGGCATTCTCTGCGGCTGCGGAATCGCCATCTTTTCGGTGGGGATTCCCTCGGTCTCCTACTGGTTCCCCCAGAAAAAGCAGGGCACCGCACTGGCGATTTATGCCGGACTGGGCAATCTCGCGCCGGGTCTGTTCGCTTTTCTGCTGCCGTTTATGGTCTCCTCCATGGGCTTCATCCGGTCCTACGTAATCTGGCTGGCCATGCTCCTGATCGTGCTGATTCTGGTGGCGGTCTTCATGAAAGACGCCCCCTACTTCCAATACAAGGAGATGGGCCTCGACATCGATCCGGACGCCCTCTTTATCGCCTGCGGGGAGGAGTTGCTCCCCTCGGGCAACGCCCTGGGCTCCCTCAAAAAGGCAGGGGCCGACTGGCGCACCTGGATTCTCACCTTTTTTTATTTCGTCACCTTCGGCGGGTTCATCGCCCTGACCGTCTGGTTTCCCACCTACTGGGCGGAATTTTTCAAAACCGGGCTGGTCTGGGCGGGGGTCTACACCGCCATGTACTCCCTTTCCTCCTCCCTGCTTCGGGTGCTCGGCGGGTATGCCTCGGATTGGATGGGCGGAGAGAAGGTGGCGTTGGTCTCGTTTCTCGTGGTGGGAACGGGATCGCTCCTGCTGGTGCTGGCCACCGATTCATTCACTTTGGCCATGACCGGACAGATGCTGATGGCCCTGGGAATGGGGTTCGCCAATGCGGCGGTATTCAAGCTGGTGCCCCGGTACACCCCGGCGGCCGTGGGCGGCGCCGCTGGAATCGTCGGCGGTCTGGGGGCATTCGGAGGGTTTGTGATTCCGCCGCTGATGGGGCTGTTTATCAAATTTTACGATGCCCGGGGATACTCCTTGGGGTTTCTGGTGTTTCTGGGACTTTCTTTGATCGCCCTGATCCTTTTTGGTGTTCTCAGTCGGTATGCGCCGAAATCAGGGGATTGACCGCTGGTCGTTTCATATCGCCATGAAAGCGGTGTAGGATTAGCTTGCGGCATACTCTTCCAATGGCCGATAGCCTCATCCTCGCCACGGCAAATGTTTACAATTGCACTTTGTGGACTCAAGATTCTGATTTTGAGAATCTACCGAAAGTGAATTTTTTCGCAAAAAGGAGCGCCGGCCAACCAGGCCATTGATCTGGACGCTCCTTGCGTCGCGCAGCTCATGCCAGGCCTTCGCTGTTGTGAAGAAACGCTTAATGATAACATCCCCCGCCTACCCGACAGGTGGTGAACTTCAGGGGTAAAGATGCTAAACAAAGAAAACACAGGCCTTATTGTCATCGATATTCAAGGGAAACTAGCCCGTTTGGTTCATGAAAGTGATACCTTGATTTCAAACTGTAAAAAACTCATAAAAGGGGCTAAAATTCTCGGTTTACCCATCGTATGGCTTGAACAAAATCCAGAAAAGCTTGGCGCTACCATAGATAAGCTTGGTGTTTTGCTGAACGATCAGGAGTCCATTTCGAAGTTTACCTTTGATGCATGTGAAGAAACTCGTTTTCTTCGAGCCATCCGAGAGATAAACAAAGAAACCTGGCTTATTTGTGGAATCGAGGCTCACATTTGTGTGTATCAAACAGCCCTGCATCTAAAACTCTTGGGCTTTGATGTTCAATTGGTTTGTGACTGTATTTCCTCACGTACTCCGGAAAACAAACACCTGGCTGTAAACAAGTTGATTAAAAATGGCGTCGATGCAACCGGCTTGGAAATGTGCCTATACGAGTTGGTCAAGGATTGTCGAGCACCGGAATTTAAAGAAATACTCAAATTAATTAAATAATTGGCAGCACCTGATTAGACACAGGGATCCCAAGCACTGCCGTGAGCGGATCGAATAACTTGCCAACCATGCCTTGCACTCGGATGGCAATTCCGCTGCACACCATTGCCATCGGTGAAGGCCACGTTATGGTGCGAAATAGCGACATCACCGCCGGTGGGGCGAGCCGGATCGGTTCCTTCCCCGGCCGCGCCGTCTGTTCGAGCAGATCGGAAAATGGCGGATCCCATCAAGTCCGCGAGTTCGGGGCGGTCGGGGAAGGAACCGATCCGGCGCGTTCGGGGATTCAGCGAGCCGCCTCTTCACCAAGGATCGTTTCAAACACCCGCATAAAGTTCCCCCCCAGGATTTTCAGAATGTCTTCGTCCGAATACCCGCGACGGATCAGGGCGGCGGTGAAAGAACCCAAATCGCCGTGCCCCTGAATCACATCTCGATGGACCAGCGGATTCGGCACACCAAGATGATTCTTTAAAGAATCGCAGAGATCGAACCCGAGCCCCACATGGTCGATTCCGGCGATCTTCGCGATATGATCCACATGGTCGACCAGGTGGTCCACAGTAGCCCCGTGCCGATCCGGATGAGTAAACACATCCAGTCCATTCATGCCGATCACCCCACCCTTTTCCGCCAGCGCCGCGATCTGTTCATCGGTCAAATTGCGCAGGACCGGCACCAACGCGCGAGAGTTGGAATGGGAGGCGATCACCGGTTTTTTGGTCACCGCCATTACATCTTCGAATCCCTCATCATTCAGGTGACTCACATCGACGACCATGCCCAGGTCCTCGGCCATTTCAATCAGATTCATGCCGAAATCGGTCAGACCGCCTTTGCGGTTCGCCCGGCTTGCATGAAAGAGCGAACCTTCGCCGGCATAATTTCGCCGACTCCAGACCAGCCCCAATCCCCGCACCCCCAGCTCATAAAAAATTCGAAGCAGGTTGAGGTCGTTCTGGAGCGGGTCCGCCCCTTCCAGCGACAGAAACAGGGCGATTTCACCATCAACCCGGGAAGCCCGGGCCTCGGCCATGGATCTGCACAGGCGAAACCGGCCGGGGGTTTCATCCATCTCCCGGTGCAGACAGGCAATCTGATCCAGGGCTTTCCGAAGCCCCATTTCTGGCAGAAACCAGTCATGAACGAAAATGGCCGAGACGATCAGATCCACCCCGCCGGCCAGAAATCCCGGCAGATAATCGGTTTCGACCACCCGCTTCGCACCCCGGTCCCTGCGGTTGGCGACCTCATGGGTCAGATCGAAATGCGCGTCGATGATGAATGCCTTGCGGTGCAGATCGGCGACGTGTTCTGTAAATTCTGAATTCATTTGAAAGGGTCCTCGCGTTGTCCAAAATGTTGCGTATGGTGATATCCGGTTCAGATCGATCCCGAATCAGACGATTCAAACTCCTCGAAAGCATTAATCGCCTCCCGGTCGTACCCCATACTCGCCACCATCAACTGCTTCGTATAGGGATGTTCGGGTATCTTCCGCCGCAGCGTTTCCACTTCCAGGTTTTCAACGATGACGCCCCGATTCATTACCGACAGCCGGTCACACAGATGGGCCACCACCGCCAGATCATGACTGACCAGGACATAGGTGAGCCCCCGCTTCTCCCGCAATCGGGAAAAGAGATTGAGCACCTCGGCCTGAACCGAGACGTCGAGGGCCGATGTGGGTTCATCCAGCAGCAGAATCCGCGGCTCCAGAATCAATGCCCGGGCCACCGCCACCCGCTGCCGCTGCCCTCCGGAGAGCTGGTGGGGATACCGAAAGCGGAACTCCGCCCCAAGCCCGACCTCCTCCAGCGCCCGGATGATTCTTGCTTCCGCATTCCCCAACCGATGAATCGCCACCGGCTCGGCAAGGATTCGATC
>JBEPWQ010000361.1:0-4087 GCA_041642315.1 Desulfobacteraceae bacterium | reverse complement strand
CTCTTGAATGGTCGAATTACCCCCAAACCGTTCCATCAAACCCAAGGAGAAAGGAAAAGATGAGTAAAACCAAAGAAAACCTACAGGCTGCATTTGCGGGTGAATCCCAGGCGCGAAACAAATATACGTTTTTTGCCGAGGTTGCCAGAAAAGAAGGGTATCATTATATCGCCAAAATATTCGATGAAACGGCGGATAATGAAAAACGGCATGCCAAAGACCACCTTCGTCTGCTGGACGGCATCGGAAATACCCTCGATAACTTGAAAGAGGCCATGGGGGGCGAAGACTATGAAGTTGAGAGCATGTACCCCAGCTTCGCCAAAACCGCTGAAGAAGAGGGAGAAAAAGCTGCGGCCATCGCCTTTACACAGGTCGCCAAAATCGAAGCACACCACCGGGCGCGATATAAAAAATTGCTTGAAATGGTTGAAGCGGGGACTGTTTTCAAACGCGAACAGGCGATCAAATGGAAATGCAGCGTATGCGGTTATGTCTATGAAGGGACCGAACCCCCGCCGAAATGCCCTTCTTGCAAACACCCGGCCGAATACTACGAACCGGCCAATATGGATTTCTGAGCCGACATTATCCTGTAGTTTCGGTGAAGGCCGTTGCCTTCCATCTGCCAAAGGTGTAAAGAAATCATCACCCATGGGGCGGTCAATTGGCCGCCCCATCTTATATCGAGAAACGTTCTTTCCTTTGGCTGTTTAGATTTATGGATCAATATAATCGGGTATACTGGATCAGCAATTCGATTTGAATTCTTGAGGGGTTCGCGATGGCAATTTATCAATGCACCATATGTGAAACTGAATTTGACGAAACTCGGGAAGGAACGGAATGGGACAAGCTCCCGGCCGATTGGGTGTGCCATGTTTGCGAATCGGGCAAATCTCTCTGGCAGAAAACCGGTCCATCACCCGCCTCCGGTGTCTCTACCAGCGCCCCCGAAAAGAAAACAGGAGCGGAGGAAATCCCGGAAAAAAGATCTGATGATTTTGAGACCTGCATGGCCGACATCCACATCATGGCGGAGACCGGCCGATCGATTATAGAACCGATGCGGACCCGGCATTCGACCTTTTCCTGGAATGACATTCTCATCAAAGGAGCCCAATTATCCAAACTCCCCCTGAACTATGATCAGCCGGTCCATACGACCACGGTCATCGGTCCGGGTGCGGATCACCCCCTGAAAATCGAATCCCCGGTCTATATCACCCATATGTCGTTCGGTGCCCTGTCCAGAGAAGCGACTATCGCCCTGGCCAGAGGCAGCGCCGCCGTCAGAACCGCCGTGTGCTCCGGAGAAGGCGGGATTCTGCCGGAAGCTTTTGAAACCGCCTACCGGTATATATTCGAGTATGTGCCCAATGAATACAGCGTCACGGAAGAGAATCTGAAACGGGCCGACGCCATAGAGATCAAGTTCGGTCAATCCGCCAAACCTGGGATGGGCGGGCACCTGCCGGCGGATAAGGTGACCAGAGAAATCGCAGAGATCAGAGGATTTCCTGAAGGAACCGATATTATCAGTCCGGCCCACTTCAGAGACATCCACAATCCGGAGGATCTGAGAAAGAAGGTGGACTGGCTGAGAGCGGTGTCCGGCGGAAAACCGATCGGGATCAAATTCGCCGCCGGCCATATCGAAGCGGATCTGGAGGTCGCACTTTTTGCCAGGCCCGATTTCATCACCATCGACGGCAGAGCCGGTGCCACCGGGGCCGCACCGAAGTATATCAAATCCGCGGCATCCATTCCCACCATATTCGCGGTATACCGCGCCCGCAAGTATTTGGATTCTCATGACGCCGCCGGAATATCCCTGATCGCCACCGGGGGCTTTCGGGTTTCACCGGATATCATCAAAGCGCTCGCTTTAGGCGCCGATGCCGTGGCGATCGGCACCTCTGCGCTGATCGCCCTGGGATGCCGCCAGTACCGGATATGCAACACCGGCAAGTGCCCGGTGGGGATCACCAGCCATCATTCCGGTTCCGGAAAGCGTCTCGGCATAGAGGCGGCGGCAATACGCCTGCAGAATTTTTTGAAAGTGACCAACGAGGAGTTGAAGGATTTTTCACGACTGACCGGATACGATGATGTTCACCAACTTTCCATACAGGATCTGTGTACCGCCAATTCAGAGATTTCCGCGCACACCGACATCGAACATGTGTAGGCATTCAATTCACCCCGCATTCCCAACTTGCCTAAAGACCAAATCGATAGACATCATGCCGCGACCGCAAAGGCATATCAAATTCGGGAATGAGGATGTCAAACAGCTGATCCAGCGGCCTTCGCTGTGATCGATGCCTTCATACACATGGAGAAGAGACCTTCCGACCGGGAGGTGTGTTGTGTTCGACCTGTATATAGTGTGATCGCGGATTTCTTTCACCAATTCAAAAAAGTCATATGACGAATCAAGCGTACAGTTGATTCTCAAAAGCTTCTGTTGGGCTCTGCAAGGGGACACTTTTGATTATTGGTCGGACGACTTCGCCTGTATAGGGAGTTGACATACGCCTATGCATTCTTAGGTTAACTATATGATTTACCAGTTTAATTTTCTATGAATATCCAAAAAAGGAGGTATTCATGAAGAAAGCCCTTATTCTTATATTTTTTATATTGTTGTTGATCGCCCTTCCGGTTCATGCGGAAAAGGCTCGGATAGAGGGGACTGTGCAAGGGTTTTACTGTGTCACTATGGGCAAAACCTGCCCAGTCGATAAAGAAGATCCTGTTATCGGTGCCGAAAGGATCTTCGTGGTCTTCACCGACGAAAAAGAGCATTATTTCGTTCCCAACCTTGACCGGGCGATCATGGCCCGATACATTAACGATCAGGTACGTGTTACAGGAAATTTAAAAGAAAAGTATAATTCTATCAATGCGGACTCTTTTGAAGTCTATGAGGATGGGAAATGGCGAACCACCTGGACGGAAGAAATGGCCCAGGATGCCATCAAAATGCTCCGGGCGCCCGGTGGATTTTAGAGCAGACGGATTAATCCCTCGGGTGATATTTTCGCTACACTCTTACTCGATAGCTCATATTTCCCTTATCGTCTTCGCCAATTTCCAAGAATTTTGATAACAGACCGGCTCCAAAACAGTTCTCTACATTCACAGATCGCAAACCGGTATTCTCTCATATCCAGAATCATCCCTTTGGGGTTTTGCGATCACCGGCGGCTGCACAATAAATTGCGGCAAAGAAACGTTTCTGGCGGGAGAACGTTGCCCTTTCGTTAGCCACATTCGGCGGGCAAACCCGCGCGACGGCCTTCGTGCCGATCCCGAGCTTCCCTTGCGCCTGGTCTCGGGCCGCCGGCGCCGTCCGATGCCTACCCGACCTCCTTTCAACCGCACCTGGAGGCATCGGCACCTTCGGATAATGGTAACCCGGGTGTTGGGAACCCCAAATACAGGTCACCAGAAACTAGAAGCGGAGGAACCATGAAAATCCTGATCATCGGCGGAAGCGGAACCATCGGCAAAAAGGTCACCCGGCATTTTTCAAAAAAACATGAGGTCTTCGCTGCTTCCAGAAATTCCGGGGCGGTTACCGTCGACATCACCGACAGTCGATCCATCAAAGCCATGTTCGAATCCGTCGGCCATGTGGACGCCGCGGTATGTATCGCCGGCAATGCCAAATGGGGCCCCTTTGATGAAATGACCGAGGACGATTTTTACATCGGAATTAAAAGCAAACTGATGGGTCAGGTCAATATGGTGAGAATCGGCCAAAATTATCTGAATGCGGGCGGTTCCTTTACCCTTTCCACCGGCATACTGGCCGATCACCCCGTGGAGTTCACCACCAGCGCAGCCCTGGTGAACGGCGGCATTCACAGCTTCGCCAAAGCGGCGGCCCTGGAATTGAAAAACGGCCTTCGGATCAATGTCGTATCGTCGGGGCTGGTTGAAGATGCGGTGGACAAATACGAGGCCTATTTCCCCGGCCACAATCCCATCCCCATGAACAAGGTCATCAACGGTTACGTCAAAAGCGTTGAAGGAAAAGGAACCGGAGAAATCATTCGAATATACGACAATTGTTGAT
>JBEPWQ010000360.1:0-4097 GCA_041642315.1 Desulfobacteraceae bacterium | reverse complement strand
GAAGTCATGGCCGATTTCGGCCTGGAACGGGGCAAAAAGGACCTGGAAGTCTATGTCATGTGCGAAATCCCCTCCAACATCATTCTGGCCGATGCATTCGCCGAGCGGTTCGACGGCTTTTCCGTGGGGTCCAACGACCTCACCCAACTGGTGCTGGGGGTGGACCGGGACTCCTCCATTCTGTCCGATCTGTTCGACGAGCGAAACGAGGCGGTCAAACGGGCGGTTCACGACCTGATTCAGACCGCCCACCAGGCCGACTGCAAGGTGGGGATCTGCGGGCAGGCCCCCAGCGATTACCCCGAGTTTGCGGAGTTTCTGGTGGATTCCGATATTGATTCCATATCTCTGAATCCGGACAGCGTCATCAAAATCAAAGAACATATCGCCGGTATGAAGGGGAAGAGGTGAACCATGCAAATATGGAAACGACGGATATACGACGAGCCGACCCGGCAGGACGGAACCCGGGTATTGGTGGATCGCATCTGGCCCCGGGGGGTTTCCAAAGAAGACGCCCGGCTGGATGCATGGCTCAAAGACATCGCCCCCAGCACCGAACTCCGCAAGTGGTTCGGCCATGATCCGGAAAAATGGCACCGGTTCAAACGCAGCTATTTTTCCGAACTGGACAACAAAAACGACGCCCTGGAAAAGCTGGAGGAAATCTCCGAGGGCGGCCGGGTGACCCTGGTCTACAGCGCCGAAGACACCGAGCGGAACAATGCTGTGGCGCTCACGGAGTACATTCGAAAAAAGTGGGACATATAATAGGGAAACGCTTCCATTCGAACCGAACCGCTCAAGCAGGCTCTGAGAGTCGAAGGAGTCATTCAACATGTATGCAGCCCTTTTCCTGCTGTTGCTCGGAAGCGGCGCCGGTCTGATCTTTTTCGGACTGAAGCGGCGCGACGCATCCAAGGTCTTTGTCGGCGCCGCCATCGCGGTCTTCACCTTTCTCTTTTTCTGGTTTCTCGATTTCTGGGGAGAAATGCTCTGGTTCGAGGCCCTGAGGTATACCGGCAGATTCTGGACGGTGGTTCTGGCCAAAACGATAGCGGCGGCATCCATGGCGGTCATCGGATGGAGCGTGGTGTTTCTGCTCACCTTGTCCATTCCCAAAGAAAACGGAAACACCCGGCGGTGGGCCCGCCTCATAGGGGCCCTCTTCGGCGGCATGTGGGGGTTCGCCCGGTGGGAGACCCTGTTGATTTTTTTCAACCGGGTCTTCACCGAGGTGGAGGACCCGAACCTGTCGATGAGCACCGGGTTTTACATGTTCGTCCTGCCTTTTCTGGACGCTCTCTATGGGTTGTTCTTTCAGCTGGCGGTGATCGCGCTGATCGCCATTACGGTCACCCTTTTCGTGCGCTTTTCCCGGGAACGGGGCATCGAATTCGACCGAACCGGGAAACCGCGGATCGGCCACCGCTCCTATCGCCTCCTTTACATCAATGCGGCCTTTCTTCTGTTCGTACTGGCCTGCGGCAAGTTTCTCAATCGATACCACCTCCTGTATTCGGCCTACGGGGTGGTGACCGGCCCGGCTGGACCGACGATCACGTTCGGCTGCCCGCCTACTGGGTGGTGATCGTTCTGACCCTTCTGATCGGATTGGCCATTTTAAACGCAAAGATCCGCGCCCGCATTCAGGGAATGACGGAAAAACTGGGGCTTCCGCCGGGCCAGTCCCATATCGCGGTGCTGGCCGGGGCCGCGGCATTGACGGCCGCGGTCTGGTTTCTGTCTCTTTCGGCCGCGCCCCAGGCGTTTCAGGCCCTGCTGGTGGAACCCAACGAGATCACCTTCGAAGAATACTATATCGCCAACAACATTCAGTTCACCCGCCAGGGGTTTGAATTGGATTCCATCGAAGAACGGGAGTTTCCGGCGGCTGAAAAATTCACCCGGGAGATGGTGGACGAAAATCCGGATCTGTTCAACAATATCCGCCTCTGGGACTGGCGGGCCCTGGACGAGGTCTACAAGCAATTCCAGGAAATTCGGCTCTATTATGAATTCGTGGATGTGGATATCGACCGGTACACCTTCGGCGGCGACTACCGGCAGGTAATGATCTCGGCCCGGGAGATGGAGCAGGGCAACCTCCCCAAGCAGAGCCGGACTTTCGTCAACAAGCGGTTCAAGTACACCCACGGATTCGGCATTACCCTGACCAACGTCAGCGAATTCACCCCCCAGGGATCTCCCCAACCTGCTGGTCAAGAACATTCCTCCCATATCTGAATACCCCGAGCTGGAAGTGAAACAGCCCCGCATCTATTACGGCGAGCTGACCAACACCCATGTGGTGTCCGATTCCGAAGAGGCGGAATTCGACTACCCCGAAGGCGATACCAATGTCTACAACCATTACGACGGCACCGGCGGGGTTCGGATGTCCAACCTGTGGCGAAAATTTCTCTACGGCTGGCGATTCGACGGCACCCGGTTTCTGCTGTCGGGCTATCCGACGCCCGAGAGCAGAATCATGTTCCGCCGCAATATTCGGGAAAGGGTGCGGGAACTGGCCCCCTTCCTGAAATTCGACAGCGACCCGTACATCGTGCTGGCCGAAGGCCGCCTCTACTGGATCATCGACGCCTACGCCACCTCGGAATACTACCCTTACAGCGAGCCTTTTTCCGCCCGGGAGATGATCGAATTCTCCCAGCAGGAGGTCGATCGGACCCTCTTCGCCCAGAAGGCCGGATACCTGGAAGGGGTCAATTACATCCGCAATTCGGTCAAAGCGGTGGTGGACGCCTATAACGGCTCCGTCGATTTTTACATTTTCGAGCCCGATGACCCGGTGATTCAGGTCTGGAACCGAATTTTTCCGGATTTTTTCAAACCCAGGGAGCAGATGCCTGAAAGCCTTCATCAGCACATTCGCTATCCCAGCGATCTGCTCCTGGTCCAGGGCCTGGTGTTGGCCAAATACCACATGACCGATCCCCAGGTTTTCTATAATCAGGAGGATCTCTGGATTCGGGCCACGGAAAAATACTACAACCGGGTGCAGCCGGTGCAGCCCTATTACATCATGTGGAAACCCCCCAAGTCGGAAAAGCTTCAGTTCACCCTGATTCTCCCCTTCACGCCCAAAAGGCGGCAGGTCCTCATCGGATGGATCGCCGGCATGTGCGACCCGCCCGATTACGGCAAATTAATCGTCTACAAATTTCCAAAAGATCAGCGGGTTTTGGGGCCCCAGCAGGTGGAGACCAAAATCGACCAGGACCGGTTCCTGTCCGGTCAGCTCACGCTCTGGGATCAGCGGGGGTCCAACGTGATTCGAGGAAATGTGCTGGCCATTCCGGTGGAAGACACCCTGATTTATGTGGAACCTATTTACCTTCAGGCCGAAACCGCCGCCTACCCGGAACTGCGCCTGGTGGTAGTGATGCACAACGACAGGCTCAGCTATGCCGAATCCTTCGACAAAGCGCTGGCCGGTATTTTCGAGGAAGGAGAAGCACCGGTACCTGTGGCCATCGGAGAGGCCGCCGGCATGGATGACCTCATTCAACGGGCCAATACCGCCTTCGAGGATTACCTACGGTATATAGGCGAAAAACAGTTCGACCTGTCCTCCCAGGCCCTGGGCGAGCTTCAGCAAATCCTGGAGCAGTTGACCCGAAAATCTCAAGCCCCGCCGCTTCCGGAAGCGGATTCGGAATCGGCACCCTAGGCTAGACGGTTTTCGAATGGCCGGCATCGTTGATAAATCATGGATTTCGAAACACAAAATCAGGGTATTCCCGATTGAAAGCCTCGAATCTCCCTTATATACTGAAAAAACTGTTTCTAAATTTTGAAAGGGAGACACTGTTTTGAGAAGAAAAAATGTAGAGAAGATAATTCGAGAGAGAAAGTCCGGAAGGAAAACCCATTACGTGTGGGACTCCAGCCAGATAGAAAGTTACCTGTCACGCAATCCCCAGGTCGAGCGGCACCAGATACTCGTCTTGGGCGCCGGCGGTTTCAAATGGAATGGGGATTTAGGAGGAGACGGAATTCACAGGTTGCGATCGCGGAATTTCGGTTAATCATTCCGTAAACTCGTTCGTCTCCCCCGAAATCCCCCCAATCCC
>JBEPWQ010000359.1:0-4105 GCA_041642315.1 Desulfobacteraceae bacterium | reverse complement strand
TTCTGGTCATCGACAATTACGATTCTTTCACCTACAATCTGGTTCAGATGTTCCGGCGCTATGCTGTCGATATCGGTGTGTTTCGAAGCGATGAAATTTCCGTGAAAGAGGCCAAGGATTTCGAGCCGGATTACATTCTGATCAGCCCCGGCCCCAAAGACCCGGCACATGCCGGAATTTCGGTGGCCCTGATTCAGGCGTTTTGTAGGCACACGCCGATCTTGGGGGTATGTCTGGGGATGCAATGCATCAATGAAGTGTTCGGCGGCCTCACGGTGCGGGCACCAGTACCCATGCACGGAAAAACCAGTCGGGTGCATCACCGGAATCAAGGCATGTTTGAAGGGATTTCCTCTCCCTTTCGGGCCGCCCGGTATCACTCCCTGGCGGTTCAACCTGCAACGAAAACTCCGCTGGAACTTACCGCCCATACCTCGGACGGGGTGATCATGGGAATATCCCATCCCGACTTTCCTCTGCACGGGGTGCAGTTTCATCCGGAAAGCTTTTTGACGGAGGGCGGTTTCCGCATGGTGGAGAATTTTTTGGCCCTCGGTCCTCTTCGGGAGACCTTGATCCATGGACGAAATTAAAGCCCGTCTCGGCAACATCAATGGGGTCTATTCAGATTTTCTGGATCTTCAAGAACCGTTTATAAAACTTGCGGCCCGATTCGCCCACCTTCCGGGGACCACCGCACTGATGAGCGGCGGAGAACTGGACTGTGCCCGGCATCACATCCTTGGGGTATATCCTTGGCTTACTTTTTCGGGTCGAGGCCGTTCCCTGTCGATTCATACAGCGGAAACGGAACTCAATTTCAAGGCCGATCCTTTCGATGTACTGAACGAGACTATTTCTGTTTTTCGGTTGGCTCAGACAGAGCCCTCTTCCCTTCCCTTGTGCGCCGGTCTTCTGGGGTATTTATCGTATGATTTGAAAGATGTGCTTGAACGGCTGCCCCGAACCTCTGTCGAAGACCTTACCCTGCCCCATTTTTACTTCACGGCCCCCGCTATCTTGGTCATTCATGATAAGATCCGGAAGGATACGCGGATTTACATTCCCCGGTTGACGGGAAAGGGCTTCCCGGGAGAAGAAGCGCTTCTGGAGAAATTCCATTGCGCTCTGGATGCGCCGGCACCGGTTCTATCTCCTTTTGCCGGTAATCCTGCGGGATTTAAGTCCAATTTTACCCGCCCTCTGTACATGGACGCCATTCGCCGAATCCGGGAGTATATCGCCGCCGGGGATGTGTATCAGGTGAATATGTCCCAGCGGTTTCAAATGGAATTTTCGGGCGATCCTTTTCATCTGTTTCAAAGGCTTTACAAGGAAAATCCGGCACCCTTTTTTGCGTTTATCCAGGCCGGTGACCATCAGATCGTGTCCACTTCTCCGGAACGATTTCTTCTTCAGGAAGGAAAACGCGTGGAAACCCGTCCCATCAAAGGCACCCGGCCCCGCGGTGATACCCCCGAGGCGGATATAGCAAACGCCGAGGATCTTTGCAGGAGTCGGAAGGATGACGCGGAGCTTTCCATGATCGTCGATTTGCTGCGGAACGATATCGGCAAAGTATGCCAAGCCGGTTCGGTGCGGGTTGTCGAGCACAAACGGCTGGAGGCCTATCAGAATGTATATCACCTGGTCTCCCGGATTGTTGGAATTCTTGACCCGGACAAAAACGGCATCGATCTGATTCGGGCCGCCTTCCCGGGCGGTTCCATTACCGGGTGTCCAAAGATTCGCTCCATGGAGATCATCGACGAGCTGGAAACCCGGCGGCGACATCTTTATACCGGGTCCATCGGCTACATCAGCTTTCATGATACGATGGATTTTTCCGTCGCCATCCGCACCGCCGCGGTCACCGGCGGACAGATCATTTTTTCGGTGGGCGGCGGCATTGTCTATGATTCCGATCCCGCCGATGAATACGAAGAGACCCTGCACAAGGGGAATACCTTGATGACCGTTTTTACAGGAGCAGGAGCCTGCCGGGAGGATCCGGAAGTGGATGACGAATGGGTTTGGATGGACGGGTCCATCAAGCCGAAAAGGGAGGCGTCCGTACCGATTTCGCATCCCGGATTTCAGTACGGACGCGGGTTTTTCGAAACCATTCGAGTCGCATCGGGAGTTTCGAGATTTTTGGAAGAACATATTGCACGATTCAATAGGGCTTGGCGGCAATTCCTCCCCGGGAACGTCCCGGACCTGAGTTGGGCCGAGATTATTCAAAAGGTGATCGAAAAAAACGGGCTCACCGACCGAACCGCTGCTGTAAAAATCATGGCCGCCGCAGGGGATCGGGACTTTCCACCCTTCAACCATTCCCTCATTGTCACCGCCCGTCTCTACACCCATCGGTTGAAGGGGAGAAGCCAAGGCGGTCTTCGGTTGCTTACCTACCCTTTTCCGCGCCATACCCCTTTAGCGGATCATAAAACTTTCAACTACCTTTATTACCTTCAGGCCGGAGAATGGGCACACGCACGGGGAGGGGACGAGGCGCTGGTGTTGAATCCCGACGGGACGGTTTCCGAAACAAATACCGCCAATCTGATTCTCATTCGCGGGAATATGGCTGAAATACCCGAATCAGACCATGTGCTCCCGGGAATCATGAATTCGGCGGTGATTGCCTGGCTCACTCGAAATGGATATCAAGTGCGAACACGTGTACTCCACCCGGAGATGTTGATTTTTTCTGCGGATCAGGTTCTTCTCACCAATTCCCTCATGGGCGCCGTTCCCGTGGTGAGTTTGGATGGCCAAATGCTTGCGCCCCCATCAGACCTCTGGAAGACAATCAATAAGGAGATGATGGACTGAAAACCTGTTTCTACCGGGAACTCCTGGATGCGCTTTTTGTTTTTTGACACAGGTGTATCTTTTTCCAATCCAAATCGACACGTCGGAAAATTCGCAGGGGCAGAAAAAAGGTCCAAGACTGACGAATGTCCGCAGGCGGTCAGTCCTGGACCTGAGAATCTGCATCTGTTGAAAAAAACTATTCTTTGATATGACCTTCTTTAACTAAAAGTTTCCTGTACCAACAAGAAAACTCGTACATGCCTCGATACCGGTCATCGTCATTGATAAGGCCGAGCGCCATTTCAAGAACGCCGGATCCGTAGGAATTGCTGTATTCCTCATGGGTTCTCGATTGAAGAAATTCTTGGACCAACATATGGGTGGTCCGTTTGGATGGATCTCTTCGAATTTCAATCGGATCTTTGGGATCCTGGAAAGGATCCCATTTTTCATATCCCCTTTTGAGGATATGCTTCTGGCGTCTCGGTGACATAGTTTCAAATACCGCCTTTTTCCGTTCTTTGATCTCCTCTGGTGAAAAATTATCCATCTCCCTCTCCTTTTTTCTGGGCGTTGGGGTCCGCTTCTTCTTTATTCGCTATTCCCAGGTATTCATCATCATACACCGTCAGCATGGCCATAGATAAGGGGACCAGAAGTTCCGCCATTTTGATGTGTTTGCTCCGTAATTCCTGCACCACTTCGGCAGAGATTTCATATAGCTGTTTGTGGACAATGTCCAAGTTGACGGTCGGGTATTGCTCCCCTTTTACAAAATTGGATATTCCACAGGTATGTCCTTGGCCTCCAATAGCAGTGGGTATTCCATAGAATCTGCAGGTGATGGGGCGATGGTCATAAAGGTCGCATTGTTCTTCTGAATTGAGAAGGGGGCAGGGGACGCGTTCTTTGGCTAAATCGGCAAGAATATCTTCCTCTCGTTTTCCTTCTTCCAATTCCTTGTATGCCCGCTTTTTGATCCTGTATACTTCACGATCCGCCCGGTTCGCTTTCTCAATCAGCTTTGCTTTTTCTTCTAAACGCGTCTCAAAGCGCTGATTGAACTGATGATTGATATATAGCGCCTCAATAAAGGTGAGATCGAACAATGCCTTGCAACAATCCGCGCACCCGGGTTTGCAAGCGACGCAATCCGGATATTCGTTTTTCATTTTTTCGAAAACGGAATCTGCAGTTTTCAGAAGAGATTCATATTTTTGAAAGTATGGGGTAAAATCTATCGGCATAGCGGCTCCTTCTTTTGTGTTACGCAAATGTTCGGCTT
>JBEPWQ010000358.1:0-4108 GCA_041642315.1 Desulfobacteraceae bacterium | reverse complement strand
TTGGCCGCCGCAAGATCTCCCTGCAGAATCCGCAACAGAAGGAGGGGTAAAAAAATTCTGACTCCCGGGGCCGAATTCGGCGCCGTTCTGAGGATCTCCAGACCCTTGCCGATCCATTCCGCCAACCCGGGATGATCGGGCCGGCGCATCACCAATGCGCCGATGACCGCCGGAGTCAGCCAAAGCTCGACTTCCTTCTTCTGAACCGGCCCCACGGACGCTCGCAATTTATCATATTTGGCAATCCACGGGTCCAAAAGCGTAAAATCATCCATCTCCATGGATATCGATTCCAGAATGCCGGCAAGAGCCAGATAGCTTCCCGCCTGATTTTTCTCCGCTTCAAACTGTGACAAGGCTTTGGTAAAAAGTTCGCGCGACGCCCCTGTTCTCGGCTGATCGCAGCCTTCTTTGACCGCATACGGCAGTCGGCAAATGGCCCGCCAATAGATGAACCATGGTGAATGTTCCGCGATCGACCCCGGCAACAAGTCGATCAGCTTTTCCAGTGTTCGAAACCGTCCGTGCTCTGCGAAAAGGGACGCCCGAGACAGGATCAGCTCGACCGCTGTTTCGATTTCCCCTGCACAGATGTAAAGTCGCACGCCCTCTTCAACATCACCTTCTTCCACCAGAATCGCTGCGCTCCGGCGCAGCAGATCCGCAAATGCTTCCGAACCGAGGGTATTTCGGGCCTTCATCTGAAGAAAATCCCTGAGGAGAGGATGAAACCGAAACAGAGTTGCATCTCCGACCAGCCGGTTCAGAAAGGCGTTTCTTCGATGAAGCCGCCGCAAGAGGTCTTCCGCATCTTCATTTCCGGTGATTTTTTTCGCGGCCGCCGCGGATATCTTGGGTAAAAAGGCGAACTGAAGCAGTTTGGCTTGGACCGACGGCTGCAATTTTTTAAAAATCTCGCCGCCGAAATAGTCGAAGATTTCCTGGGGCGTATGTCTGCTCAGTATTTTCGGCTCCACCCCTTCGAATTCCCCGCGTCTCAGAAGCAAAATAAGGCCGGCCACCCATCCGTCCGTTTTGGCCTGAAGATCTGCGATCACCTTTTCCGACACCTCCCTGGCGGTGACATGATAGGCGATACCGCGGGTTTCTTCAGGTCGCAACCGGAGCACTTCCCAGCCCAGAAGGCTGACCCTGCAGTTGGCACGCGACCGGGCAAACGCCGAAGGCGGCTCATCCCTGCTGATCACATACATGTGGATGGGTGTCTGAATCTGTGACATCGCGCTGCACAGCACTTCGTGCAGAGGGGATTCCGCCGTCACTTCTTGATAATCATCAAAAACGAAGGAAAAAGGCGAAGCAAACAGGGCGAAGATTTTTTCGAAAACCCGTTTCGCATACAGGGCCTGGTTCGGAAAAAAATCCGGCGTCATGATGGGGGGAATAACGGCATCGGGCGGGAAATGGGCTTTTACCGCCCATTTCAGGTAATAAAAGAAGGAGGCGATATCCGAGTCGCCCTCGTCGATCGTGTACCAGAGACACGGCAGATTTCGGTCCTTCAGGTAATGATTGACCACCGTGGTTTTTCCCGATCCGGCAGGACCGGTCACCCACACCGCCCCAAAAGGATCCATACCGGATAGCGCCTCGAAAACGCGTTTTCGCGGATAAACGCTTTGCAGCCTGGGTCTGCTGAGCTTTGCCGGAAGCGATTTACTTCCCGGGTGATCCGGTGAAACCATCTCAAACACACAAATGCAAAAACACGGGTTGGGTAAATCCTCTATACAAAATGGAACAAGGCATAACCCTTTCCTGAAAAGAGTTATTCATCGATTTTTTGTGTAAACAGGAACCCTTTATATTAAAATTTTTAATAGGCGTAAATCGGGGAATTCCTGATTTTCAGTTTGGGAACGACCGTTCCGGTCTGTCCGATAATTCGACGGGAGGCATATCTTTTGCTTTGAGGTACAGGCATGGGAGACATGGGGAAGATTCATGAAAGCGAATTCGAGCCCTGCGCTTGACAGTTTTTAGCCGTTTTGAAGCCCTTGTTCCTGCAGTTGAACCTGTATGAGACTTTTTTTACCGAGGACGGCCGGTTACAAATTTTGTAAGCTGAAGACCATTTTTTGGTAGTAAATGCTTCCCCCGGAGTGTCCGCCCATACGGTTGCCGATGTCCATACGGTTGCCGATGTTGGATCCGACAAATGCCCCATCTGAATCGAATCGAGAAAAGGAAAACCGCGAATGCTGAAACCTGCTGTTCAAAACGATTCCAAAGAAAGCCTCCCCTGCCCTTTTGAAAGCATCATCGGAGAGAGCCCGGAAATTCGAAAGGTTTTCAAGATGGCGCAAAGGGTCGTTCACAGCGAAACCACCATCATGATCACAGGGGAAAGCGGAACCGGAAAGGGGCTGATCGCAAAAGCCATCCACCAGTCGTCCAACCGCAGGAATCATCGGTTCGTTTCCATCAACTGCGGCGCAGTTCCCGAAAACCTGATAGAAAGCGAGCTGTTCGGATATGTTCGAGGGGCTTTTACGGGGGCGACCTGCAGGAAAATCGGAAAATTCGAACAGGCGAACGGGGGCTCTCTTTTTCTGGATGAAATCGGGGACATGAATCTGGAAATGCAGGTCAAACTGCTGAAAGTCCTGGAGGAGAAAGAGTTCGAACCTCTTGGAGACAACAAACCGGTTCAGGCGGATGTACGGATCATCGCGGCTACCCACAAGAACCTCGAGGAAGAGATTCAGAATGGGAACTTTCGGGAAGACCTGTACTACAGACTCTATGTCATTCCCATTCAAATCCCCCCGCTGCGGCATCGAAAATCGGATATTCCCCTGTTGGTCGATTATTTTTTCCATATGTTCAACTGCAAAAACAACCGGAGTGTCGAAGGGGTTCACCCGGAGGCTTTGAAGATGTTGACCGCCTACAACTGGCCCGGCAACGTCCGCGAACTTCGAAACATCATTGAAAGGGTGGTCGTGCTGAAAGGGTGCGGACGGATCATGCCCGAGGACCTGCCCCGGCGGTGTACCAGGGAATACAACAGCACCCCGCCTCTCGATGTCGACCTTCCCGATGACGGCATCTGCCTGAATACGGCGGTCAGCGAATTTGAAAAGGCATTGATTTTGCGATCTCTGGAAAAAGCCCACTGGGTCAAAAATCGCGCAGCCAAGCTTCTGCAGCTGAAAAGAACCACGCTGGTTGAAAAAATCAAGCGGTACAGACTTCAGAAAACGACCGTTCATCCGTAGGAGACCCGCTCATCATTCACCCCGAAAAAACCGGTTCGCCTGTTCCATAAACCCTTATACTGAAAAGTGAACATTATGCCGATCAAAATCCTTACAGTTGATGACAGCAAACTAATCCGGACCATCGTCAAAAAAGCCCTGAAGCCGTACGATTGTGAACTGTTTGAAGCGGAAAACGGAGTGGAGGGGCTCAACCTGACGCTCAATCACAAACCCGACATTATTATTTTGGACGTGACCATGCCGGTCATGACCGGCATGGAAATGATCGGCAAGCTGAAAAGCGACCCCGCCACAAAAGACATTCCCGTCCTGATGCTGACGGCCGAGGCGGGAAAAGAGATCGTCATGGAAATCCTCAAACAGGGAGCCGCCGGCTATATGCTGAAGCCCTTCAAAGCCGAGGTTTTTATTGAGAAAATACAAGGAATTGTCCTTTTGAAAGAAAAGGAGGAATCCGCAGCCGGCAAGTATTTCACCTCGGACGGAGATCTGGAGGTGCTCCATGTGCCGGACAAGGTGGACCGGGCGGTGGCCACGGAAATCGAGGAGAGCGCCAAGGAATATTTGAAGACGATGAGCGATGCGGACCGCTCCCTTCTGATTCTGAATCTGGGAAACAACAACGAGGTGACGGTATCCCTGATCAAGATCATTCTCTCCGTTATGAAATTGTGCAGCCGTATGAAGATTCATGTCAGCGTCAACGGGTCCGCCGCTATTTCACAGGAATTGAAAGAGGTGGAAGAGACCCGGCACCTTGAAATCTGCCAGGATCTGTCGAAAGCGAAGGAAATGCTGATGAGTGCCTAATCCGGCGACCGTTTCCGGCCCCGGCCCCCCGAATACGGGCCGGAAACGGTCAC
>JBEPWQ010000357.1:0-4110 GCA_041642315.1 Desulfobacteraceae bacterium | reverse complement strand
GTCACAAAGATAAAGACAAAGCCAAACCCATCGTGAGGTGGGGACGGAAAGCCACGGATCTTCTACGAAGATGGCCGGGTTGCCTCGTGAAGGTAGCTCGGCTTTTTTATTTCCATTTTGTTTGTTTCTATCGGAAGCTGAACCCCGGCAGCACCTTGGCGCGTCTTTTTGGCGCATCGCCAGGGGCCCCACGAACCGCTCCATGGGCGGTTCGCCAATTGCTGGAAGCAGGTGCCATCACGATGCAGGAGAAAGGGGGATATGTCGCCGTTCTCGAACCCACCGAAATTTTGCTGATGATCCTGCCCTGAAAGATACCGTACAATTATCGTTACAGCGGAGTTTGGCCGAAAACGATCCATTGACACATGCAAGGTATCGAGATTATGCCGACAGATTCTTTCCCCGACTCAGTGGACCATCCCGCCCGTTTACAAGCCCTTCGTGCCGTCGCCCTTCTGGATACCCCTGAAGAGGAAGCCTTCGACCGGCTGACGCGTCTGGCAGCCCGGTGCACCGGTGCGCCGGCGGCCCTGGTGTCTCTGATCGATGCCGATCGGCAATTCATCAAAAGCGCTGTCGGTTTGCCGGAGCCATGGAGCCGCCTTCGCGAGACGCCCTTGTCCATCTCTTTTTGCCGGCACAACCGGGTGGCCCGAAAACCGCTGGTGATTGCGGATGCGCGAAAACACCCGGAATTTCGGACCCACCCGGCGATGGAAGCCCTCTCGGCCGCCGCGTACCTCAGTGTGCCTTTGCTCAGCCCGGATTCCTATGTGCTGGGGTCATTTTGTGTGCTGGACTCCAAACCACGCGCATGGACACCGGAGAATATAGAAACGGTCAGAGATCTGGCGGGGGCGGCCATGGCCGAAATCGGTCGCCGTGCCGAAAAAAGGCGAATGGACAAAGCGCTGCGAAAGAACCTGCTGAAATACAAGGCCCTGTTTGAACAATCCGCGGATGGAATATTTTTGCATGACCTGAACGGGCGCTTTGTCGATGTCAACCCGGCCGGTGTTACCCAGACCGGCTATTCCAGAGAAGAACTCCTGGGTCTGCGGGTGTTTGATCTGATTCCGGATCCATTGAAAGCGGAAGCCATTCTTCGGCGATGGCGGCAGTGGCGCCCGGATCACGCCGTCATTCTAGAAGAAAAACACCGACGCAAAGACGGCACCGTTTACGAGGCGGAAGTGAACACCGGCCGGGTCCGTTTCGGTGAAGCGGATCTGATGCTGGCCATCGTCCGGGATATCACCGGCCACAAGCAGGCGGAACAGGCGCTTCGCGACAGTGAAAAGCGCTTTCGGAACCTGGTGGAAATGCTGCCGGTGGCGGTATTTGAAACCGACCCCGATTTAAGGGTGACCTTTGCCAATCGCCACGGCCGAAAACTTTTCGGATACTTCGAGGCGGATTTGAAAGGCGGCATACACGGCCTGGATCTGATCGTCCCGGAAGACAGAGACCGGGCCGAAGAACATATCGGAAGACGGCTGAAGGGGGAGCGGCTCGGGATGGTGGAATATCGGGTGGTCAAAAAAGACGGTTCCGTTTTTCCCGCTCTGGTGCTGGCCACCCCCATCGTCAAGGAGGATCGATTTGCAGGATTCAGCGGTCTGATCATCGACATTACCGATAAAAAGCGAGAAGAATCTGAAAAGATGAAGATCGCCAATCAGTTCCGCCAGGCCCAGAAGATGGAATCCATCGGCAGGCTTGCGGGCGGAATCGCCCACGATCTCAACAATCTGCTCGCCCCCATTATCGGATACTGTGAACTGCTCTTGCACGAGTTTGATTCCGGTGACAAAAAGCGGGAGTTCATGAACCAGATCCTGGGTGCCGGATTGCGCGCCAAAGACCTCGTGCACCAGCTTCTCGCCTTCGGCCGCAAACAAAAAATGAAAACCAGGCCTGTACACCTGAATCAGGTGCTGGTGGATTTTGAGAAACTGCTTCGCCGCACCATTCGGGAAGATATCGATATCGAGATCGTCACCGCACACGGCAGCCCCATTATTCAGGCGGATATCGGCCAGGTCGAGCAGGTCATCATGAACCTGTCGGTCAATGCCCAGGATGCCATGCCGGAGGGCGGCGTTCTGTCTTTGAAAACGGATGTCGTGGCCCTGGACGGGGCGTATGCGAACGAACATCCGGGCGCAGTCCCGGGCAGATACGCCATGCTGGTGATCAGCGATACCGGATGCGGCATGGATGACGAGACCCGTGAGCATCTTTTCGAACCCTTCTATACCACAAAGGGGGAAAAAGGCACCGGGCTGGGTCTGGCCACGGTGTACGGCATCGTCCAGCAGCACGGCGGAACGGTGCGGGTCGATAGTGAACTCGAAAGGGGCACTGTATTTACCATCTATTTTCCGATACGCGAGAAAACGCAACCCCGTCTGAATCCCCGCCGGATTCAAAAACCAGACATTCAGGGGACGGAAACGATTGTACTCGCGGAGGACAATGCGCAAGTCCTTCTTATTTCAAAGGAGATTCTCGAAAGGCAGGGATACACGGTTCTTGCAGCGGAAAACGGCATCGCCGCACTGGCGGTGCTGGCGGCATACGGCAAGCCGGTTCATCTGCTGTTGACCGACGTGGTCATGCCCCAGATGAATGGGAAAGCGCTTTTTTTCGAGGCGATTTCAAAATATCCGAACCTGAAGGTGCTGTTTATGTCCGGCTACCGTGCCGATGCGGCGGTCTCTTCCGGAATGTCGGTCAACGGGGCGCCCTTTCTGCAAAAACCGTTTACAGCACAGATCCTGCTGTCCAAAGTGCGCGAAGTTCTGGATGGGCCGAAAATCGACCGAAGTTTACCGGTCGCGGGGATATCGGTCCGATAGAATGTTTGGGCCGGGGCAGAGAATCAATGGGGGTTGAAAAAGACCTCAATCCACAAAATAATACTCCCAGGCCTTGTCGATTGAACTTTCGTTTATTTCGGGGGGCTTTCCGGCGAAGTGTGCATGATCAATAATCTGATCGACGATATCTCTGGGGTGGCAGCACGAAAACGCCCTTTCCGAGGTTTGATACTTTTCCAATAGATAATCAAACGCATCGTCATCAAAGGGGATGCGGTTGGACAGGCAAATGATCGTGAATATGTTTCGGAATTCTTCAGCCGTCGGATGGTCCATTTTGATTTTGTAGCGAAGTCTTCTCAAGAAAGCCTCGTCCGCGATTTTTTTGGGGGGAAGGTTGGTCGCGAAAATCACCAGCTGATCGAACGGGATCTCGAACTTCATGCCGGTGTGCAGGGTCAGAAAATCGGTCTGGCGGTCCAGGGGGATAATCCATCGGTTCAACAGCGTTTTCGGATCGACAATCTGTCTTCCGAAATCGTCCACAATGAACAGGCCGTTGTTGGCCTTCATCTGCAGGGGGGCTTCGTAGTATTTGGAGCTGGGATTGAAGTCCAGATCGAGTGTCTTCAGGGTGAGTTCTCCGCCGGCCGTCACCACCGGCCGTTTCACCTTGATCCATCTTTGATCCGGTCGATCCGTCGCTTCTTCGGATGCCGCCTCGGAAGCCACCGCCTTGTGATTGACTTCATCATACACCACAATCACCTGATTTCCGGCCAGGACCGCATGGGGCACATAGACCTCTCCGGGAAGGGCATGCCCGATCGATTCGGCGATCGTCGTTTTGCCGTTTCCCGGCGGGCCGTACAAAAACATCGGCTTGGCCGAATTGATCGCCGCACCATAGATTTGGATCTTTTCTTCGCTGACGAAAAGGCCTGCACAGGCTTTTTTGAGCTGCGCCTTGGTCATTTCAACGCTTTTAATGGTCTGCATACCGACGGCATATCGATAATCGTTCAATGACACCGGCGCCGGCCCGACATACCTCGATTCTTCCAGAATCTGAAGGGTTCGATGGATGCCCGCATCGGTCATTTGATATTCGTAGAGAGCGGTCCGGAACGAAGTGTCCCCCTTGGCGATTTCAATGAATCCGTCCTTTCTGAGGCCATTGAAAATCTCCGTGATCACCGAACCGGAGAGTCTGGTTTTCTGGGCCAGCTGCGGAATGGTGAATTTTTTCAGAAACAGGCAATGCTTTAACACCAGATCGGTTACA
>JBEPWQ010000356.1:0-4129 GCA_041642315.1 Desulfobacteraceae bacterium | reverse complement strand
GACCACTCCTTGAGCCCACGGACTTCGCCGTTCCAGTCGTGGGTCAGGATCAGGCTCGAGAGCTTGGGAATTTCAACCGCATACCGGTTGGTTTCCGCCTCCTGATCCGGCCAGGCGAACAGGACCAGGGGAGCGCCCCGCTGGGTTTCCCAAAGCCCTTCGATGGCCGCCACCTTGGCCGGCTGATATTCCAAGGAGTTCAGGCCGTGTAAATCGCCGAACAGGATTTGGGCCGGGGCCACGAAAACGGCCATGATCATGGCCATGCCCAGCATCACCCGGGCTTGGCGTACATGCAGTTTCCGCCAGAGATAGTAGGCGCCGATGCCGCCCACCACGAAGGCGGTGGTCAGGTAGGCGGCGGTTACCATGTGGACCAGACGGTAGGGAAAGGAGGGGTTGAAAATAATTTTCAGCCAGTTGGTCGGGTATAAAATTCCGGCTTCTCCGATTTCATATCCCTGGGGCGTATGCATCCAGCTGTTGGCGGAAAGAATCCAGAAAGCAGAAAGCAGCGTCCCGAACGCCACGACCACCGTAGAGGCGAAGTGCATTTTTCGGCTGACGCGGTCCCATCCGAAGAGCATGATGCCGAGAAAGGACGCCTCCAGAAAAAAGGCGGTCAGCACCTCGTACCCGAGCAGGGGGCCGAGAACATTGCCGGTCCGGTCTGAAAATACCGACCAGTTGGTGCCGAACTGAAACGACAAGACGATGCCGGAGACCACGCCCATGCCGAAGGTGACCGCAAAGATTTTGACCCACATGCGGTAGACTTCCTCATAGATTTTGTCTCCGGTTCTGAGCAGTCGCCATTCCACCACCGCCAGCCAGCTGGCCAGACCGATGGTGAACGCCGGAAACAGAATATGGAAGGCCACGGTAAAAGTGAATTGAACCCGGGCCAGAAAAACGGGATCAAGGTAAGTGAACATAATCGTATCCTCGAAGGTGTATTGGGTGAGAATCGATTAAATTTGTTTCACAAATCGGGTAATTTGTCACTGAAAAAATGGTTCGGTGAATTTTCCCGATAAATACCGCCCCAAACCATGGGGCCTTTCAGGGGGTGGGTCTTCAAGCAGCCCGATAACAGGACACCCGTGCTTCAACGGCGGATAATATTTCCGGTGCAATCGGCTTGGGGGTATGAGTCTCGATCAGCCATTTCATGCGCGTTCGGGCCCGTTCCAGCAGACTGGTTCGCCCCAGGGAGTTCCACCGACTGTAACCGTAGCGGTTCATCAGCAGGGGTCGCCATTGGGTGGACCGGAGGTGCTTGAGGGTGTGGGGGTGGGTGAGAAAATGGCCTTTCTGCACCGTTTCGGCGATCACCCAGAGGCCGATCTGGTCGTCGTCCACAGGAATTCCCCGCTGTATCCGCCGAATCTGATCGATGATCTCGTTCAGGATGACGATCATTTCCAGGGACCCGGTGAGTCCGAAATCGAGGTAGCCCAGGTCATGATTCAGGTTGGAGCCGGCGGCGGCCGACATGAAGGTGAGAAGCCCCGCTTCGAAAGTCGCCTGGCCGTCCGGAATCTGGGCGTCGGAGGTGCCGGCGTATCCCCAGTTGGGGATGTCAAGATAATGGCTCATCTCCACGGCGGCCATGTAGGCCATCAGGTATTCGGGGGCGTTATAGGTGCACTGGGTGGTGGCCATGTCGAGTACCGCCGCGCCCATTCCCATGAGAAAGGGGGCGCCTTCTGCTTTCAGCTGGTGAATGACCAGTCCGCAGAGGGATTCGGCCAGCCCCTGCACCACATGCCCGGCAATGGTCATGGGGGCGGTGGAACCGGCGATGGGGGCGGGGGAGTAGATCACCGGCATGCCGGTCTCCGCGCAGAAAAGAAGCCTGTTGAGGCTGGTGCGGGGATGCTTGAGCGGGCTGATCGGTTCGGTGTAGTGAATGGAATAGGGTTTGGCCCGGAGTTCCTCGTCTCCGCCCCGAATGACTTTTGAAATTTCCCACATTACAGCGAGGTCGGTCCTGTCCACGGCGATGGTGACGATCGGCTTTACACTGTTTTTGGCCATGGCCAGAAAGCTCTCTAAATTTGCCCGGTCGGGGTGGACGTCATGAGGATACCCGCAGGACATGATGAAATCTACATTGCCCAGTGCATCGCAGAGCCGTGCGGCCGTCTCGATATCCGCCAAAGTACTGGATCGCCGTTCCAGGGTTTCTCCGTCCACCATGTTCTCCAGATCGGAACCGGTGCCGAAATAAGACCGCCGACCGCCCACATCCATGACTTGCTCTCCTTCCCGGTTGAAGATCGGGATATTGCTCGGGGCGCTGCGAATCGTATGCTCCACCAGATGAGACGGAATCTTGACCCAGCCGTCGGCCGTCCGGCATCCCGCCGTTTCCAATAAGGAAATCGCCTCCTGATGCTGAATTTTCATGCCCACGCCATCCAGAAGCGCCAGGGCCGCCTGATACAGTTTTGGTTTATCGGTGTCGGACAAGAAGGTCAATCGGGGGGAAAATGCAATGGGCGGCGATTCGATCATGTGCGGGTCCGATTCTAATTTTTGAGGTGCTGGTACAGGTTCATGCGGCTGCCGACCATCGGTTCGGCCATTTTCCAGGGTGCATTGGGCGTCCACTCGCCTCGCGGCCGGCCCTCTTCGTCCCAACCCATGGCCCAATAGAATTCCTTTCGCATGGCGGCCATCCGCTCCCGGGTGAGGTGGGGTTCGGGATCGTTGAAAAACATATCCGGCAGGCGGTCTTCGGCCGGGGAGAGCCCGCGGCGAAGGTTGAGTCGGCGCTCCAGATCGGCGATTCCATGGGCCGCCTTGAAAAGATCCTCCGGGGTGATCTCCCATCCGGTGAACTCGGCGGTCAAGGCCGCCTCGTGCTTGAGGTCATAGGCCCTGACGATGGACAGGGACGGCACCTTGCAAAGCCCCAGGCAATCCAGGGCGATATTGACCAGCAGCGCCCGTTTCAGCATTCGACCCTTGCCTTCCACCGCATGGATATCCACCACCTTGGGGGTACCGAATTCCTTCCGGGCCTGCTCCGGGGTCCACCCGTATTCGATGGACTGATAAATGTGGTTGTAGTCGCCGCCGCGGCTGGCCACGGTATAGGTCAGGGCGGTGGCCATGGATCTGCCGGGATGGTAGGCCGACATGTCGAGCCCCTTCACATGGGCGGCGTACCGCTTCGCCTCCGGTCCCAGGATTTCCGCCGCCCGGAGAATCCCCCGGGCCAGAATGCCGCCCAGTTTTTCCCCGGAAGCCATCTGGCGGATCAGGGTTTCCATGGTATCGCCGTTTCCCCAGCTCAGATCCAGACCGCCGGCGTGTTCGGCAGATAACATGCCGCGATCATGCAGATCCATCACAAAGGCGATGGCGGAGCCCGCGGAGATGGAATCGACCCCGAGACGGGAGCAAAGATTGTCTAAAAAGACCAGGGTTTGAAGGTCTTCCAGCCCGCACTTGGCCCCCAGATTGATCATGGGTTCAAATTCCGGCCGGGTGCCGGAATACCCCTTGCGCCGACCGGTTTTGAACGTGAGGTCGGCCTTGCACTGGATCGGGCAGCTGAAACACCCGCTGTAGCGGATGAGATCGGATTTCAGATGGCGGCCGTCGATCTTGTCGGCGGCCTCGAAGTGATCCGATTGAAAATTTCGGGTCCCGATCATCTTCTTGTCGCTGACCGCCTTCACATATCCGGCTCCGCCGTATTCGGTGAACTCGGCATAGCCTACCCCCGATTTGATCGCCTGAAGATAGGCCTTGCCCGCCCGCTTCTCTTTTGGCCGGGGACGGGGGGCGGAATGGCCCTTGCCGAGAACGATCGCCTTGAGGTTCTTTGACCCCATGACCGCGCCCATGCCGGTGCGCCCGGCGGCATGGTCCTTTCCGGAAATGATGCAGGCGAACACCGCCCGATTTTCGCCCGCCGGACCGATGGTCAATATCTTGAGCCCCTTCTCTTCCAGTTCTTCCTGAATCCGGTTCTGAGCCTCTTGGGTATCCAGGCCCCAGAGGTGGGCGGCGTCCCGGATTTCCACCCGGTCCTCGTGTATGTATAAATATACGGGCCGGGCCGCCCGCCGTCTGAGCAGCAGGGTCTGGATACCCATGGAGCGAAATCGAACCC
>JBEPWQ010000355.1:0-4132 GCA_041642315.1 Desulfobacteraceae bacterium | reverse complement strand
GGACGCCGACATCCTCTCCCTGCTGGCTCTGGGCAAGACGACCCGGGAACTGGTCCAAGGCGACGGCGGCGGGTCCCGGTCGCCCAAGGAGCTTCTGGCCGGAATCGTATCCAACCGGTTCCAGGAGAATATCAAAAAATCCACCGGTCTCGACGTCGAATTCGATTACAAGGAAGGTGAAAACGGAAAAAACGGTGATGCGGATGAAGAGGATGAGATCCGTGTCACGGTGGGAAAAGAGCTTTCCAGACGGGTGACCGTGAAGTACGGTATGGAAAGGCGAGGCGGAGAAACGGTCCAGAAAGCCACCACCGAATACAAGCTTCTGGAAAATCTTTTAATGTCCGCCTTTCAGGATACCGAGGGCGATTTCGGCGGTGAATTGCAGTTTCGACTCGAGTTTCGATAATTCCGAAAGGAGCGAGAATTCATGGTGCGACGACAGCGGCTTGTCAGGGGGATGATAGCGGTCTTGTTGGGATTCACCGGTCTGTGGGGAAACGATATTTACGCCCAGGCGACCGAGGCGGCGGAACCGATCGTTTCTCGCATTCGAATTGAAATAGAGGATACGGCCGGGGATCCGGAACGGTGGCAAGAGATCGCCCGTAGCCTCCTATTTCTAAAGGAAGGAGAGCGGTTTTCCGCCGAGAAGTTTCAAGAGTCCATCGAAGCCCTCCAATCTTCCCGTATGTTCCGGCAAATCGATGTCCCCGACCCGGATTGGAGCCGCTCCCGGATCACCCTCACCTTTCGGCTCAAGCCGTTTGCGAGAATCAAAGATATCGACATCAGCGGCGGTTTTCCCCTTTTGGAAAAGGAAATCCTCAATGTAATGACCCTTTATACCGGGGATGCCTTGGTGCGAAACAAACTGGCCCAGCAGGAGGAATACATCGAGGCGCTCTTTCGAGACGAAGGCTATATCGACCCGAAGGTCACGGTAACGGCCGAAAAAGACCCGGAGGACGGCGATTACAGCGTCCATGTGAATGTCGAAAAAGGCCCCTACTACCGTGTGGAAACGGTCCGGATCGAGGGCAATGACAGGTATTCCGATCCTCGCCTCAAATTCCGCCTGGACACCTGGCAGTCTTCCCTGCTGTTCGACGGTCCCGCCCGGTATGTCCGGAAAGACCTCCGTGACGACATCGACACCCTTACCGAATTCTACCGCGAGCACAAATACCCGGAAGTCAAGATCAGCCCGACCGTGGAAAAAAACCGCGAAAGTCGAACAGTGGATGTGACCCTGAATATCGACGAAGGCCCCCGGTATGATATCACCTTCGAGGGCAACCGGGAATTTTGGACCTTCACCCTCAAAAAAGATCTGGTCCTCTTTCAAGAAGGTGCGGCCGACGGCTTCGGCCTCAGAAAGAGCATTCGCAATATTGAAAAACGATACCGGCAGGCCGGATATCTGGACATCCGAATCGACAAGCAGGAGGAGACGGTACAAAAGAACGGACAAACCGTGCGAAACATCACCTTGAATATTGAGGAAGGGCCCCGCTCCATTGTGGAGAACCTCGGCCTCTCAGGCAATCAGGCCTTTGACGATGAAAAAATCAAGGAACAGATGGTTACTCTTCCCCCCGGCCTGATCGATGACGGGGAATACGTTCCCGAGGAATTGGAAGAGGATGTTCGTGCCGTCCAGGCCCTTTACCTTCAAGAAGGGTACCGGAAAACCCGGATCGAATCCCGGGTCGACCATCGCCGGGTGGATCTTCCGGACGGGGAAGCAGAACGAATCCTGGTGGATGTTCGGCTCTCCATCGAAGAGGGGCCGCAAACCCTGGTCTCGAAGATCGACATCAACGGGCTCTCGGTCGTGCGGAAATCTCTGGCCCGGGATGCCCTGGTCATGGAACCGGGAACCCCCTACCGGGAATACCTCCTGGAAGCGGAGCAAAACCGGCTGGCCTCCCTGGTCTCCGAAGAAGGATACCCCCATGTGGTAGTGGACCGTCAGGTCGACATCCGCAACAACGGGACCCGGGCCGCCATCACCTATTCGGTCACCGAAGGCCCTTATGTGGAAATGGGGAACACCTTTTACACCGGCAACTTCCGGACCCGAAACCGGGTTTTTGAAAGGGAAATGGAACTGGAACCTGGAGAGCCTTTTTCATTGACCCGGCTGCTGGAATCCCAGCGCAGCATCCGCAACATCAATGCCCTGGAATCGGCTCAGTTCCAGACCTTCGGCCTGGAAGAAAAGGCGGAACGGGTCGATCTTCTGGTAAATGTCGAGGAGCAAAAACCTTATTTCCTGCAATTCGGTCTCGGATACGACACCCGAAGGCGATTTTACGTCAACACCGTGGCGGGAGATCGGAATCTTTTCGGCATGAACAAAGAGCTGTGGGCCGGTCTGGAGGTGAGCCAGATCGGTTACCGGGCCGACCTGGGCCTCATCGAACCCCGATTCTTCGCCACCCGCATCTCGGCCACCGCCGACCTCTTTGCCGAGGAAATCGAGGAGCTGAACCAGAATTTCGGCACCCGAACCTATGGCGCAGCCGTCGGGTTCAACCGAACACTTTTTGAAAATCTCACGGCCAACCTCGGCCTGCGGTATGAATTTCGTGAACAGTACCGCACCGACGACTCCCCGGTTCCGCCGGGAGAAGAAGACCAGTACGAACCCCGCTCGATCCTGGTGACCACCCCGTCTCTGATCTACAACAGCACCGATTCGTTTACCCGTCCGACACGGGGCATCTATTCATCTATGTCGGTGGACATCTCCAAGGGGATCGAAAACTCCCTGGACGACTTTTTCAAATACCGCTTCGAAACCCGGTACTACTACACCCCGGTCAAAAAGCTCACCTTCGCCGTTCGGGGCCGCTACGGATACATCGACCCGTTCGGCACCGACAGCACCATACCCGAAGATCAGCGTTTCTTCCTGGGCGGCACCTCCGATGTTCGGGGATTCGACGAAAACGAGCTTCGGTTTGATGCGGAGGGAGATCCGGTGGGCGGGCGCACGGCGATCTTGGGCAGCCTCGAAGCCCGATACGATCTGGGGCTCAATTTCGAACTGGCCGCCTTCTATGATGTCGGGACCATCCGGGACCCGCTGGAGGACGCGGGCTCGGACGATTTCCGTTCCGCAGTGGGCATGGGATTGCGGTATGTGACCCCCATCGGTCCTGTCGGTCTCATGTACGGCTGGAAACTCGACCCCATGGAGGACGAAAGCTCGGGTGAACTCCACTTCGCCATCGGGTATACATTTTAATCCATCAATCGGGGCAAAAATGCCCGAGAGCAGGGATCGAGCCGAGCACCGATTCCACAGAAAAGGCCATGATTCTTGAAAAAAGGCTGAAACAATACACCAGAGCCCTCTCCCGAGACGAAACACCCAAGATCGCCCGGCTCCTGGCGTCCATTCCCCGAGATGCGCGGGTGATGGAGGTCGGCAGCGGGTTCGGCGGAAAAATGGAAATGTTTCGAGGGCTGGGATTTACAAATATTCTGGGGGTGGAAAAAAACCCGGACTCCGTAATCCAGGCCAGATCCAAGGGGCTGAAATCGGTCACCCTGGAGGAATTCGAAGCCCATCCGCCGGCGGGAAAGGCCGATCTGCTGGTCCTGTCCCATATCATCGAACATCTGCCGCCTTATGAGGTGGTGAACCTGATGGAGTATTACCTGGCCCACCTCAGGCTCGGCGGCCATGTCCTCATCATATCCCCGGTGTTCCACCCCCACTTCTACCTGGACCTGGACCACGTCAAACCCTACTACCCCCAGAGCATCAAGGTATTCTTCGGCAAAAACGACGAGCAGATCGCCTATTATTCGCCGTTTCGCCTGAAGCTTCGGGATGTATACTTCTGCAAGAAGTCTTATCGAATGAAGATGTGCCGGTCCCTGCTGCTGAAGCAGCGTCGGAGCTTGGCCATCCATTTCCTCAACTTACTGCTGGCCCTCGCCTTCAAAGGCTCTTTCAAGCTCATCGGCCAGACCAACTCCTGGGCGGCTTTGTTTGAAAAAATGGAATAAACCGGAATTCGATCATCGCTCGTAGGTCACCACCCGAATCACGCCGATGGTCGCCCCGGTGTCGTCGGTAGTGCAGGCGTCGTTTACCGAGATCACCTTGCTGATG
>JBEPWQ010000354.1:0-4161 GCA_041642315.1 Desulfobacteraceae bacterium | reverse complement strand
CGTTTTTCATGGAGGTCCCCCAGATCCTCCCCGGCCAACAGTTTGTTGAGCTGGGCCAGGGTGGCCTTGCAGTCGCCCACCACCGGCACGGTGACGCCGATGTTCTTGCGAATGGAGGTCGGGTCGATGTCGATATGGACGATTTTGGCCTGGGCCGCAAAGGCGTCGGTTTTTCCGGTGACCCGGTCGTCGAACCGCACTCCCACCGCGATCATGAGATCGCAGGCGCTGGTGCACATGTTGGACCGGTAGGTGCCGTGCATACCGATCATCCCCAGCCAGAGCGGGTCCGAAGCCGGAAATGCCCCAAGCCCCATGAGAGAGGTGGTCACCGGGCTCTGAATCCGCCGGGCCAGTTCCGTCAGCTCCTCATGGGCCTTGGAGAGAATGACCCCGCCGCCGGCGAAAATCATGGGCCGTTTTGAGGATTTGATCAGGTCCGCAACCTTGTGAAGCTGCTTCATGTTGGGATTGTACGTCGGGTTGTAGGACTTGAGTTTGACCGTTTCGGTCTTTTCATAATCGGCGGTTCCGCTCACCACGTCTTTGGGGATGTCCACCAGGACCGGCCCCGGCCGTCCGGATCGGGCGATGTAGAATGCCTCCCGGACGATTCGGCCCAGGTCGGCGGTGGTGGGGACCAGGTAGTTGTGCTTGGTACAGGGCCGGGTGATGCCCACGATATCCACCTCCTGAAAGGCGTCGTTGCCGATCAGGTGGCTGGGCACCTGTCCGGTGAAAATCACCATGGGAATGGAATCCATGTAAGCGGATGCGATGCCGGTGACGGTGTTGGTCGCCCCGGGACCGGAGGTGACCATGGAAACCCCTACCTTTCCGCTGGCCCGGGCGTACCCGTCCGCCGCATGGACCGCGCCCTGTTCATGGCGGACCAGAATATGTCGAATGTCGGTCCTGGCCATTTCATCATAAATGTCGATGACCGCGCCCCCGGGATATCCGAAGATGGTGTCGACCCCTTCTTCCTGAAGGGCCTTCATCAATATTTGTGCACCGGTGTACTTCATGCCTTTTTCCTTTCCAATTCAAAAAGTATGCCGAACGTATGTTTCCGACAGGCATACCGCGATATGGTCCATCCGGAACTTTCGCGGACCGATTATTCGACGATTGCGCCCTTGCTGGCGGACGAAACCGTTTTGGCATAACGCGCCATGTATCCCCGGGTGATGCGGGGTTCGGGTTTTTTTATACGGGAAAGCCGAGCCTGAATCTCTGCGTCCGGGACCTTGAGGGTGATCTCTTTGGCCGGAATGTCGATTGCGATGATATCGCCTTCCTGAACCGCGGCAATCGGTCCGCCGGACATGGCCTCAGGGGATACATGGCCGACGGCGGCTCCCCGGGTACCCCCGGAAAACCGTCCGTCTGTGATGAGCGCCACCTGTGCGTCGAGGTTCATCCCGGCGATGGCTGAAGTCGGGGTGAGCATCTCCCGCATGCCGGGCCCGCCCCGGGGGCCTTCGTATCGAATCACTACCACATCCCCGGCATTGATCTGTTTGTCCAGAATGGCCTGAGTGGCCTCCTCTTCGGATTCAAAAACCCGGGCCGGTCCCTGATGGCGAAGCATCTCCTCCCGAACCGCCGACTGTTTGACCACGCAGCCTTCCGGGGCCAGATTGCCGAAGAGCACCGCCAGACCGCCCCGGGCGTGGTAGGGGGAATCGACGGGCCGGATCACGTCCGGGTCCAGTACCCGGGCCTTTTGAATGTTTTCCCCCACCGTCCGGCCGGTGACGGTGATGCAGTCGGTGTGAATCCGGCCGCTGTCGGCCAGGGTCTTCAACACCGCCTGAATGCCGCCGGCTCTGTTCAGATCCTCGATATGGTCCTTGCCGCCGGGGCTGAGGGAGCAGAGGTGCGGCGTCTTTTCGCTGACCCGGTTGATCAGATCCAGATCGATCTCTACGCCCGCCTCCAGGGCGATGGCGGTAAGATGGAGGACGGTATTGGTGGAGCACCCCAGGGCCATGTCCACGGCCAGAGCATTCTGAAAGGCCGCCTCGGTCAGGATCTTTTTCGGGGTGATGTCTTCCTTCCAAAGGGTCATCACACGCATGCCGGCCTGTTTGGCCAGCCGGATGCGGGCCGCCATCACCGCCGGAATGGTGCCGTTTCCGGGCAGGCCCAGGCCGACGGCTTCGGTGAGGCAGTTCATGGAATTGGCCGTGAACATTCCGGAGCAGGACCCGCAGGTGGGGCAGGCCGCGTCTTCTATTTCCGTCAGTTCGTCTTCGGTCATTTTTCCTGCGCGTACCGCACCCACCGATTCAAAGACGGTGATGAGATCCACCTTGTTCCCTTTGGTGGGGTGCTTTCCGGCCAGCATGGCTCCGCCGCTGACCACCACCGCGGGCAGGTCCAGCCGGGCCGCTGCCATCAGCATGCCGGGAACGATCTTGTCGCAGTTGGGCACCAGAACCAGGGCGTCCAGGGCATGGGCCGTGGCCATCACCTCCACCGAATCGGCGATCA
Source organism: Desulfobacteraceae bacterium (assembly GCA_041642315.1). GTDB lineage: Bacteria > Desulfobacterota > Desulfobacteria > Desulfobacterales > Desulfococcaceae > JAABSQ01. The sequence goes on along the minus strand of JBEPWQ010000354.1, from coordinate 1,662 downwards.
ACTCCCGGCTGCCCAGGGAGTATTTCATGCCCACGTGGTTCATGGCGATGCCGTCGCAGACACCGATCACCCCGAATTCGATGGGGGTGCCGCCGGCCATGTAGACCCCGACCTTGACCGCCTCTACGATTTTGTCCAGATGGACATGGCCCGGTACGATGGTGTTGGCCGAGTTGGCGATGCCCACTATCGGGCGCCTGATCTCCTCGTCGGTGTAGCCCATGGCCTTGAACAGGGCGCGGTGAGGGGCCCTTTCAATGCCTTTTTTTGCGTTGTCGCTTTTCATCACGGGTGCAGTCTCCATATGAGGTTTCTCACACAAAAAAAAATCCGTTACCAGCTTGGGGCTGATAACGGATTTTGTATTCTTCTTCTCGGCGAATTTAGGCCATTATCAACCCCTGTTCTCTCTCGGGAAGTACGCCGAGGAGAATAATAATAAGGCTAATCATGTTGATAAGGCCGAAAATGGATTTCATTCGCTGGATATATTCCCTTTCTGATTTTATGTAGCCCTAACAGGGATCTTCCGGAATGTCAACCGTTTTTTTTTCACCCCTCCATCCGCAGAATCGCCGTCACTTGATCTTCGTCGAGCATGGCCGTCAATACCCGCATGTGTTCTTTCATCCGCTGAATCCGCATCTGGACGAGTTTTTCCACGATCAGAAGACAATTTTCAGGAAAACGGATCAGGATTTTGCGAAAACTTTCCCGTTCAAGAATCAGCAATTCGGCCTCAGATAGGGCTTGGCTGCTGATCGGCCACTCGAACCGGGCGAGAAGGGACATGTAGCCGTAGAATTCGGTTTTTTCCAGCACCTGCAGATCGATTTTTCGGCCGTGTCGCTCCACAAAAAGGCTTGCCTGTCCGGAGAGGATCACATGGGCCTGCCTGGCCGGTTCGCCCTGGCGAAAGATAAATTCCCCGCTTCGGTAGCGCCTTCGTTTGGCCGTATAGGCGTAGAGTTTGATGATATCCAGTGGAATATCCTTGAATATCTGCAAGTGTCGAAGAACCCTCAAGTTTTCCGCCAGCTCGGACCGGGGTTCGCCCCGTTCCTGTTTATCCCTTTCCTTGGACCAGGTCATGAAAAATTCCTTTTTTTTCGATAAGTTCCTGATAGGTACCGGTTTCCGCAACTCGCCCTGACTTGAGTACCAGAATTTTATCATAGGACGGGGTCATGTCCAATCGGTGCAGCACCGATAGTACCGTTCGGGTGCCGCGCAGTTCGGTGTTGATATACCGCTGAATACGGCTCTGAGAGGCATTGTCCAGACTGGCGGTGGCTTCATCCAGGATCAGAATCGGGGTTTCCTTGAGCAGGGCGCGGGCGATGGCGATCTTTTGCTGCTGTCCGCCGGAAAGGCGGTCTCCTTTGCTGCCCACCTGGAAATCGAGTCCGATACCGGTGACTTCGTCGATAAAACCCGCTTCGGTCAGCAGACGAATCACCAGGCTTCGAAGCGCGTCCATTTCAGCGGATTCATCGTTACCGGGCGTGCCGAAAATAATATTTTCCAACAGGGTGCGGGAATGGAGATAGTTGATGGGGCAGTAAAGAGAAAAATTCGGATTTCCATGCTCTAAAGGAAGGGTCGATTCAATGGATTCGCCCCGGCGGAACCGCCGGTTGAGTCTTTTACAGAAGGCCAGAT
>JBEPWQ010000353.1:0-4177 GCA_041642315.1 Desulfobacteraceae bacterium | reverse complement strand
CATGAATGTTGACGGCGCCCAGACGGGGAATCTTGAGCAGTTTCAGCGGCAGGATATGCCCGAAAGCGATCACGACAAACAGGTCGGGATCGCTTTCGGACAGCCGTTTCGCAAATTCCCGGGTCCTTGGAGAATCGGGCTGCAATACCGGATACCCCAGTGCTTGCGCCGCCGCTTTGACCGGGGGCGATTGAAGTTTGCGGCCGCGGCCCTTGGGGCGGTCCGGCTGGGTGACCACTTCGATGACGGTGAACCGGCTCTCATGAAGCGCCCGGAGAGAAGGAACCGCGAAATCCGGGGTTCCCATAAAAATGATGCGAAGCGGATTACCCATTGGTTTTGATCTGTTTCTGAACCTTCCGTTTGTACAGCTGCCGTTTCAGGGAGCTGATGCGATCGATAAACAGGGTGCCGTTCAAATGGTCGATCTCATGCTGCAATACGATGGCCAGAAAATCGTCCCGTTCCATTCGTACCGGCTTTCCTTCCCGGTCGTATCCTTCCACCAGCACCGCCGCATGGCGCTTGACGTCCGCCCGGAAATCGGGCACGCTGAGGCAGCCTTCGTTTTCGGAAATCACGGAACCCTCGGCCTGAACGATGGTCGGGTTGATCAGTACCTGCAAGGACCGGTTGTCCTCATCGGGGTGGTCATCAAACACGATGATGCTCTTTCCGTGGCCCACCTGGATCGCGGCCAGACCGACGCCCGGCGCTTGATACATGGTTTCGGCCATGTGATCGATCAATTTCTGTATGTCGCCGTCGATGTTTTCAACCGGCAGGGTCGGTTTGCTCAAAAATGTATCGGGATAGGTGACTATGTGGAGTGTTTCCATCACGCAATTCCTTTGTCCTTTCAATTCAGTTTCATATTTACCTCAAAGATAAACACGAAATTGAAATGGAAAACCGAAGTCGGAAAATGAACGGCCGGAAGATCAGTCTGAGAGGAGTTTTCGGGTTTGAAGGATGTCTTTTTGAATCTGCTCGGAAAGTTCGGACAGGCTGGAAAATTTCTGTTCGTCTCGGATTCGATCGATGAAATCGACCCGTATCTTTTCCCCGTAGATGTCATCGCAAAAATCGAGGATGTGGACCTCGACCGTGAAGATATGGTCATCGAAGGTGGGGCTGTAGCCGATGTTGGCCACACCTTTATAGGTGGTTTCCTTGCACGTGACGGTGACCGCATATACGCCGGGTTTCGGCGCCAGCTCGTCCTGCAGGCCGATGTTGGCGGTGGGGCACCCCAGCAGCTTGCCCCCTCGGTCGCGTCCCTTTTCCACATTCCCTCGAATCTGATAATGCCGACCCAACATTTTCCGGGCTTTTTCCATTTCGCCGTTCATGACGAGTTCCCGAATTCGTGTGCTGCTGATTCGATCTCCGGCCAAATCGGCGCTCTGGATCCAATTGGAGACCAGCACTTCAAACCCGAGCCGTTCGGAATGGGCTTTTAAAAAGGAGAGATTGCCTTCACGATTCTTGCCGAATGCATAATCTTCACCCACCACGATGGCTTTCATACCGATACGTCGAAGCAGAATATCTTCTAAAAAGGTTTGGGCGGAAAGGGAAGCGAATTCTCGGGTAAACGGGATTGAAATGAGCACATCCATTCCGGACCTGGCGATCAGCTCCACCTTCTGTTCATGCAGTGTAATCAGGGGAGGGTGCCCGGTTTTGGAAAGCACGCGAACGGGATGGGGTTCGAAAGTGATCGCGACGGCACTGCCGCCCAGGGCCTCGGCCTTTTCAATGACTTCATGGAAAAGCGCCTGGTGCCCGATATGAACGCCGTCGAAATTTCCGATGGTGAGAACGGCGTTGTTAAAAGGTTCTTTAATATTTTCAATCGCTTCGATTAAATACATTATTTTCGTGTTTCCTTTAAAATTGGCTTGACATGGCAAATAAAACCGACTATATACCGCACATACTTTTTGAAATCAATCAATTCTTTTTTTCGGTTTTTTTCAAACTGCTCGTTAAAAAATGCCGAAGTGGCGGAACTGGTAGACGCGCTAGGTTCAGGGTCTAGTCGGAGTATTCCGGTGGGAGTTCGAGTCTCCCCTTCGGCACCATATAATATGATCGGCGCAAATGGGATATTTGCGCCGATCTTTATTTATGGCTTGACAAACCTCTCAACAGAAATTATTTTCCGGTCAATTTCAGACGTACCGACAATAGAAAAGATGTAAGGAATCCCCATCTGGTGTGCATGTCCAAATGAGGGATTTTTTTTGTTCCTGAACCCCTTTTATTAGATCGCCCTCAAGTAGACAGGGAAGTGAGAATAAGATGAAGGATTTGCAAAAAGTCAGAAACATCGGGATCAGCGCCCATATCGATTCGGGGAAAACCACCCTTACCGAACGGATTCTTTTTTACACCCAGCGGATTCATGCCATTCATGACGTTAAGGGCAAAGACGGCATCGGCGCCACAATGGATTCCATGGAACTTGAAAAAGAGCGCGGAATCACCATCGCTTCCGCCGCCACTTTCTGTGAATGGAAGGGGCACCACATCAATATTATCGATACCCCGGGCCATGTGGATTTCACCATCGAAGTGGAGCGGTCCCTGCGGGTGCTGGACGGGGCCGTTCTGGTATTGTGCTCGGTGGCCGGTGTGCAGTCCCAGTCCATCACGGTGGACCAGCAGATGCGCCGGTACAATGTTCCCTGCATCGCTTTTGTGAACAAATGCGATCGAAGCGGGGCCAATCCCTTTCGGGTGGTGGGCCAGCTCAGGGACAAACTCGGTCATAATGCGGTGGCCATGCAGATGCCGATCGGCCTTGAATCCAAATTTCAGGGCGTCGTCGATCTGATTTCCATGAAGGCCGTCTACTTTGACGGGGAGCACGGGGAGCAGGTTCGAATGGATGAGATTCCGGCGGATCTAATCGCCGAGGCCCGGGAAAAGCGGGAGGAGCTGGTAGATGCGGCCTCCATGTTCTCGGATGAATTGACCGAACTGATTCTGGAAGAGAAGGAAATTCCCGAAAACATGATCTGGGATGCGGTGCGAAAAGGCGTCATCAGCCGGGAGTTGACCCCGGTGTTTGTCGGCTCCGCCTACAAGAACAAAGGCGTCCAACCGCTACTGGATGCGGTCACCAGGGTCCTGCCCTGTCCTGCGGATGTTCCAAACGAAGCCCTCGACATGGAGCAAGAGGAGACGGTGGTGCCGCTTTCCAGCGACCCCAAAAAACCGCTGGTCTCTCTGGCGTTTAAACTGGAAGACGGCCAGTACGGTCAGTTGACCTATATTCGGGTGTACCAGGGAACGCTTTCCAAAGGGGATACGATGTACAATGTTCGAACCGGCAAAAAAATCAAGATCGGCCGTCTGGTTCGCATGCACGCCAACCAGATGGAAGACATCGACACCATTCCCGCAGGGCATATCGGTGCGCTGTTCGGGGTCGACTGTGCTTCCGGCGATACCTTTGCGGCGTCGGGTTCCAGTCTGACGATGACATCCATGTACGTGCCGGCGCCGGTGATCTCTTTGGCCATCGTTCCCAAGGACAACAAGGCCCAGATCAATATGTCCAAGGCGCTCAACCGGTTTTGCAAAGAAGATCCGACATTCAAGACCTATGTGGACGAAGAGACCGGCGATACCATCATTTCCGGAATGGGGGAACTCCACCTCGACGTGTACATCGAGCGGATGCGCCGTGAGTACAGCGCGGCGGTCACCACCGGCCAGCCCCGGGTCGCCTATCGGGAAACCATTACCCAGATGGCCCAATTCAATTACATCCATAAAAAACAGACCGGCGGCTCCGGCCAGTATGGCCGTGTGGCCGGTTACCTGGAGCCGACCGAAGCGGAATTTGAGTTCGAAAACAAGGTCACCGGCGGCGCCATTCCGACCCAGTTCATTCCGGCGGTGGAAAAGGGTTTCAAAAATTGTCTGGAGAAAGGACCGAAGATGGAGCTACCGGTCACCGGAATCAAGGTTGTCGTCAATGACGGTTCCTCCCATGCGGTCGACTCCTCCGATATGGCGTTCCAGGCCGCGGCCCGGGGCGCCTTCCTGGAAGGGTATGCAAAAGCAAAGCCGGTCATTCATGAACCGATCATGAAGGTGGTGGTGGAAACACCCACCGAATTTCAGGGAGCGGTGATGGGTTCATTGAACCAGCGGCGGGGCA
>JBEPWQ010000352.1:0-4178 GCA_041642315.1 Desulfobacteraceae bacterium | reverse complement strand
TCTCTTCACAGCCCAACAGCAGTATGGCATGCTTCAAAGAGGTGATTTCCTGGATTCGTCTGAAAAATGCGGAATTGATATACCGGAGGAGTTTGTAGGAGATGGACAAGTCCTGTCGCAGCAAATTTTCCATGGCATCCAGGTCATAATCAGGTTTGCTGATTTCGGCGATGACCTGAAGCATTATCAATTGGGACCCGGTGATTTCCTTGCTATGAAAAATTTCCGGCCTACAGAAGAAATAGCCCTGAAAATAATCGAATCCAATCTCAACGGCCGATAGGTACTCCTGGTGGGTTTCCACTTTTTCAGCTATAAAACGGATATTTTTGTCCTCGAAGCGGTGTATCAGGGAGAATGCTTGCTCCATCGAAGTTTTTCTCAGATCAATTTTGATGATGTCGGCCAATTCGACCAGAGGCATGTCGGCTCCACTCAACACATAATCATCCAGTGCCAAACGATACCCCATCCGGGAAAATTTCGTGCAGGCCGCCAATACGGCCGGGTCCGGCCGGACATCTTCCAGAATTTCCACCACGGTAAAATCCTTGGGAAATAGAAGCGGAAGCTCTTTTTCGATCAGGTTTTGGGTGAAATTAACAAATCCCGGTTTTCCGGCCGTTAACTTGTCGATTCCGATGGTTAAATAACTGTTGGATAAGAGGGTGGACGTCGCCACATCCCCATCGATTTTCGGCATGTAATTGCCGATCCCGTTTCGAAAAAGAAGCTCATACGCAAACACGTTTTTTCTGCGATCAAAGATGGCCTGCCTGGCTACAAAAGCATCCATTACTGCAATCCCTCGGAGGAGTGAATTTCCTTTTGGGAATCCACTGGAAATCGACGATTCAGGACTTGGATTCCGTTTCAGACGGGTCGGCTTTTTCCAACTCTTCCTGGATGGCCTTCCGAAATCCCGCCATGCTTCGATCTTGAAGGCGTTTTCCGTTGACGAACAGGGTCGGCGTGCCTCTGACTCCGGCATTGACCGCCTGCATCATATCTTGACGGATCTTATTCACCAGGGCCGGGTCCTGCATGTCGGCCTGAAACCGTTTCATATCCAGATTCAGCGCCTGGGCGATCTCTTCGATTTTTTCATCGCTGAGCTGGTTGTAGTTGGCGAATAAGAGGTCATGGAATTCCCAGAATTTTCCCTGTTTTTCAGCCGCCAGCGAACCCAAAGCCGCTTTCACCGCGTACTTGTGGTTTCCTAGAGGAAAGTGCTTGAAAACCAGTTTGACCTCTTCCGAATACTGCTTCACCACCTGATCGAGCACCGGGACCAGCCGGGCGCAGTAGGTACACTCGAAATCATCGAAGATCGTCAACACGACCGGTGCGTTTTCCGGTCCCTTGAATGGAGATCCGGATACATCGATATCCTGCACATACGCCAGTTGAACGATCTGAATCGATTTGTTTCGGCGGCTGTTCAAAATCAGCAGGTCGCCCTTGGGGCCCACCCGAATCTGGTCCGCATCCTTTCCCACATCGATGCTCCCTTCCGGTTTGCCCGCGGCCGAATAAAGGTGCACTTTTCCGGCTTCGGATAAGATGAAGATTCTGCTTCCATCGGGAGAAAAGGCGACATCCCTCGCCGGCACTTCCATTTGCAGGGTATGAATGGTTTCCCATTCCACTTCCTCCGCTGCAAACACAGCGCAATTCATCGGTAGGATCAGGGTGAGGAGGATCATAATCAGAATCATCGGTAAAAAATAACCCGGTTTCATAGCTGGATTTCTCCTTTCATTTGAGTTCGTACGGGTAAATTCATTCAAATATGACAAAAAAGAAAAGATTTGTATAGGTGATTATGGCCGGGAATTCTTGAGCAGCCGTTTTGAAATAGAATATTCCGTTGCAAGCGGAGCCTGCCTTCTTCATGAGCGCAATAGGCCGATTTTTGAATATTTTTCAACTAGACGCTTGCAAATTCGAACAGAGAAGGGGTATATATTGGGGTCAACCTACAACAATGTCCGGAATTCTCAGACCTTGTTGAGCCAACTGCAGAAAGCGGAAGCGGAGGAAATGAAGAGCATGTATCGGGCCGACGAGCTGGAAGTCATGTTTTAAATTTTCAAATTCGAGCGAATAAGGAGCGTATATGGTACTGGGCTACAGCAGCAACGCATTCGTCAAGTTTTCCCTGACGGATGCCATTGAAAAGATCGCCCGGCTGGGTTTCGGGGGAATCGAGATCATGTGTGACCGGCCGCACCTGTATCCGCCCGATGTGGAGCCTGGGCAATTGAAGGCCCTTCGCAGCGCCCTGGACACCCATCGGCTGAAGATCACCAATCTCAACTGCTTCACCCTCTTCGCCGTGGGCGACACCTATCTCCCCTCGTGGATCGAGCCGGGAAAAGAACGGCGGGAGATCCGTGTTCATCATACCGAGCAGTGTCTTCGAATCGCCGACCAACTGGGGGCCAGTCGTATTTCAATTCCGCCCGGAGGCCCTCTCGACGGGATGGCGCGAAAACAGGCCCTTAATCTGTTCCACGAAGGACTGGAGCGGGTGATTCCTCTGGCTGAAGAACTCAAGATCAAACTTTTGATCGAGCCGGAGCCGGATCTGCTGATCGAGCGAAAGGCGGAGTTTAAATCTTTTATGGAAGATGTGAAATCCGAGGCGGTGGGTCTCAATTTCGATATCGGCCATTTTTTCTGCGTGGGGGAAGATCCCGGCGAGGCCTTCGAGGAGCTGTATCCCTGGGTCGGTCATGTGCATATCGAGGATATCGCCGCCGACCGAACCCACAAACACCTGATTCCCGGCAAGGGGGCGATATCCTTTCAGGCGGTTTTCGAGGTCATGAAACGATTGGGATATGCCGGTGACATCTGTCTGGAACTCTATCCCTATGTGGAAGCCCCGGAGGTTGCGGGCCGGGAAAGTCTGGACCACCTGCGGCCCCTTTTCGAGGCGGCCGGTTTGGAATTTGAATGATTCACCCGGATGTCATGGTATTTTCATGCGCATCCGATTCACCCAAATACAACGAGCCGGCGGATCTTTCGCCGGCTCGCTTTTTTTCTTCTATAAGGATGTTTTTGATGAACGATACCCGAGAGCCGGTCTTTCAACCTTATCACCAGGCCATTTCGGTTCCATTTGAATATCCGGTCTGCTTTACCCGGAATCTCTTTCACCCGAACAATCCGCTGCTGGCCGACGCCCTGAACCGACTGGGCGAACATCGGCGGCATCGGGCTGCGGTGTATATCGATTCGGGCGTTGCCGCGGCGTTTCCAGGACTGGTGGATGACATTCTGAATTATGTCGAGTCCCGTCCGAGTGCGATGACTTTGGCCGCACCGCCTCGAATCATCCCCGGCGGAGAGCCTGCCAAAAACGGGTGGCATGAAGTCGGCCATATCATCGGAGAAATCAGCCAACTTCACCTGGACCGGCAGAGTTATATCATCGCCATCGGAGGGGGTGCGGTGCTGGACATGGTCGGGTTCACCGCCGGGATCATCCATCGCGGGCTTCGGCTGATTCGGGTGCCCACCACCACATTGGCTCAGAATGACGCCGGGATCGGTGTCAAGAACGGCATCAACGACCGGGGGCAGAAAAATTTTATCGGCATTTTTGCTCCGCCCTTTGCCGTATTGAATGATTACCGGTTTTTATCCACTTTGTCGTTTGAACAGTGGATCGGCGGGGTGGCCGAAGCGTTTAAAGTGGCCATCATCAAAGACGAAAATTTTTTCAACTATCTTCTCGATCATGCGGGTGAATTTCGAAACCGGGCTTCGGGACCGATGGAGCGGGCGGTCCACCGCTGCGCCGAGCTGCACCTGGACCATATCCGCACCCATGGGGATCCTTTCGAGTTCGGGTCGGCCCGGCCTCTCGATTTCGGCCACTGGTCGGCCCATAAACTGGAGAGCATGTCCGGTTACTCCATCGGTCACGGGCAGGCGGTTTCCGTCGGCATCTGCCTCGACTCCTTCGTCGCCATGCGTCGGGGTTTGATCGCCCCAGGTAAACTGGATCGGATTCTGGAGGGTTTCACCGCCTGCGGTCTGACCGTCTTTCATGAACTGCTGGAACGCAAAAAAGCGGATGGTCGGCTCGAGGTCCTGGACGGAATTGAGGAATTTCGAGAGCACCTCGGCGGGGATCTCACCCTGACCCTTCCGGACGGTATCGG
>JBEPWQ010000351.1:0-4179 GCA_041642315.1 Desulfobacteraceae bacterium | reverse complement strand
CCATGGTCGACCGGCTGACCGAGCGGGGCATTCTCACCCGGGAACGGAGCCGGGAAGACCGCCGCAAGGTCGTGGTCCGGATCGCTTCCGATGTGGCTGAAGACATCGCCAACATTGAAGGAAAAATTCTCAACTCATTCACCGAACTGGTAGAAAAGCTGGGCCCCGAAACCACCCGCAAGTGGTGCGAAGTGCTGGCCCATGTCAAAACGGTGGTGGCGGAACAGCAAAAGAAATAAAAACAGGTGAAATCCAATGGAATCTCAGACAAAGACCGGATTTAAAACCAAAATGATGACCCGCATTCTGCTCTGCACCCTGGTGCTGGCCGCCGGGATTTCGGGCATGGTGGCCCTGGCGAGCCTCAAAACCCCGCCGGCCGAAGCGGTTTATACAGAAAAACCGCTGAAGGTGGAAACCCGGATTGCCGAAGCCGAAGACGTGCGGGTGATGATCCACGGCTTTGCCGAAGCCCGGCCACTGAATGTGGTGGATATCTCCCCGGAAGTCTCGGGCAAAGTGATCGAAGTCCATCCCCGCCTGGAAGCCGGAGAAATCATCCCGCAGGGCGACCTGCTCTTCAAGATCGACCCGCGGGATTATCAGGCTGCCCATGACGACGCCCGGGCCAAGGTGGCCCAGTGGGAAAACACCATCACCCGAATTGAAAAAGAATTCGACCTGGACAAAGCGCGGCTGAAAACCCTGAAGCGGAACCGGGAATTGGCCGAGGCGGAATACCAACGCCTCAAAATACTCTATGAGCGCGACAGCGTGGGCACCCGCTCCGGGGTGGACAAGGCCGAGCAGGCCTACAACCAGGCCGCGGACACGGTGGACCAGCTGGCCCGTCAACTGGAAGTATATCCGCTCAAGATTCGGGAAAACAAGGCCGCCCTGAATTCGGCCAGGGCCAACCTGGAAAAAACCCGGGCCCAGCTGGGCCGGGTGGAGATTCGGGCTCCTTTTCACGGTCGCCTCAAAACCGTCTCCATCGAAGAAGGCCAATACGTCTCCCCCGGGATGAAAGCGGTGACCCTTGCCGATGATTCGGTGCTGGAGCTGCGGGTGCCGCTGGACAGCCGGGATGCCCGAAAATGGCTGCGCTTCGAAACCAAAGGCGATACTGCGAATTCGACCCTGTTTTCCGGACTGGTCCAGGTGCCGGTGGAGATCCGGTGGACCGAAGACCGGGAAGGCCATGCCTGGACCGGCCGGCTCCACCGGGTGGTCAACTTCGACTCCCAGACCCGAACCCTCACGGCGGCGGTTCGGGTGGACCGGTCCGCGGCCCATGCGAACGGCTCCCTGCCTCTGGCGGAGGGAATGTTCTGTGATGTAAAAATCCCCGGAAAAACCCTGGAACAGGTGGTTCGCCTGCCCCGGTGGGCGGTGAGCTATGAAAACACCGTCTTTGTGGCCGACGAAAACCGCCTCAAAACCGTTCCGGTTCGGGTCTCCCGAATTGAAGGCGAAGAGGCCTTCATCTCAGAGGGGCTCACCGCCGGTGATCAGGTCATCATCACCCGGCTGGTCGACCCCCTGGAAAACGCTCTGCTGGAGATCCCCGATGCACCCGAGGAGGAAAACCGGTCATGAAAAACATTCTGGCCGCCTTTGCGCGGAATACGGTATTCGCGAACATCCTGCTGCTGCTGATATTCCTGTCGGGATTTCTGGCCGTGAAGTTCATGCTTCGGGAAACTTTTCCCGAGTTTTCCCTGGACATGGTTTCGGTCACCGTCCCCTACCCCGGGGCCGATCCCGAAGAAGTGGAAGAAGGGATCAGCCGAAAGGTCGAGGAGGCGGTCGAGGGGATGGAGGGGGTGAAGCAATATACCACCCATTCCCGGGAAGGGGTTTCCACCGCTCAGATCGAGGTGCGGGAAGGCTATGATGTAGAAACGGTGCTGGATGAGGTCCGCACAGAAGTCAATGCCATCTCCACGTTTCCTCCGGATGCGGAAAACCCGGTCATCTCCGAAATGAAGATTAAGGACTCGGTGGTGCTGCTGGGTTTGTCCGGGCAGATGTCGGACCGGCGGCTCAAGGAATGGGCCGAGCGGATGAAAGATGACATCCAGGCGCTCCCCGAAGTCTCCCAGGTTACCGTCTTCGGCACCCGGGAATACGAAATCGGGATCGAGATCTCCGAATCCCGGCTGCGGGAATACGGGCTCACTTTCGACCAGGTGGTCGGCGCCGTGCGAGGCAGCAACCTCAACATGGCCGGCGGCACCATCCGATCCCGGGGCGAGGAGATCCGGGTCCGGACGGTGGGCCGAAAATACACCGGCAAAGAGTTGTCCGAGATTGTTGTCCTGGCCCGGCCGGAAGGAGAAATCATCACCCTCGACCGGCTGGCAACCATCCATGACGGCTTCACCGAAGACCCGGTATCCGCCCGGGTCAACGGCAAGCCCTCGGCCATGCTGAATATCCTAAAAAGCCGGGAGGAGGATGCGCTGGCAATCTCCGAGGCGGTCCACCGGTTCGTCGAAAACTCCTCCCGTGAACTCCCGCCCGGGGCCGAAATCGATGTGATCTACGATTCCACCGATATGCTTCGGGACCGGATCGACCTGCTGGTCAAAAACGGCATCCTGGGGTTGATGCTGGTCTTCTTCCTGTTGTGGCTTTTTCTCGATCTTCGCCTCAGCTTCTGGGCCGGCATGGGCATACCGATCTCCCTGGGCGGCGGCATGGTCATCCTCTGGATGATGGGGGCGACCATCAACATGATTTCCCTGTTCGGCCTCATCATGGTCCTGGGGATCGTGGTGGACGACGCCATTGTGGTGGGCGAGGCCATCTTTGTCCATCGGCAGCAGGGTGAAGGACCGCTTCAGGCCGCCGTCGAGGGTGTTTCCGAAGTCGGAATGCCGGTGATCGCGGCTGTACTCACCACCATCGTGGCCTTTTTGCCCCTTGCTTACATCGGCGGGATCATGGGTAAATTCATCTCCATCCTGCCGGTGGTGGTGATCGCCTGCCTTCTGATCTCTCTGGTGGAGTGTTTGATTCTGCTTCCCGCGCACCTGAGCCATCTGCCCGATCCCGATACGCCGGAGGGCGAGCCCCGAAAGGGGCGGCTTCGTCGCGGGATCGACCGGATGCATGATTCGGTGGCCCGCGGCCTGGAATGGTTCGCCGAGCGGGTGTACGCACCCTTTCTGGCCAAAGCCCTCCACTGGCGCTATGTGTCCCTGTGCACCGCCGTCGCCGTGCTGCTGTTGACGGTCGGATTCATGCGCGGAGGAATTCTCAAGTTCGAGGTCTTTCCCGAAGTGGACGGATTCATTGTTACCGCCAATGTGGAGTTTCCCAACGGCACCCCGCCCGAGGTGACCGAAGCGGCGGTAGGACGGATCGAGGCGGCCATGGAGCGAATCAGTGAGCGGACCGAGACCGCTTCGGGCAAACCGCTTCTGGTCAACAGCCTCTCCCTGGTGGGACAGTCCATGGGTGAGATTCCCGACACCGGGCCCCATCTGGGCGGGATGCATGCGGTGCTGCTGCCCTCGGAAGCGCGGGGAATCCACTCCAAAGACCTTCAAGTGATGTGGGAAGAAGAGGTGGGCCCCATCCCCGGGGTCAAATCCCTCACCTTTGCGGGGATGTCCTCCGGCCCTCCGGGCGCGCCCATTGAAGTATGGATTCAGGGCCGTGACATGGACCGGATTCTGGCCGCGAGCGACGACCTTCAGAACCGGCTGCGGGAGTTTCACGGGGTCTATCAGATCCGGTCCGATTTCTCCCCCGGAAAAAATGAATTGCGCTTGGAGTTGAAGCCCGAAGCCCGGGCTCTGGGCCTGACGGTGGACGCCCTGGCCCGCCAGGTTTATGCCGGATACTACGGCGAAGAGGCGGTTCGGCTTCAGCGGGGCCGGGACGACATTCGGGTCAAGGTCCGGTACACCGCCGATGAGCGGAGCCGTGTCTCCGATTTCGAAAAAATCCGCATCCGCACCCCCAACGGCCACGAGGTGCCGCTTCTGTCGGTGGCAAACATCGGGTTCGCCCCCGGCTATTCCACCATCACCCGAACCGACGGCATGCGGCGGGTGGCGGTCTCGGCGGCGGTGGACACCAACAAGGCCAACGCCAACGAGGTGTTGAGCCGGGTGGCGGAGGGCTATTTCCCCGAACTGGAGCAGAAATACCCGGACCTTCAGGTGG
>JBEPWQ010000350.1:0-4179 GCA_041642315.1 Desulfobacteraceae bacterium | reverse complement strand
GGCACTTTGGAAATCGCCTTCCGCGCACTCTCGGCTGAAATCGTGACAATTTAGGTGATGTCTGCCAAAACATCAACCGATTTCTCCGGCCCTGGGGGGAATCGGACCTGCCGGAGCCACCCCGTGGAGAGTTCGAGAGAGGCGGCGAACCTGTTTTTCCATACCGATGGTGTTTTTATTGGTGTTGCCGGAGACGATGACCCGGCTCGTTTTTTTTCCCTTTGCCGTCACCTCGACAGAGATCCGCTGGTGGGACATGAAAAAAGTGACGAAGCAGCCGAGAATCATAAACACGAATCCGAGATATACCACCGGCACCCCCGGATCACGGGTGACCTGAAGACCGGTATAATAGCGCTGGGGAAAGCCCTGGACCGTAATCACGAAACGGCGCCCTTCCTTCATCTGGGTCATCATTCGGTCGAAATTGGGAAATTGGAGGGGGAGGACCAGTTCGGCCGGTTCTCCTTCCGAGGGCGTAATGGCGCCCACCAGAGTGGGGCCGATATCCCGCTGGCCCATAAAAAGATAGGAAGGCTGAAAATTTTTGAGCACGATTTCCCCCCGGCCCTCCGGAAGCGGGGCCGGCCGGTTCATCTGAATTTTTCGGGTATAGACCATTCCGCTCTCCAGGCTGGTAAAGGAGAGTTCGACCCCCGCCTCCTGAAGGGTCCGGACATCGGGCGGCACCTGTCCGTAACTGGACTGGAAAATATTGATGCCCCGGTACCGAAGGGGATCATTGACCACGATGTCCTTTTCGATCACCGGCTCTCCGCCTTCGAGAATCACCAGTCTGGATCGATATTCCTTGGGCGCGCCGGTCTGATAGAAGCTGACATCGAAATCCTCGCACCGGATCTCGAAATCGAGGGGATGGGTCTGGCTGCTGTTTCGAATTTGAATCACCCGGGCGGACTCTCCTTCGGGAATATTGACGAAGCCGTCAAAGCCGAACAGAGAGCCGATGATGCCGCCAACCAGCAGCAGCACCACGCTGAGATGGACGATATATACCCCCAGCCTTGTGAGCCGCCCTTTTTCCCCATAGATGACGTACCCGTTTTCCAAAGGTTCGGTTCTGCTGTAGCGAAAGGACTTGCCGATCACCGTCTCATAGGTGGATCGGAGCTGATCCGCCGGCCGATCGATTGTGAAATCCTCCTTCAGGGATCCTTTCCGGAACATGCCCGGCCGAAAGGGCGGGTATTTGACGAAGATGATTTTCCATAGGGATGACAGACGATCGATGGAGCAGGCCACGATATTGGCGGTCAACAGGAGGAGGAGGAGCTGGAACCACCAGGAATAATACATATCAAAGATGTCCAGCACATAGAAAACCCGGTACCAGAATTCACCGAACGCCTGAATATAGGCCTCCCGACTCTCGTTTTGAGGAATCAGGGTGCCGATGATGGAGGTGGCGGCCAACGTGAACAGCAGGACCACCGTGAGTCGCAGGGAGATGAAAAACTCCCAGGTCATATCTATAAAGCCAAGAGAAGATTTCTCTTCTTTTTTCATTCAAAATATCCTTTCTGGAAAAAAATTGAGTTTGAACGTATATCATAGGGCAAGCTGATCAATCAACAGAAAGGACATAAATAAAAAAAGACCTCTTGACAATAGAGAAGACTTAGGCAAATTTATATCCTCTTTTTTTCAGGCCCGGCTGAAAATCGGGCCCCCTGTATTCATCTTTCATCCGAATTCATTGATTCGGTTATACCAGATAAGGAGCGAAATTCACCGATGATCGAGGTTCAGCATCTCACGAAGTTTTTCGATTCCAAACGGGCGGTGGACGACATCTCCTTTACCCTGGAAAAGGGGGAGATTCTTGGTTTTCTGGGCCCCAACGGCGCCGGGAAATCGACCACCATGCGGATGATCACCGGATTCATGCCGCCCTCCGGCGGAACCGCCGTGGTCGGAGGGCATGATATCCGCCACGATTCCCTCGAGGCCCGGAAAAAGCTCGGATATCTGCCGGAAAACGCTCCGGTCTACCCGGACATGAGCGTCTTCGACTACCTCGATTTCTGCGCCCAAATCCGGGGATTCACCGGCGCCGACCGCAAAAAGCGGGTCGGGGACACCATCCGAAAATGTTTTCTGGGCGGGGTTCGCCACCAGACCATCGGCACCCTATCCAAGGGGTACAAACAGCGGGTCTGCTTCGCCCAATCCATTCTCCATGATCCGGAATATCTGATCATGGACGAACCCACCGACGGCCTCGACCCCAATCAGAAGCATGAGGTCCGGCTCATGATCCGCGAAATGAGCGCGGAAAAGGCGATCATCCTCTCCACCCACATACTGGACGAGGTGGATGCGGTCTGCACCCGGGCCATCATCATCGCCAACGGCCGAATTCAGGCGGACGACACCCCGGAGGGCCTTCGCACCCGGTCTCCGTATCACGGCGCCGTATCCCTCACATTCGGCCCCACCGACTCCGGAAAGCTGATGTCCGCCCTGCGATCGGTGGAGGGGGTTAAAAACACCATCCTCATCGATGAATCGAAATCGGAGGTGTCGGTGCGGGTACTGCCGCAAACCCGGGAAACCCTGATCGCGGATCGAATCATGGCCGCCCTTTCCCGGGACCGATATGACCTCAAATCGATGTATGTGGAACAGGGGCGCCTGGATGAGGTATTCCGCAACATCACCATGTGACCCGCATGCCTTCAAACCCATGCGTTACGTTGAACCATCCGTCAGGTGAGCTATGAGAACCAAAGAATTTACCAATACCGTCACCGCCATTTTCAAAAGGGAGATCCTGGGATATTTCGGATCTCCCGTGGCCTATGTCTTTATCGCCATCTTTCTGCTCCTGCTGGGCTTCTTTACCTTTTATATCAGCCATTTTTTTGAAATGGGCCAGGCCGATCTTCGGGCTTTTTTTGAATGGCACCCCTGGATTTACATGTTTCTGGTGCCGGCCGTGGCGATGCGGCTCTGGGCCGAGGAGCGGCGGATGGGCACCATTGAACTGATCCTCACCTATCCCATCACAGTCGGCGAAGCCATTCTCGGGAAATTTCTGGCGGCCTGGATATTCATCGGCATCGCCCTGATCCTGACCTTTCCCATGGTGATCACGGTGGCCTATCTGGGCGATCCGGACCCGGGCGCCATATTCTGCGGGTATATAGGAAGTTTCCTGCTGGCCGGCGCCTTTCTGAGCGTGGGTTCCATGACTTCCGCCATGACCCGAAGCCAGGTCATCAGTTTCATCCTGGCGGTGGTGATCTGCCTCTTTTTCATTCTGGCCGGATATCCGCCGGTGACCGAGATCTTCTCCGGCTGGGCCCCCGGCTGGCTGATCGAGGTCGTCACCAACCTCAGCTTTCTGTCCCACTTTCAGTCTCTGCAGCGCGGGGTGATCGATATTCGGGACCTGATCTATTACCTGTCGGTGATCTTCTTTATGCTGTTCGCCAACAGCATCATCATTCAGAATCGAAGCACCTGATTTCGGAGGCCTTTACCGATGTCCGATACGACTTCTGCATCCAAATTCAACAGCAAATCGCTTTTTTCAGCGGGCGGACTGATCCTGGTGCTGGTCATCCTGGTATTGATCAACGTGATCTTTTCCCGGGTGAACCTGCGGTGGGATCTGACCGAAGACAATCTCTACTCTCTGTCTTCAGGGAGCCGAAAAATCATTTCCGATCTCGACCGGGAGGTGGTGATCAAATACTTTTACTCCCAGGGGGTGGAAACCATTCCGTTCCACATTCAAAACTACGCCAAGCGGGTGGCCGATTTCCTCTCCGAGTATGAAAATGCCGGAAACGGCGACATCATCGTGGAAACCTATAATCCCGAGCCCGATTCGGTAGAGGAGGAGTGGGCCATGCGCTACGGCATCGAGGGCGCCGATCTTCCCACCGGAGACCGGGTCTATTTCGGCCTGGTGGCCCTCTCCGCCGATCAGGAAGAGGCCATTCCGATGCTCGACCCGGCCCGGGAGCAACAGCTGGAATATGACCTGACCCGGCTCATCGCACGGGTCCAGTCCCCGGACAAGCCGCAGATCGGGATCATCAGCTCACTGCCGGTCTTCGGAGGCCCCGCCTTCAGCATGGGCCGGCCCACCCAGGGATCCGAGCCCTGGCTGTTCGTTCAGGAATTGCGCAAAGCCTACGGCGTGGAAGA
>JBEPWQ010000349.1:0-4183 GCA_041642315.1 Desulfobacteraceae bacterium | reverse complement strand
AAATGGCCCTATTACAGCCTCAATGCCGAAACCCTCTGGTATGACAATGTCATCAGCCGCCGGTGGGAGGATACCGATACCACCCTGAAGAAGCTTCCCTTTATCACCCTCAACTCGTCCAGACAACCCCTCGGGGATACCCCGCTGTACTGGTCCGTCGACACAGAATACACCCATTTCTATCGAGAGGACGGAACCCGGGGTCATAGGACCGATCTTTATTCCCGGGCCTATCTTCCCTTCCATTATAATCGCCGTCTTTTCTTCGAACCCTCTCTCGGGGTCCGGGAAACCCTCTGGCATATCAACCGGTTCCAGGAAGAAGAAGACCGGGACAGAAATCCCCACAGGGAAATGATGGATGTCCGGCTGGATATCACCTCGGATCTCTTCCGGGTCTATACCCTGGACCCGGACCGGGGCGGTCTGTTGAAGAGACTGGATCTGTGGCCCGGAAAGATACGGCACCTGATCCGTCCCCATCTGATTTACGAATATGTACCAGACACCGACCAAGACGATTTTCCCTTCTTCGATGCCCTGGATCGCCTGGAAAGAAAAAACCGCTTCACCCTGGCACTGATTCAGACTTTCGTCTCCCGGACACCGGTGCCGATTTCCCAAGATCCCGACCCGGCGAAAACCGGTCCGCCCTCTGTGGATTACCGGTACCACCGTTTCGGCCGAATACAACTTCAGCAGAGCTATGATCTCAACGAATTCAGGGGAGAGGATGAACTCCTGGGCTATAATTTTTCGGATCGATCCAATCCGGAGATCGGAGAGCGGCTTTCTCCGCTTTACGCCGACATCGAACTGGCTCCGTCCCGTTTTTTCTCCATTGCGGCCGATGCAGAGTGGTCTCACAGCCGAAGCGATTTCCGTTCGCGGAATATCGCCCTCAACCTTCGCGACGGCCGAGGGAATTTCGCCTCGATTGAACACCGATACACCCGGGATTTTACCGAAACCCTTTTGGGCAGCCTGACCCTTCAATGGACCCGGCGGATTTCGACGGTCCTCGATGTGGAACGGAACTTGCGCGACGACGAAACCGTGAAAACCGGACTGGGCCTGCGCTATTCGGCCCAGTGCTGGTCCGTCAACTTTCGCTATTTGAATGAACTGGACGACCATTCCATTGGATTTATGGTCTATCTCAACGGATTGGGAGGCATTGGGACCGACTGATGACAAGTGATACATTGAAACACGCATGGTACGTGCTCCACACCAAGAGCCGATTCGAAAATGTGGTCCATGAGGGACTTCTGGGAAAATCGATGGAGGTTTTTCTTCCCAAAATCACCGTTCAAAGCAAACGCAAGGATCGAAAGAAAATGATCCGGGTGCCGCTTTTTCCCGGATATGTGTTTGTCAGAACCGACCTGAACCCTTACGAGCATGTGGAAATCGTCAAAACCACCGGCGCGGTTCGACTGGTCGGCAATGCGATCGGCCCGGTTCCGGTGGCGGACTCGAAGATCGAATCTCTCCGGATCATGGTCTCCACCGACAAACCGGTGGCCACCGGCACCGTCTTTCAGAAGGGCGAACGGGTGATGGTGATCGCCGGCCCCTTTGCAGGTGTTGAGGGGATATTCTCCCGATACCAGGGGCTGGACCGGGTCATCGTCCATTTGGACGTCCTGGGTCGGTTCGCCGCTGTGCAGGTGGATATCGACGAGATCGAAAAGCTCCCTGAAATATTAACATAACCGCTTGACTTCTTATAAGATTACCTTTAAATTAGTGGAAATTTGCTTTCCTGAATCCAATTCTTCCAGAAGGAGCGTAAGGAGTTTACATGAATAAACTGGAACTGATCTCCACCCTCAAGAACGAGGCAAACATTTCCAAGACCGAGGCGGCCAAAGTGGTTGAGATTTTCTTCGATAGTATGGCCGAAGCCCTTGCCGAGGGCGAACGGGTGGAAATTCGCGGGCTGTGCAGCTTTTTCGTCAAAGATTACAAAAGCTACACCGGAAGAAACCCCAAGACCGGCGATAAGGTGACCATCAGTCCCAAAAAACTCCCCTTTTTCAAGTGCGGCAAAGAATTGAAGGAACGGGTGGATTACTGATTGTGACGGAAGCCGCCTTCGAAATTCTGGAGGGCCAAAGGGCGCTGAACCCGATCAACGCCGTTATCCGCAAGGAAACGATTCCGCACGCCCTGCTGTTTACCGGAATGGAGGGTATCGGAAAAAGGGCCGCCGCCCTGGCCTTGGCCATGGCATGCAACTGCGAAGAACCGGTCGATATTCCGGGCCGACTTCTGTCCGCGGCCCGATGCCGATGCCGCTCCTGCAGAAAAATTCGGTCCGGAAACCATCCCGATATTCACCGGGTCGAGCCGTCCGGAGCCTTTATCAAGATCGACCAGATCCGCCACCTGTGCCGAAGCCTGGCGCTGAAGCCGTATGAAGCCGGAATTCGGGTGGCGATTCTGTCCGGCGCTCAGAACATGAACCGGGAGGCTGCGAACGCTCTGTTGAAGATGTTGGAGGAACCCCCGGATCGGACCGTTCTGATTCTTACCGCCATACAAGCCGGAGACCTTCTGCCGACCATCGTCTCCCGATGCCGCACCTTCCGCTTCTCACCGCTTCCCAGAAGCAGAGTGCAGAAAATTCTGATCGAGCGTCACGGCCTGAATCCGGCAGAGGCCGCATCCCTGGCCGAATTGAAAGGCGGAATCGGCGCTTCGAAAGGCGGAATCGATCTGAAAGACCGGGCGAGATGGCGGGCCGGCATTCTGCGCATCACCGCCGCTCTGATGGACCCCGAACACCCCCAGCCCCCGGGAATACTGCTGGCGTTTGCGGAAAAACTATCGAAACATCGGGAAATCCTTTCGGATTCACTGGATATCATCAAAACCTGGCTGAGAGACCTGATCATCTGCCGGTACGCACCCGGCAAAATGATTAACAGGGATGTAGACCCCATTCTCCAGAATTTATCCCGGAAGATGACGGTACAATCACTGCTCTCCAAAATCGAGGCGGTCGGCTCGGCCCAGAAGGCCCTTGTCTCCAATGCCAACCCCCGCCTCACGATGGAGGTCCTGGTCCTGCGGCTATCGAGATTTGAATCATGACAAAAGTCGTAGGCGTTCGCTTCAAACCAGCGGGCAAAGTATATGATTTCAATGCCGGTGCCTTCGTGCTGAAAATGGGAGATCCGGTCATTGTTGAAACGGAACAGGGCCTCGGTCTGGGTGTTGTCGCTGTGGGTCCGGAGCACCGGGATTCCCTGCCCGCCGACCGGCCCCTGAAAAAAGTATTCCGGATGGCCACCGAAAACGATTTCAAGCAGATAGAAAAAAATACTGAAATCGAAAAAGAGGCCTATGGTTTCTGCCAGCAGTGCATCGTTGATTTGGGCATACAGATGCATCTGTTTGCGGTCGAAAGCACCTTCGATGCCAACAAACTGACCTTCTTTTTTACCGCGGAGGGGCGGGTCGATTTCCGCGACCTGGTCAAGATGCTGGTGAAGGAATTCCGGATTCGAATCGAGATGCGGCAGGTGGGTATTCGCAACCAGGCCAAGATGTGCGGGGGCCTGGGGCGCTGCGGACGGGAACTCTGCTGCTCTAGCTTTCTGGAAAGATTCGAACCGGTTTCCATCCGCATGGCCAAAGAGCAGGGGTTGTCTTTGAACCCCACCAAAATTTCCGGACAATGCGGACGACTGATGTGCTGTTTGACCTTTGAAAATAAGATATACAACGAGTTGAAATCGGCATTCCCCAAGCTCGGTCGAATGGTGAACACCCCTCAGGGTAAAGCCAAGGTCATCCGGCACAATATTATCTGCAACCGCATCGCAGTGCGTACCGAGGACAATCGAGAATACGAATTCAACCTGGACGATCTTTCGACGAAAGAGCCGTCGAAGCCCGGCAACCTGGATAAAAATTAATACGGATCAGGAGAAAACATGTCCGGAATTTTCTATATCACCACACCCATATACTACGTGAATGCCAAGCCCCACCTGGGTCATGCCTATACCACGATTACCGCCGATGTGGCCTGCCGGTTCCACAAGATGAAGAACGAAGACACCTTTTTTCTGACCGGAACCGACGAACACGGCGATAAAATCGAACGCGCCGCCAAAAAGGAGAACATGTCCCCGCGCGAATACGTAGACATGATCAGCGCTCTTTTCAA
>JBEPWQ010000348.1:0-4191 GCA_041642315.1 Desulfobacteraceae bacterium | reverse complement strand
CAATCGATGACGCCGGACCGTTACGGCGGCGCTGACCACCGCAAAACCCATAAGGAATCGAGCGAAAAGAAAAAAGGAAGGATCGATCGAGACCCGGCCCTCCGCCCATCGAATCACCACAGTGGACATATATAGAAAAAAGGCCGATCCGAAAATGGACAGGCCGCCCAGGAACTGGGCTTTCGGACTGTAAAGGATGGCCGCCCCCCTCAGCAGCCCGCCTGATCGTCGTACCGGGGCATCGCCTTGCCTTACCATACGGAGTCGCCCGGTGTCGAGCCCTTGGCCGTCAGTACATCAGATCGGGCAGGTAGAGAATAATCTGCGGAAAGATGAACAGAATGATGATCCCGGCCAGAACCGCCACCATAAACGGCAGGATTCCTTTGAAGATCGACTCCAGGGACATCCCGCCCGGCAGGGACCGGGCCACCCCGAAAACGACATAGACGTTGATCCCCACCGGCGGCGTGATCACCCCCATTTCGGTTACCATTACGATGATGATGCCGAACCAGATCGGGTCATACCCGAGGTCGACAACGATGGGAAAAAAGATGGGGATGGTGAGCATCACCAGGGCCAGGGAATCCATGAAGCATCCGCCGATGAAATAGACCAGCACGATGGCGCTCAGGATCATGAAGGCGGGAAGATCGAACCCGCCGATCCAGGTGGCGATGTTGAAGGGAATTCGGGTTACCGCCAGAAACTTGCCGAAAAGAGTGGCCCCGGCGATCAGCATCATCACCATGCAGGAGGTCCGCAGGCTTTCGTACAGGGCGTCCACGAAATTCCGCCAGGTCAGCTGCCGCCGAATGCTCGACACCAGCAGCACCCCGAAAACCCCTACCGCTGCGGCTTCGGTTGGTGTAAAAAGTCCCCAAAACAAGCCGCCCATGACCAGGGCGAAGACCGCCAATGTTTCCCCGAGGTCGAGCAGGGAACGCATTTTGGCGCCCCGGGAAAAGGTTTCACCCCGGGGTCCCTGGGCGGGCATAAAGGAACACCAGATCAGGATGGCGATGATAAAGAGAATGGTGACCAGAATCGCCGGAAAGATCCCGGCCACAAAGAGCTTTCCGATGGACTGCTCAGTCAGCACGCCATAGATGATCAGCACCACACTCGGGGGCATGATCATGCCCAGCCCGCCGCCGGAGGCCACCGATCCGGCCGATAATTCATCGGCATACTTGAACCGGCGCATCTCCGGAAGCCCCACCGTGGCCATAGTGGCGGCGGTGGCGGCGCTCGAACCGCAGACCGCACCGAAGGCGGTGCACGCGGACACGGTGGCGATGGCCAGCCCGCCCCGTGTGCTGCCCAAAAATTTATAGCCGGTGTCGTAAAGCCGGCGGCTGATGCCGCAGTTGAAGGCCAGTTGACCCATCAGGATAAACAGTGGAACCGTGGTCAGCCCGTAAGAGGAAAAGACCTCGTAAAAGCTCTGGGCCATCAGGTTCAAGGCCGCATGGAAATTGATGATGATCCCGAATCCCACAAACCCGGTGACCGCCATGACGTATGCGACAGGCATTCGGGTGAAAAACACCAGGACCATAAGGAGGATGCCGACAATGCCGATGGTGGTTGGACTCATTTTTCTCTCAGAATAGCGACTTTTTCGATGATATCCTTAAAGATGATTAGGGAGAAGGCGACAAAGCAGAGGGCCACCACAAAGATGATTGCATACTCGGGAAGCTCCAGATTCATGGAAACCTCCCCCGATTCCGCCATCTTGAAGGCGTACAGGACCATCCGCCAGGTGACCAGGGCGAAAAAGACGAAACTCACCAGTTCGGTAACCATATCGATGACGGCCCGGGTTTTTCTTGAAAACCGCTGGACCAGTATTTCGACGCCGATATGGCCCTTGTTTTCATGGGTAAACGGCAGGGCAAAGGCGACCACAAAGATTCCCATAAAGGTCACCAGCTCCACCGACCCGAAGATCGGACGCCGAAAATAACGGCCGACCACATCCACGCAGGTCAAGGCGGTCATTCCGACCAGACATGCGGCCCCGATCGGCCTCATCTTATTCGAGAGGCACTGTATCCATTTCAGAACTGAACTCATCTGATTTCGCCTGTTCGGTGCAGGCCCGATTCGGGAATCGCCTTTCAAGGCGATTCCCGATCAGGGCCTTTTCCCAATCGTTTATTGATAATCTTTCAGTGATTTGCGAATGGCCTTTTCCACGGCTTTGCCGTCCACGCCCTGAATCTCTTTCATGTAGTTGACGATCAGAGGGGCGACCGCCTCTTCCCATCGTTCACTTTCCTTGGGATCGAGGCCGATCATGGTGTTGCCTTCCTGAAGGAAATAGCGTATGCCTTCCATGTCGCTGCTGTCCCAGGCTTCCCCGTGCTTTTCGGCCCATTCTTTGTTGATTTCCTCGATGATCTTCTGGTCCTTGGGATCGATGGAATCCCATTTGCTTTTGTTCATGACTACGAAAAAGCCGGTGGTATAGGCTGCGGAATAGGCGCAGGTGGCGTGATCCACCACTTCACCCAGCTTCCATCCCTTGTTGGCTTCCAGCGGATAGGCGGAGCCGTCCACCACCCCCTTCTGAAGGCTCTGATAGGACTCCGGCATGGGCATGGGCACCGGGGTGCCGCCCAAAGCTTCCACCACCTGGGCGCTCATGCCGGTGGACCGAATCTTCATTCCCCTGAGATCTTCGAGCTTTTGAACCGCTTTTTCTTTGGTGTGGATAAAACCGGGGCCGTGGGCATGAAAATAGAGGACCTTGGTGGCTTCGAATTCGGTCGGCTTGAATTGTTCATAGAGCTGGTTGGCGACCGCGGTGGCCGCGATGCCCGAAGAATACCCGAAGGGCAGATCCACGGCGGACATGACCGGAAACCGGCCGCGGGTATAGGCCAGCGCCGAGGTGCCGATGTCGGCGATGCCGTCGGTGACGCTGTCGTAGGTCTGTTTGGCCTGGGTCAGGGTCTGGCCGGCGAAGTACTGGACCACGACGCGGCCGCCGGTGCGGTTTTCGACCTCCTTGCACCAGGATTCGGACAACTGGCTCTGAATATGGGTGGGCGGAAAGAAACTGCTGTAGGTCAGCTGAACGGTTTTGGCCGCGGCCGATACTGCCGGGATGCAGCAGACGGCGACCATATAAAAAAGGATTCCTACCTTTTTATTGGACAATACCCTGTGGATCATTGATTCCCCTCCTGTTCGATTCATGTGAGAAAAATGTGCGTTCATTCTCGCCGTAATGGGTGTTTCCGCCTCCTTTCTTGGTATGGTTTTGAAAAAGGTCCATACCTTAAACTACAAACCGGAATCGGCATCAAGAACAATATTAAACAAAGGCATGAAAAAGATTGCACCGGGTTCGAGACTGGCCCGGGAGCTTTGATGGCATATTGAAAAACCACATCGAGGAGGTGTTGGAAGTCACGAATGGAAAGATCAACGGTCCGGACGGGGCCGCCGCCGTGCTGGGGGTTCATCCGAATACCGTAAGACATCGTGTGAAAAAACTGGGGATTCGGTATGGAAGGACCTTTGAAAAATCGTTGACAAGAAAGCGGGGTTAGTTTAGTTTAAAACTAAACTAAACTTGAGAGGGGGACCCGATGAAAATCGGTATACATGAAGCAAAAACCAATCTTTCCAAACTCATACCGGCCGTACTGGCCGGTGAGGAGGTCATCATCACCAAATCCGGCAAACCCCTGGTCAAACTGGTGCCGTTTGAATGTCCGGGCGGTGACCGGCCGCTGGGCCTGTATGCCGGTAAGCTGAAATTGGAAACCGATCTTCTGAAGCCGCTGCCTGAAGATATCATCGATGATTTCTGGTCACCGGAAGAAGAACATGCGATATCTTCTTGATACGCATGTTTTCCTTTGGATGGCGGCCGCCCCGGATCAATTGTCCACAAGAGTTCGAGAAATCGTCCGCCAAAAATCCAACCGTCTCCACTTGAGTGCCGCAAGCGGCTGGGAAATCGCTTTACTCAAAAATCTCGGTCGCATAAAACTGCCGGATGAGCCCCGACGGTTTATACCCGAGGCCATTCAACAACTCCAAATCATTCCTTTACCCATCGGGTTTTCCACAGCAATGGCAGCTGCGGAATTGCCGCTTTTTCACCGAGATCCGTTTGATCGCATCATGATCGCAGAAGCGATCAAAGAGAAAATGGTCGTTTTGACC
>JBEPWQ010000347.1:0-4205 GCA_041642315.1 Desulfobacteraceae bacterium | reverse complement strand
CGGTGAGCACGGCGGGGCAGTCCTGAGAAGTTGCCGAGAGCCGATTCAGGATCAAGCGAGCGCTTTGCATCTGTATATCCGCATCGAAATCCAAGTGAGTATTGCCGCAGACGATTCGCCGATTCCCGGAACGAAACCTTCCCAGAATGCACTGCCTGGGCCATCGGCTTTTTCGAAACCGGCTGGGGATATCGGGTGTCGGACTTAGAAAAAAATAGTCCGACAGGACCAGCCGCCATTCGGTTCGATAAAACAGGATGTTGTTTTGCCAGAATCGGGGTGCCGGCCGTCGGCGACCGATGCAGCGGTATTCGGGTAGCATTCGGATGAGGTCTTCCGCCTGAAAGTCGTTTACCTCCTGAAATGCCATAAAGTCCGACCCGTATTTCCGGAGAAGCTGTGGAAGGATTTTTCTGCGGTACCGCCAGGAATTGGGTCCGTCCTCGGCCAGGCCGAAGCGGAGGTTCAAAGTGAATACCGATACGGTGGCAGAATCGACCGCTGAAAAGGTTGTCATGACTGTATTCCACTTCCGATTTCAAAATGACGGATATGAGTGGACAGGTCCTGGGCCACATTCTCGAAATTTGCGAAGGTGACGTCCGTACACTTCATCCCGGTTTTTTCGCGGATATATTCAAAAATTCCCAGATAATTCTGTAAGATTCGCTGCTCCCACGCCAGGCCGAGTTGGCGGGCCATGGACCGGATCGCTTCCTTTTCTCCCTCGATTTCCAGGAAATTTCCGAAGGGGAGGGTGTCCGCACAGATTTCCAGGCTCTCGTAATGAAAGGTTTCCCGCTCTTTTTCATAGGTCTGTTCAACATGGTACCCGATCGATTCCAGGATTCGAACCATCGTTTCGAAATTGCTTACTTCCAATTCCAGTTCCCTGTAGACTTTAAACTCTGCATCGTCTTCTTCGGCCGAAGGGCCGGGGCTGGATTTGAAAGTGAGTCGGTTTCTGGAATCCCGCCGAAGCCGCAGCAATGAATTTTGCCGGAAAAGGCTTTGGTCCTGATCTTCAAAGCGAAGATTGGTCTCGAACCATTTTCCCTGCGAGGCGGCTCCCATCTCCTCCATTCGGCGGCGGATCGGTTTGAAATTCGAAATATAAAACTTGACTTCGATTTCCAGATCTGTCATATATTCATATTTTCATTTGAAATCATGCGGTTGCAGAGTTGCACATCATGATTTGTTTTGTAGGTCCCCATGCTTTCAGGGGCGGGCTTCTTGAGCACAATTTAGTAGAGACCTATAGGGCTGTCAATCCGATTGTCGAACGGCTGAGCCCCGAATCGGCGGTTTGATTTGTTTTTGGGTTGACATTTACTTATTATTTGTTTAAAAATTCCAATTTTCTTTGAGGACAGGAGTGTGGAACGGTGAAGAAATATACATACAGTGCAAAACAGTCCGACAATGCCGGAAAATGGTATGTGATCGACGCGGAAGGGCTTGTTCTGGGAAGACTCGCCAGCCGGGTGGCATCCCATCTGAAAGGCAAGCACAGCCCCCTGTATACCCCTTCCGTGGATATGGGAGACAGTGTCATCGTCATCAATGCGGATAAAGTGGTGCTGACCGGCAGAAAAATGGAACAAAAATGCTATTACCACCACAGTGGGTATATCGGGGGGCTGAAGACGGTTCCCATTAAGGACTTGATGAAGAAAAAACCGGAGGATGTGATCCGTTTTGCCGTGAGAGGCATGCTGCCGAAAAACCGACTCGGGCGCAAACTGTTCAAGAAACTGAAGGTCTACACCGGGGATACGCATCCGCACGATGCGCAGCAACCTGAATTACTGACGATTCAATAGGGCATACATCGAGGGAATCATGGAGAACGTATATTACGCAACAGGAAGACGCAAGACATCGGTGGCCAGGACCTGGTTGACCCCGGGAAACGGAGAAATTCTCATCAACAACCGCACCGTGGACGACTATTTTCCCATTGAGTCGGCCAAGATCATCATGACCCAGCCCCTTACCATGACCAACAATGCAGCGTCGTTCAACATTCGCATCACGGTCAACGGCGGCGGCATATCCGGGCAGGTGGGCGCCATTCGGCACGGCATCACCCGGGCTTTGATTCAGGCCGATCCGGACCTTCGAACCATGCTGAAAAAAGCGGGCTTCGTGAAACGAGATCCGCGGGTTAAAGAGCGCAAGAAATACGGCCAGAAAGGGGCCCGCGCTCGGTTTCAGTTTTCGAAACGGTAAACCGCTTTCTTTCCCGAACTATTTCCGGAAGGGAACAGGAAGTGCGACATGCATCCTGTTCCCTCCTGCATTTTCTTTGCTTCATTCCTTCCAAGCCGGCTTCCGCTTTTCTATAAAGGCGGAGATGCCTTCTATCGCATTTTCGTCGAGCGCATTCAACACAATTGCTCTTTTTGCAATGGCGTAGGCGGTTTTTTCATCCAGATCTATCTGATCATAGAATACCTGCTTTCCGAACCCGAGAGTCTTGAGACTTAGCCCGGTCAATTCGGATGCCCATTTTTCCGTCTCTTCCGCAAGGCTTTCCGGTTTCACGACCCGATTGACCAATCCGTATTTCTCAGCCTCCTCGGCGGAAATATACCGCCCCGACAGCAGCATCTCCAGCGCCCGGCGTCTGCCGATCACCCGAACCAGGGGGACCATGGGGGTGGAGCAGAAAAGGCCGATTTTCACCCCGGGGGTTGAAAAGGTAGCCCCGGTTTCGGCGATAGCCAGATCACAGGCCGCCACCAGCTGGCAACCGGCTGCGGTGGCGATGCCGTGGACCTGGGCAATCACCGGTTGGGGGAGTTTTTGAAGAGAGAGCATCATTTCCGTACATTCCGCAAAGAGCTTTTGCAGATGCGGAAGTTGGTTTTGCGGATCGGAAAATTCTTTCAAGTTGTGACCCGCACAAAAGGCCGGGCCGTTGCCTCGAATCACGAGCACCCGCACCCTCCGATCCTCAGCGACCCGTTCCAGGTGGGCTTGAATGTCCCGAATCACTTCCAGGGACAAGGCATTTCGGGTTTCGGGGCGATTCAGGGTCAGCCATCCGATGGCGTCGGTTTTTTCAAATAAAACAGAATCATTCATGAGCAAATTTTCTCTTTAGGTAATTGGTTGATTTGAAAGTAGAGATTCTACAGGTTGTTTTCGTCGGTACACGTATGCGAAAGCAGCTTGCGGTGGTGGAAAAGGATAAGAGGGCTTTCAATAAAACTGCGGATTACCGGCGAAAAAAGACCGGGTAATCCGCAGGCGATCAGATATGTATCAGGTGGTCGGGAGATTCGGTTTTTCAATCGGTGTCAGGTCTACTCCGCCTTCTTCATTTTCGACCTCAGCCTCACCATTTTCGACCTCAGCCTCACCATTTTCGACCTCAGCCTCACCCTCCTCTGCCGCTTCCTCGGCGGTGATTTTCGGCTCCGGCTCGGCAGCTTCTATGGCTTCCTTCTGTTCATGGAAGGTCTCCGGTTGAATCGATTCTTTACCCTCCTCTGGCGGAATCGTCAGGTTTCCCTCCATCATATCCGTGAGCACCTCGATTCTGCCTTCTACATACCGGGACTGGGTCTCATTCAAATTAAGCAGAGCGCTTTCTTCAAGATAATTCAGGGCATCGGTGAGATTTTCCTTGCTGGCGGCGATATCCGCTTTGTAGAGGTACATGAGCAGGTTTACATTCGTCATCCGCGAATCCAGAGAGGCGCGCAATTCATCGGTGATGGCGTACTCGGAGGCGGTATCCAATTCGGATTTCACTTCCTCCAGGTTGGGGAAGGCGGATTCGGAAAGAATACCCTCGGCACGGCTCACATGGTGGTTGAATACCAGGGGCAGGGCTTCTTCTTTGGTATATATTTCCTTCGCGGGTTCAGGAGCCGCCACGCCGGGGAGGTAAGCGATTTTTTCCTTTCCCAAAGGCGCGAATTTGCCTTTCAGGATTTCGACCCCGTCTCCAGAGGGTCGAATATAGTATTTATTTGAATTCGAATAGCTTGCGGCAATGATTAGGGTGAAAAGGAGGGCGACACCGGCGATCAGGTACTTGACTGTCTTTTCCATAGGATCCACTTCCTTTGCAACGGGTTTCGGTTTTATGGGTTCGGCGGCGGCCTTTTCGGCAGCGGCTTTTTCCTCTGCGGCTCTCTTTTCGGCGGCGGCCTTTTCGGCAGCGGCTTTTTCTTCTGCGGCTCTCTTTT
>JBEPWQ010000346.1:0-4220 GCA_041642315.1 Desulfobacteraceae bacterium | reverse complement strand
TCGATGATCCGTCTTGGAGTGTCAACAGTCTCTTGGGGCCGCTTGCAGAACTTCTGTCGGAGTGGAAGCCAAGAAACGGCCCTGAAGAAATGATCGAAACGGCGAAGAAGAAAAAAAGAAAGGAATGAGCGTGCAAAGGCGCCCCGCCTTCAAAGACCTGATTCAATCGATGGGGCGCCTGATATTTGATTTCGGCCGGTTTTAATACCGTATAAAAAGTCTCTCAGCTTCCGGGGGCGTTTTTGCGCCGTTCAATATTGCTTCGAAGCTCGGCGATTTCCAGGCCCAAGCTGACGCACTGTGTACCGTCCATGCACTGAAGGGCGTCGTCGTCTCCCAGATAATGCTTGAGTTCCTGATCGCCCTTTTTCAGATCAACCACCCAGGATTTCTGGGCATCGTCATAGTCCACATCCACATCGATTCCGCATTCTCCGACATCCGGATACAA
Organism: Desulfobacteraceae bacterium; assembly: GCA_041642315.1. Taxonomy (GTDB): domain Bacteria; phylum Desulfobacterota; class Desulfobacteria; order Desulfobacterales; family Desulfococcaceae; genus JAABSQ01. The sequence continues at coordinate 3,769 of JBEPWQ010000346.1, read as the reverse complement.
TTCTCTGATCTTTTCACACAGTTGTTTTTTGTCGAGCATCAGTTTTCCCCCTTTTCAAAAGTACAGGTTAAAACAGTCGGATTCATTGTTTGACAGAATCCTTTCAAACGGTCGAACGGTTACATGTGCTGTAATGTTATGCATTAATTCATATAATGACAAGCAGAATTTTTTGAAAGCGGTCGCGTTTCCAAAGTGAATGGTGTATAGACGTATCCGACGGCAATCGACTGCAAATTCACACCACGAATGGGAGACGATCATCATGCGTTTTCAGGAAGAACTCCATACCGCACTGGAAGCGGTTCAGAAAGCCGGTACTCTCTGCCGAAAAGCGCAACGAACTTTGGTTACAGCGGAAACGGTGCATAAAAAAGACCGGTCGCCGGTCACCATCGCCGACTTCGGCAGCCAAGCGGTCATCACCCGTTTTCTGAAGCAAGCGTTTCCAGAAGATGCCGTGGTCGGGGAAGAAAGCGCCCGGGCGCTTCGGGAGAATACGACCCTGCGCGAAAAGGTCTTTGAACTGGCCCGGGAACAGGTGGATATGGAAGATGAAAACCGTCTGCTGGCCCTCCTCGATGCCGGGGCCGGAGAGGCAGACTACTCGGGCCGGTTCTGGACCATTGACCCCATCGACGGCACAAAGGGTTTTTTACGGGAGGACCAGTACGCGGTGGCCTTGGCCCTGGTGGAAAACGGAGAAGTGGTGCTCGGGGTATTGGGATGCCCGGCATTTCCCGCAGACCGGAACCATAAACCGGGAGCGATATTTTTTGGTGTCCGGGGGGAAGGTGCTTTTCGGAAATCTTTCAGCGGAGGTGATCCGGAAAGGATTTCCACCGATCAACACAGTCGGTCGAAAGAAGTCCGGTTCTGCGAATCGGTGGAAAGCGCCCATGCGGCCCACGATGTGCATGCTGAAATCAGCGACACACTGGGCATCACCGCCCCGCCCATTCGCATGGACAGCCAGGCAAAGTATGCGGCGGTGGCTTCCGGCATGGCCTCCGTTTACCTTCGACTGCCCCGGTCCGAATCCTACCGGGAAAAAATCTGGGATCACGCCGCCGGAGCGGTGATCGTAACGGAGGCCGGAGGGCGGGTCACCGATTTCAGCGGCTCGCCCCTCGGATTTACCGCCGGACGCACCCTTCGGGACAACATCGGCATTGTGGCCACAAACGGACCCTTGCACGACCAAGTGCTGGAAGCGATTCAGGCGGTACAAAGGAAGGGTTGATTCCGGGCGCCCTACCACTTCCACTGAACCGGATCTTCATCCAGGGAATCGGTGACCGAACGGCTGATGCTTTCCATTTCCGACAGCTCGGATTCGGTGAGGACGATATCGCCGGCCCCGGCATTCTGAACCGCCTGCTCTGAATTGCGGGCCCCGGCGATGGCGCAGGTTCCCGGCCGGGAAATGACCCAGGCCAGGGCCAGCTGTCCCGGTGTGATTCCTTTGCTCTTGGCAATGGGCCGCAACTGCTTCAAGGCTGCCTGAACCCGCTCATAATTCTTGGGCTGAAACAGCTTGTTTTTGGCCCGGTGGTCCCCCTTTTCAAAGACATGGTCCGCGCCGAATCTGCCTGTCAAGATCCCCTGGGCCATGGGAGAGTAGGCCAGAACGGATATCTCCTTTTCCAGACAGTACGGCATGGCATCGGTCTCCACCTGTCTCCAGAAAAGGGAATAGGGAGGTTGCAGGCTGTCGATCTGCGTGTAATTAGAGGCTTCTTCCAGTTGAGACCGAGAGAAATTGGACACCCCGATCGCACGGATTTTTCCTTCTTCCTTAAGCTTGCTGAGCGCGCTCAGGGTCTCCTCCACCGGTATCTTTTTGCTGCCGAAAGCCCCGGCCGGCCAATGAATCTGGTAAAGGTCGATGTAGTCGGTTTCCAGGTCCCTGAGCGATTTGTGGCAGGCCTGAAACACCTTGTCATAGGCGAGGGAATGGGCGAACACCTTGGTCGCGATCACCACCCGATTCCGGACGTCGCGAAGGGCCTTGCCCACCATCCGCTCGGAATGGCCGCTCCCGTAAACGGTGGCCGTGTCGAAGGTGGTGATGCCGGCATTATAGGCGGCTCGAATGGCCCGGCTGATCTCTCCGTCGTCGATGCCGGTCCACATGGTCTTTCCGGCCTGCCAGGTGCCCATAACAATTGCACTGATCTCGATTCCGGATCGCCCCAGGGGTTTCATCCACATGATTGATGCTCCTCAAAAAACAGGGGGAGGAATATTCGGTTGAAACATTCCTCCCTCCGGTCTGGTCTGGTTCGGTTTTCCTTCTATTTCGATTTGTCCCGCAGGGCAGCCTGAGCCGCCGCCAGACGGGCAATGGGCACCCGGTAGGGCGAACAGGAGACATAACTCAACCCGAGTTTGTGGCAGAGCGCGATAGAGACCGGGTCACCGCCGTGCTCCCCGCAGATGCCGATCTCCAGGTCCGGACGAACCTTGCGCCCTTTTTCGACCCCGATTTCGATCAGTTTCCCGACCCCGTCGGGATCGATGGTGGCGAAGGGATTGTCGGGCAGGATTTCCCGCTCGATATAGTCGATAAGAAAACCGGCTTCGGCATCATCCCGGGAGATGCCGTAGGTGGTCTGGGTCAGATCGTTGGTGCCGAATGAGAAGAACTCCGCATATTCGGCGATCTGGTCGGCGGTGATGCATGCCCGGGGCAGTTCGATCATGGTTCCGAACTTATAGGTGATATCCACCCCCCGTTCATCCATCACCCGCTGGGCCTCGGACTCCAGCACCTCCCGCTGAATCTTCAGCTCATGGGCATGGGCGGTGAGCGGAATCATGATCTCCGGCTGCACATCGATCCCCTCTTTGGTGACGATACAGGCCGCTTCGAAGATCGCCCGCACCTGCATGATGGTGATCTCCGGCACCAGGATGCCCAGCCGAACCCCGCGAAGCCCCAGCATCGGATTGGACTCATGCAGTTTTTCAGCCCGCTGCAAAAGGCGCTTTTTCTTTTTGAACTGATCCAGCAGATCGTCCACCGCTTTCAGGGAATCGGCCTTCTGAAGCCGAATACGGATGTCGGTCAAATCCTCCTGCAATTCGTTCCGATTGGGCAGGAACTCATGCAGGGGCGGATCAAGCAGCCGAATGATCACCGGCAGGCCGTCCATGGCCCGAAAAAGGCCTGCGAAATCTTCCCGCTGAAACGGAAGCACCGCCGACAGAGCTTCCCGACGCTCCACCGGCAGATCGGCCATGATCATCTTGAGGACATGGGGCAACCGTTCCGCCTCGAAAAACATGTGCTCGGACCGGCACAGACCAATTCCTTGTGCACCATATTCCCGGGCCCTTTCGGCGTCCCGAGGGTAATCGGCGTTGGTCCAGACGCCGAGGGTGCGGAATTCATCCGCCCAGGAAAGCAGTTTGATCAGCCAGGGATCCTTGATATCCGGCACCATGGTCTTGATCTTTCCCTTGTACAGCTCTCCCACCGTACCGTCGATGGAAATCCAGTCCCCCTCGTGAATTACCTCGTCCAGCACATGAATCTGGCGGCGGTTCATGTCGATCTGAAGGGCCGACACCCCCACCAGGGCCGGCTTGCCGAACTGCCGGGCCACCAGGGCCGCATGGCTGGTGCGTCCGCCCCGGCTGGTGAGAATGCCCTTGGCCGCCAGCATTCCGTGAACATCGTCCGGTTTGGTCTCCGGCCGCACCATGATCACGTCCTTGCCGCCCTTGGACCATTCTTCGGCCAGATCGGCATCCAGGGCCACAA
>JBEPWQ010000345.1:0-4240 GCA_041642315.1 Desulfobacteraceae bacterium | reverse complement strand
AGGTCCTGACTCAGATTTCTCTTTTCTGGTTTGAGGTGATGAAGCCTTTGGTCTCTAACCATGTGGTCTCCGGTGATACAAATACATATCCCGATATTTGCAAACCATACGCCGACCTGTTAAAGGACCGCAGCATGCTGGTCCGGAAGGCCGAACCGCTGCCCATCGAATGTGTGGTTCGAGGGTATATTTCCGGGTCCGGATGGAAATCCTATCAGGAGTCCGGCGCGGTCTGCGGCATTCCGCTGCCCGAAGGTCTGCGGGAATCGGATCAACTGGACGAACCCATTTTCACCCCTTCCACCAAGGCCGAAATGGGGCTTCATGATGAAAATATCGATTTCACTGAAGCGGTCCATCTGGTCGGAAAGGAGATCGCTGAAAAAGCAAGGGATCTCAGCCTTGCCATTTACAAGAAAGGCGTGGGTATCGCCGAGGAAAAGGGAATCATCATCGCCGATACCAAATTTGAGTTCGGCCTTCTGGACGGAGAGATGATCCTTATCGATGAGGTGCTGACCCCGGATTCATCCCGGTTCTGGCCCAAGGCCTCATACCGGCCCGGAGGTCCCCAGCAGAGCTACGACAAACAATATGTCCGGGACTATCTCAAGTCTTTAGACTGGAACAAGCGCCCCCCCGCCCCGAAATTGCCTTCGGAAGTCATCGAGAATACCCGCGGAAAGTATCTGGAAGCCCTGAAACAGCTCACGGGCGCCTCCTATGAGTTTTAGGATCGATCCGGTCCGGTTATCGGAAATCAATGCCGAAATTAAGGCCTTTCAGATCACCACCGACCGTGACAATTCCTCTTTGCAACGGTCGGTCCGGGAAATCGGTCTGATTGCCCCGCCTGTTTTGTATGAAACCGGATCCAACCTGATAATCGTCAGCGGATTCCGCCGGATTCAGGTCTGCCGAAACCTGAATCGGTCTGAAACGAAATCCCGAATTCTCCCTTCGGATACGGCTCCCCTGCGTCTGGCCCAAATCGCTATCGCTGAAAATTCTTTTCAGCGGGATTTGAATCTGATCGAATTGTCCAGGGCCTATCGACTTCTGCATGATGCGGAAAAAAACACAGCCGCCCTCAGTCGAGCGGCTTCGACTCTCAACCTGCCGGGTGGGCCGGCCTATATTCAGAGGCTTCTGCCTCTGGCCCGACTGCCCGAATCGATTCAGCGCGGCATCCTTTCCGAGTCCCTGCCGCTGCCGATAGCCCTGGAGCTGACGAAGTTGGAAAAAGAAGAAGGGTCACGACTGGCGGAACTTTTTTCAACCCTCAATCCCAGCCTGAACAAACAACGGGAGATTCTCGGGATGGCCAAAGAAATAGCGGCCCGAGACGATTTGTCGGTCTGGGAAGTTTTTCAGGCTTCGGCTATTCAGGAGGTTGTGTCGTCAGACCACCTGGATAGAAATCAGAAGATCCATCGAATTCGACGCCACCTAAAACACCGCCGATTTCCCACCCTCGCCCGGGAAGAAGACCGATTCTACGAACTCGTCAACGATTTGAAATTGGAGCCGGGCGTTCAACTGAATCCTCCACCCTTTTTCGAGGGATCGGTCTTTCATTTCAGCCTCCGCTTCTCTCGGTTGTCGGAATTGGCAACCGGAAAAAAGGCGATCGACCGCATTCTTCAAAGCCCCGATATCCGCAAGTTTCTTACGTAAGTTCAAATTTCTGAATCCAAATCACTTTCCCTTTTTTCTCAGCTCCCGATCCAACCTATCGAATTTGAAGGAGATAATCAATCAAGTTTCCAAAACGCTTGATACCTCCTGAAACCATTCAGATCAGTTTTCTTCCTTTAATTCAAGGCGCTTAGACCTGATTTCTCCGGAACCAAAAAAATAAACATTTTTTTCTTGACTAATGTAAGCATATAATTCATAGTACCGTAAAACAAATAAATACCATTCAGTAAATTATGGGAATACGGGAGAGAAAACAGAGAGAGCGGGAGAGAAGGCGTCAACAGATAATGATCGCCGCCAAAAGGGTATTTTCCGTGAAGGGATACAACAAAGCCACCATGGAGGATATCGCGAAAGAAGCGGAGCTCAGTCCCGGAACGCTGTATCTCTATTTCAAGAACAAGGATGAGCTGTTTTCTTCCTTATCCATTCGAATTCTTCAGTATTTGAATATTCGGTTGGAGCATCTGGTAAACGATAAATCCAATCAGACCATTGAGCAGAAAATAGAGGCGCTCAAAGAGGCGATGTGGGACGTCTATAAATTTGATCCCATGATGTTGATCAACATGTTTCACCTTCAGTCGAGCGAGACCATTAAAAACCTCTCTCCACAGCTGCTGGCCGATATCAAGTCTTTGTCTCGAAGTTCCCTCAATCTGATGGCCAAATTGTTGGAAGAAGAGATCGACAACGGGGATCTGGCCGAGGTACCGCCCATCGTACTGGCGGATATTCTCTGGTCCATCTTTTCAGGCATCGTTTTGTGGGAAGAGAGCAAACGGATGATCAATGAAGACAAAGGATACCTGGAAAAAACCCTCGATACCGCCTTTGAAATTTTCGGACGAGGGATTCAAAAGTTAAATCAGTTAAAAACCGTAAAAGAAAGGGGTGAAAAAGAGACCGGCTATGGGGAAAACGTAAGTGATGCGATTCCAACCCCCGGCATTCAGGAAAAATGAATCCGGCTTACGGTAAAAGGCTAAGGTTTAAATAGTAAACAAAAAAATTCAAGGAGAAGGAGTCATGACCGAAAAAGAAAGAAAAGAAGCAACCGAAACTTCTGAAGCTCAAATCGCCGTTCATTGGCAGGAAGAAGGATATGTCCCGCCCACTCCCGCGTTCATTGCTCAAGCCAACATGACCGATCCGACCATATACGACCGCTTTAGCCTGGATAATTTTCCGAATTGTTTTAAAGAATATGCCGACCTGCTCGACTGGTACGAATACTGGACAGAAATCCTGGATACCAGCGACGCCCCCTGCTTCAAATGGTTCAAAGGCGCCAAAATCAATGCCTCCTACAACTGTGTGGACCGTCACCTGGCCAAACACGCCAACAAGACCGCCATCCACTTCGTTCCGGAACTGGAAGAGGAAAAGGTCGACCATGTCACCTACCGGGAACTGTGGGTGCGGGTGAATGAGTTTGCCGCACTTCTACAGGATTTCTGCGGCCTGAAAGCCGGAGACCGGGTCACCCTTCATATGCCGATGTCGACCGAACTGCCGGTCACCATGCTGGCCTGCGCGCGTTTGGGCGTGATCCACTCTCAGGTCTTCGGCGGTTTCAGCGGCAAGGCGGCGGCCGACCGAATTGAAGACTCCGGCAGCAATGTCTTGATCACCATGGATGCCTATTATCGCGGTGGAAAACTCCTGAGCCACAAGGAAAAGGCCGATATCGCCGTCGAAGAAGCCGAGAAGATGGGCCAAAAAGTCGATAAAGTTCTGATCTGGCAGCGGTATCCCGGAAAATACTCCTCGGATGTCCCGATGGTGGACGGACGGGATTATTTCGTCAATGACCTGCTGAAAGACTATTACGGGAAACGGGTCGATCCGGTGCCCATGCCCGCCGAAGCCCCGCTCTTTCTCATGTATACCAGCGGTACCACCGGAAAACCCAAGGGTTGTCAGCACGGCACCGGCGGTTATCTGGCGTATGTCACCGGAACCTCCAAATACGTGCAGGATATCCACCCCGAAGACGTCTACTGGTGCATGGCCGATATCGGATGGATCACCGGCCACTCCTATATCGTCTACGGCCCGCTGGCCCTGTGCGCGTCCACCGTGGTCTACGAAGGCATTCCCAATTACCCGGATGCCGGCCGGTGCTGGCGGATCGCCCAGGACCTGGGCGTCAATATTTTCCATACCGCGCCGACCGCCATTCGCGCCCTGAGAAAGATCGGCCCCGATGAACCGGCCAAATACGACTACCACTTCAAACACATGACCACGGTGGGCGAGCCCATCGAACCCGAGGTTTGGAGATGGTACCATGAAGTGGTCGGAAAGGGAGAAGCCGCCATCGTCGATACCTGGTGGCAGACCGAAACCGGCGGATTCCTCTGCAGCACGCTTCCGGCCCTCAAACCGATGAAACCCGGTTCCGCCGGCCCCGGCATGCCCGGCATCCATTGCGTGATCTATGACGATGAAGGAAAAGAGGTGCCTCCGGGTCAGGGGATCGCCGGAAACATCTGTATCCAGAACCCGTGGCCGGGCATGTTCCAGACCATCTGGG
>JBEPWQ010000344.1:0-4240 GCA_041642315.1 Desulfobacteraceae bacterium | reverse complement strand
TTACCTGCAAACAAGAGAGGAAACATGGAATACAGCATCGCATTGATTCCCGGAGACGGGATCGGCAAGGAGGTGGTTCCGGAAGCCCGTCGTGTTCTGGACAAGCTGTCCGGAAAATACGAATTCCAAATCAAATATACCGAACTCCCTTACTCCTGTCAGCATTACCTGGAGCACGGCGTTATGGCGCCGCCCGGCGCCGTCGAGGACCTGAAGGGATTCGACGCCATCCTTTTGGGGGCCGTGGGAGATCCCGCCGTGCCCGACCATGTTTCTCTGTGGGGCCTCCTGATTCCCATTCGACGACAGATGGATCAGTATGTCAACCTGAGGCCGGTTCAACTGCTGCCGGGGATCCGATCCCCCCTTGCGGATCGATCGGAAAAAGAGATCGACTTTTACGTGGTTCGGGAAAACGTGGAAGGGGAATATTCCCAGATTGGGGGCCGGCTATATGCCGAAACGGAGCAGGAGATGGTGGTTCAAGAGAGCATCTTCACCCGCCGCGGGGTGGACCGGGTGGTTCGATACGCTTTTGAACTGGCGGCCTCAAGGCCCAAAAAACACCTGACCTCCGCCACCAAATCCAACGGCATCATCCATACCATGCCTTTCTGGGACGAACGCGTCGCCGGCATCGGGAAGGAATTCCCGGAAATTAAATGGGATAAATATCATATAGATATTCTGACCGCCCATTTCGTCCAACACCCCGACTGGTTCGATGTGGTGGTCGGCAGCAATCTTTTCGGCGATATTCTATCCGATCTGGGGCCGGCGGTCGCCGGCGGTATCGGTATCGCCCCCTCCGCCAATCTCAATCCGGAGCGGCAGTATCCATCCATGTTTGAGCCGGTTCACGGCTCGGCCCCCGATATCGCCGGCCAGGGCATTGCCGATCCCATCGCAATGCTGTGGTCCACCCAAATGATGCTCGATTTCTTTGACCACAAAGATGCCGCATCGGATCTCATGACGGCGATCACCGAGGTCACCGGGTCCGGCTTTACGACACCGGATCTGGGGGGAAAAGCGAAAACAACCGAGTTCACCGATGCCGTGCTTCAAAATCTGTAAAAAGAAGAGGCTGTCATGCGAATCGTAAACATCCAGGAAAGCACCGCCTCCATCGCTTCGAAGGTCCGTAACGCCTATATCGATTTCAGCAAGATGACCGTCTCCGTGCTTCGTCTGGAAACGGATGCAATGCGGCAGGGCCGGCCGGTGGTCGGGTACGGTTTCAACTCCAACGGCCGGTACGCCCAGGGCGCCTTGCTGCGGGAGCGGTTCATTCCGAGGATTCTGAAGGCGGACCCGAAATCCCTTGTCGATGCCTCCGGTGAAAACCTCGATCCGTTCGCCATTCACGATATAATGATGACGAATGAAAAGCCCGGCGGCCACGGCGAGCGATCGGTGGCGGTGGGGGTGATCGATATGGCTGTGTGGGATGCGGTAGCCAAAATCGAAGAAAAACCGCTGTTTCGGCTTTTGGCGGACCGGTACCGATCAGGGAAAGCAGACCCCTCGGTTTTTGTCTATGCCGCCGGTGGCTACTATTATCCCCGCAAAGACACCCGGCAGATTCAGGATGAAATGCGCGGCTATCTGGATAGGGGGTATTCGGTTGTCAAGATGAAGATCGGCGCCGTGGGCCTGGCGGAGGACCTCGCCCGCATCGAAGCGGTATTGGCTCTGCTCGGTTCCGGAGACCGGCTGGCGGTGGACGCCAACGGCCGCTTCGATCTGGAAACCGCCCTGGCATACGGGAATGCGATGTCCCCCTATGGTCTTCGCTGGTATGAGGAGGCCTGCGATCCGCTCGATTATTTGTCTCAGGCGGTGCTGGGCCGCCGGTATCCGCTGCCCATGGCCACCGGTGAAAATCTTTTCTCCCACCAGGATGTGCAAAACCTGCTCACCTATGCCGCGATGCGCCCGGACCGGGATATTCTGCAAATGGACCCGGTTCTGGGGTACGGGCTGGTGGAGTACCTTCGAATGCTGGACGTGCTTGATGCGCACGGCTGGTCGAGAAGACGGTGCATTCCGCACGGCGGGCATCAGTTCGCCCTCAATATCGCCGCGGGGCTCGGGCTCGGCGGAAATGAATCCTATCCCGATGTTTTCGCCCCCTTCGGGGGGTTCGCGGACGCCACCCCGGTCGAAAACAGCCGGGTGACGCTGCCGGAGATTCCCGGTATCGGCTTTGAAGACAAAGCCGATCTGATGGATCTTTTCAGACATCATTTTTCCTGAGCGATCCCTAGATAGAACAGACATATAGAACAGCTTGCAACTGATTTTGGAATCGGATCGCAATATTTTAAATTTTATGTTGCATTGAATAAACAATTTGTGCTAATAAATAAACACTTCAATGAACAGTTCCCTTTAAAAAGAAAGAACCGATAATGACCGAATCCAAATTCGAAACCTTCATGAAGCGGGTCTGCGAGGCCACCGGGTTGAACTCTCAAACCGCCCTGGCCTCCACCCTGAAAGTGAGCCGTTCCACGATCACCCATGCCAAGAACAAGGGGGAAATTCCCGAACGATGGATCTGGCTGTTGTCCAATGCATTCGGGCTGAATCCCGAGTGGCTCGAATCCGGCACCGGAGAACCCTTTCACGCCAAAGATTCACGCGAGGGATTTATGAAGATCCCGAAAGTGAGGGCGCGCCTGTCGGCCGGGGGCGGTTCCTTTGAAGTAGCCCATGAAGTGGAAGATTTCTTCATGTTCCGAACCGGGTGGCTGAGAAAAAAAGGGACCCCCGATACCATGGTGCTGATGTCCATCAACGGAAACAGCATGGAACCGGAGCTGCATGACGGGGATACCGTGCTGGTGGATCAGTCCCAGACGAACATCTATGCCGGGGCGGTGTACGCGGTCGGCATCGAAGATACCATAATGGTCAAGCGGCTTGAAAAACTGCCCAACAAACTCGTTCTCCGCAGCACCAACCCGAGTTACGATCCCATCTACTTAGAAGGCGAAGAGCGCGAAACGGTTCGAATCATCGGAAAAGTGACCTGGCTCTGCAGAAGCCTGAATTGAAAGGAGACACCATCATGCACCATTCCGTTTATATTGAGCTGACCATCGTCTGCATCTCTTTTATTGTGGCCCTGTTGGCGATTTGGCGGCTGCATTTCGGGGATCAGCACATTCGAAAGCTCGAAGCCGAAAACGCAGCCCTGCATCAGCAGCTGGATGAATTTCGGGGGCAATTCAGAGAGATCGGCAACGGCCTGGGGTTGCGCTATTGCGGCGCGAATCCCGATAAAGGGTGGACCGCCGGCGGAAAAGGGCTGGTTCGAAAATGCGCCTGAACCGACTGAAGAGAAGCGCCGTTCAAGATAGGGAATGCAAGCTTTTCATGGGAATTGAAGACCAAGCAGCAGAATCACCAGCGGAACGTCTTCCGGACCCGCCTGGGCCACGTGGAGGTGGATGCCCTTGGTTTTGATCTGTTGATGATCCATTCTGTTTCCTCCTCGTGCTGATCCGCCGAACAGAGGTCTCAATGGGCCAGTCGAATCGGCGGTAGCCGGCGGGATCATTCACTATGGTTTCAGCAGATGCGCCCGCCCGGTGCGGATCGCATCCACCACCAGTTTGCCCGTCAACTTCCATTTGCCCGCGCGTCCCTTCTTCCGATCCATGATAATGTCGTAGAGATCTTCCCGGGTGGCGGGCGGTCTGCGTTCGGCGGCTTTTTTCACCAGGGATATCGATTCGGTCGGGCAAACCGGTACACAGAGACCGCAGCCGATGCATCGATTCAGATCGACCACCGCGGTTTGGTCTTTTTCGGAGACCGCCACGGCTTTCACATGGCACCGATCCGCGCAGGCACCGCATCCCTGGCAGACGGCCGCATTCACCGCCGCCTGAAAATTGGAGGCCCAAAATTCCACCGGCTTTGGGAGCACCTTCTGCATCTTCAGCATGCCGCAGCAGCATCCGCAGCAGGAACAGATAAAATCGGCCTTTTCCGTATTGGAGGGTTGCAGCACCAATCCTTCTTCCTGGTTTTGTTCCAGAATAGACAACGCTTCGTCTCGGGTAATCTCACGGCCGACATCCTTTCGCAATACCATCTGCGCAATATCCCCGACTCCCAGACAGGTTTCTTTTCTGTCGGTCGCTTTACAGGGTTTTCCCTCCAGAGATCTTTTCTTTCGGCAGATGCAATCGATAATCACAAACGGGCCTTCCGCCTGATGCAGCAG
>JBEPWQ010000343.1:0-4251 GCA_041642315.1 Desulfobacteraceae bacterium | reverse complement strand
AGACGGAAACCGAATTCGGCCAGGGTCTGTTTTCGGGAACGGTCCCCCTTGAACATGCCGCCGATCTGGGGGACGCCGATGTGGCTTTCATCAATGAAAACCAGAAAATCATCCGGAAAATAATCGAGCAGACATGGGGGCGGTTCTCCGGGTTTTCGGCCGGTCAGATGGCGGGAATAGTTTTCGATGCCGTTGCAGTATCCCAGTTCCAGCATCATTTCCAGATCGAACAGGGTCCGTTCCTCGATCCGCTGGGCTTCAATCAGCTTGTTTTCCTCCCGAAAAAAAGCGACCCGCTCTTTGAGTTCTTCCTTGATCGATTCCACCGCCTGATGAAGCGTCCGCTGGGAGGTGACGTAATGGCTGGCCGGAAACAGCGTGACCTGATCCAATTGCCGGGTCACCTCCCCTTTTAACGGATCGATCTCCGAAATGGCCTCGATTTCGTCTCCGAAAAACTCGATTCGAACGGCCCGATCTTCTTCATAAGCCGGAAAGATCTCCACCCGATCTCCCCGCACCCGGAACACCCCGCGATGAAAGTCGAAATCGTTGCGTTCATATTGCATTTCGACGAACTTGGCCAATAGCCGGTCCCGGTCCAGTTCCCGATCGGTCTCCAGATTGATTCGCATGCCCAGGTAATCCTCGGGAGCACCCAGACCGTAGATGCAGGAGACGCTGGACACCACCACGACGTCCCTCCGGGACAGTACCGACCGGGTGGCCGAGTGGCGCAGTTTATCGATCATTTCATTGATGGAGGAATCCTTCTGGATATAGGTGTCGCTGGCAGGGATATATGCCTCCGGCTGGTAGTAATCATAGTAGCTGACGAAATACTCCACCGCATTTTCCGGAAAAAAGCTCTTGAATTCGTTGTAAAGCTGTCCGGCCAGGGTTTTGTTGGGGGCCATCACCAGCGTCGGTCGCTCGAGTCGGGCGATGATATGGGCCATGGTAAAGGTTTTCCCAGACCCGGTCACTCCCAGCATGACGTTATGCGGAGAGCCGGCGGCGATAAAACGGGACAACCGGTCGATGGCCTCGGGCTGATCCCCCCGGGGAGTAAAGTCGGACACCAGTTTAAATAACGACATGTTTGTACATACCTTATGTAATGATTTCCAGAAGCACCACCGCCATGGCGGCGATACCATCCCCTGAGCCGATCATTCCAAGCCCCTCGGTGGTGGTGGCTTTGATATTGATGCGCTCGGGAGGGGTTTCCAGTACTGCGGCGATATTCCGGACCATCTGATGGTGATAAGGGGCTATTTTCGGCGCTTGGGCAAACAAGGTGGCATCGGCATTCACCAAAGCGAACCCCTTTTTCCGGATCATTCCATCGCTCCGGGCGAGCAGTTGTAAACTGTCGATGCCTTCATAGGCAGGATCGGTGTCGGGAAAATGGCGACCGATATCCCCAAGGCCGGCGGCTCCCAGCAATGCATCGCACAGAGCATGAAGCAGAACGTCGGCATCCGAATGGCCCAACAAGCCTTTTTCATGCGGGATGAATACCCCTCCCAGTATCAGATCGCGTCCTTTCACAAGCCGGTGAACATCATATCCCAAGCCGATGCGCATGGCGTCTCCTTAGATGGAGGCGGATTGTTTTTTCTCCGCCTGTAAGGGTTAACCCGTAAAGATAAAACCAAATGTCCGCTTTTAAAGCCGACCTCATCAAAAAACAGAAATTTCGAAAACAGCTCGGCAGCTATGGTTTGACAGGTCCGCTGTTTTTATATAAGTTGAACCCGCATTCGACAAATGAAAAATGGCGGCGGACTCCAAAATCCATCGGCTGATCCGCCTTTTCATGAACCCCATATGCCGAGGGCCGACATGAAAAAAAACAGACCGGGCGGAATAGGCCTGCCCAAAAGCTACATGCCTTTCATTTTGACAGGTGCGGGGATTATTACGCTGATCATCTTTATTTTTATTCTCGTGCCGGGAAATGATGCCTCCGAAACCATGCAGGGGCTTCAGGTCCGTCTGACCAACCTGGAAAATCGAATGATGTCTCTGGAAAATCAGGTCAACGACCCCGGAGAGCGGCTCGAATCCATTCAGCAATCGGTTCGCATGCTGTCGGAACGATTCAGCCGTCTGGAAGCGGTTCCGACGGAGATCCAGGCCATTCAGCAAAAACTGGGGCACATCGATCAGCGGCAAGGCAATCTGGAAAAGAAAATTGCGGAAGCCAAAGCGCCGGAACCAGGTGTCCAGTCCTCGGCCAAGTCGTCGCAGAAGACCCAGTCGAAAAAACCGGAGATGACCCGGAAATCCCAAACCCGCCATCACACGGTCACCCAAGGCGACACCCTCTACTCCATCGCCCGGCAGTATGACTTGAATGTGGACCGGCTTCGAAGGATGAACAATCTTTCCGCGGATGCGGTGATTCGCCCCGGTCAGAAGCTGACCGTCGCTCAATAAGCAGCAGGGTGATTTCTCCGACGACGCCTGCCTCCTGAAATCGCCCGGGATTCGGCAAGGATACCGTTCACTTACTGTTCATTCATGAACATGTGATCTCGAACATGTGATTCCCGGGCTTTCTTTTTATCTGACCCAATTGTCTTGCCTTTTCATAACCCCCTTCTTTTTTCACCTGAAAATCTTTTTAATTTGCCACAATCGGGCCGGCCGAATGATCCCCTTTCCGCCGGGATTCAAAATTATTGAATGGGATTCGTTTTTCCCCAAGCGGGGGTATTTAAAACTTTATCTCTTTAACCCCTGGTTTTTGCCTCTCTATATTAAGTTTAAATTCAGACACATAAAAATAAAAATAATTTTTTTATATAAAAATGAATTTTTTTTCTTGACTAAATTGAAGACATAATTGATAGTGTGCTAAAATAAATAAATTGAATTCATTGTTTAACATTGAACGAAAAACATCATGTCCGATAATCCTTTGAGAAGTCCATTAAATAGATTGAAGGAATTGGAAATACGGCTCATGGCGGTTCAATCGAAGAAAGATTTGAGCATATTCAAATTCAAACCAATTTCAAGAAAGAAAGGTGGTGATAAGAGCGGCGGGAAAGCCGATGGCGGGCAGATTGAAAACCGAATCCATTTATTTATAGACGCTTCTCACAGGAGGGGGTAAAATGGCTGGAACCACTTGGGTCTACGTTTTCCTTGGTCTTTACATTATTTACTGTTTTTATTGGGGGTTGAAGGGGTATTTCACCGAAAAAACCTCTTCGGGCTACTCCATCGCCGGGCGGTCGATCCCCTTTGCCGCCTTTTTGATGGCCGCCACCGCCGCATCCTTCAGCGGGTGGACCTTCATCGGCCATCCGGGTCTGATCTGGCGGGACGGACTGGCCTATGCCTTTGCATCATTCTATGTTCTCACCATTCCGATCACCGGAACCTTTTTCTCCAAAAGAACCTGGTTGCTGGGAAAACGATACGGGTTCATCACCCCCGGTGACATGTATGCATATTACTTCAACAGTGAGGCGATCCGCTGGCTGGTCGTCACCACTGCGGTTCTCTACTCGATTTTCTATTCCGCGGTTCAGCTGATGGCGGCCGGCGCCCTGTTCAACGTGATCGCCGGCGTTCCGTTCAGGTTCGGCGCCATTTTTCTTGCCTTTATCGTCTGGTTTTACGTCTGTACCGGCGGTCTCAAGGCCAGCACCTGGGTCGGGGTCATTCAGTTCATCCTGCTGGTGGGCGGCATCATACTTCTCGGCTTTTTCGTTATTCAACATCCGGAATTCGGGGGCTGGGCCGGGTTTTCTGCAAGTGCAAACGATCTGGGGCCACGGCTTACAGAAGTGCCCCGAGTGATCAATTTCGGCCTGGGAGGTGCCGAAGGGGAGACGGGATGGACCGCCGTGATGATCTTGACCTATATGTTCGCCCTGATGGGGATTCAGTCCTCGCCGGCCTTCACCATGTGGACCTTCGGCATTAAATCCCCCAAACCCCTGGCATGGCAGCAGGCCTTCATGTCCACCTTCGTGGTCGGTTTTGCGCTGTTTTTCTTCACCGCTTTCCAGGGCATGGGCGCCAAAATTCTGGAGCTTCAGGGTATCGAAGCCTTTCAGGGGTTGAGTGATAAATCGGTGGTGCCGCTGTTGATGCAGCGCTTCCTGCCGCCGATCATGCTGGGTGTCGTCTTCATGGGCGCCATCGCCGCCATTCACTCCACCGCCGCGCCCTATATCGGAACCGGCGGATCGATTCTGCTGCGGGATGTCTACTGGCGATACATTAAAA
>JBEPWQ010000342.1:0-4329 GCA_041642315.1 Desulfobacteraceae bacterium | reverse complement strand
TTTTCCCTCGGCCGGCCCTGTGTTCCACCCGGTGCGGCAAACGGTGTTCCGGCCGGAATTCAACCCCGGTGCTCAGGCCGGCGGCCGGGTCTTTAGATATTCTTCGATCCGGCTCAGTCCCACGGCAATGTTTTCCCTGGAATTGGCGTATGAGAACCGCAGGTATCCTTCGCCGTTCCGACCGAAGTCGATGCCCGGTGCGACCCCCACATGGGCCTTTTCCAGGATGTCGAAGGCCAGCTGATAGGAATCGTGGGAGATGTGCCCGGCATTGGCGAACACATAGAAAGCCCCGGTGGGCTCCACGGTAATGCCGAAGCCCAGCTCCTTCAACCGTGCGATCATGAACTTTCGCCGTTCATTGTAAATGGCCTTCATCCGGGCGATGTCCTCTCCGGCCTCCCGAAGGGCGGCCAGCCCGGCCATCTGAATCATGGCGTTTGCCGAGATGAAAAAATTCTGTTGAATTTTTCGAATCGGCTCGATGAATTCCATGGGCGCGATCAAATACCCGAGCCGCAGCCCGGTCATGGCGTGAAGCTTGGAAAAGCCGTTGAGAACGAATGCGTTGTCGGTGAATTCCAGAATGGAGTGCTCTTTTCCTTCGTAGACCAGCCCATGGTAGATCTCGTCTGAAATCACATAGGGGCCGTCGGGCCGGGAAAGCTCGGCGATCGCCTGCATCCGTTCCGCCGAAAGAAGATTGCCGGTGGGGTTGGACGGGGAGTTGATGAATATCCCCCGGGTTTTCGTAGTGATTTTCTCCTGAATCGCCTCGGGTCGGTATTGAAACCCGTCCTCCTCGTACACCGCCACCGTGACCGCCTCGCCCCCCATGAATTTGATGAAATTGGGGTAGCAGGCATAGTGTGGGTCGGAGATGATCACCTGGTCCTCAGGCTCCAGCAGGGCCGCAAAGAGGCTGAACATTACCGGCGAGGTGCCGGAGCCGACCACCACCTGGTCGGGAAGGACCTCGGCTCCGTACGTGTTGCGGTAATGGTCGCAGATCGCCTCCCGAAGCTCGTGGGTCCCCATGCTGTGGGTGTAGTGGGTATGGCCGTTTTCCAGGGCCTTGCAGCAGCTTTCCTTGACACACTGCGGAGTGTCGAAGTCGGGCTCCCCCACCTCCAGGTGAATGATGTCGATTCCCTGGCGCTCCATTTCATTGGCCCGCTCCAGAACGTCCATGACGATAAAGGATTTGATTTCGGCGAGCCGGCCGGCGATTCGTGCCATGGTTACACCACCTTGTTCAGCGGATATTCGATGATCCCCTCGGCGCCGTTTTTGAGCAGCTCGGGAATCAGGTCCCGGACTACGCTGGTGTCGATCACCGATTCCACTGAAAACCAGTCCGATTTGTACAGAGAGGCCACCGTGGGCGCATGAAGACTGGGGAGCAGGGACACGATCTTCTCCAGTTGTTTTTCCGGCACATTCATCTTGATACCCACCAATTTATCGCCCAGCAGGGCGCCCCGCAGGAGCATGGCGATCTGTTCGATCTTGGCCTGTTTTTCGGGAATTTTCCAGGCCTCGTGGTTGACAATCAGCTGGGTGTTGGTCTGCATCAGTTCATGGATGATCTTGAGGCCGTGTGCCCGAATGGTGGTTTCGGTTTCGGTCACCTCAACAATGGCGTCGGCCAGGCCGGAGACCACCTTGGCCTCGGTGGCGCCCCAGGAGAATTCCACCTGGACGTCGATGTTCCGCTCCTTGAAATAGCGCCGGGTGAATTCCACCAGTTCGGTGGCCACCTTCTTGCCCTGAAGGTCCTCCAATTTTTCGATGGATGATCCGAAGGGCACCGCCAGGACCCACCGGGCGGGCCGTGCGCTCACCTTGGAGTAGACCAGCTCGCTGACCACATGCACGTCGGAATTGTTTTCGGCGGTCCAGTCCCGGCCCGTAAGGCCGGCGTCCAGGGTGCCGTTTTCCACATATCGCGACATCTCCTGGGCCCGGCAGATGGCGCAGTCGATGTCATCGTCGTTTATTTCCGGGAAATAGCTTCGGCCGTTGATGTTGATCTTCCAACCTGACCGTTTGAACAGATCGATGGTGGCGTTTTGAAGGCTTCCTTTGGGAATGCCCAGTTTCAGCTTCTCCTTCATGCTATTTATAAACCTCCTTGGGATCAAACACCGGTTCTCCGATGATCTTGACCTCTCCGCCTTCAATTTTTTTGTAAAAACAGCTTCGATGACCGGTATGGCAGGCCGCGCCGCCGATCTGTTCCACCTTAAGCAGGACGGTGTCTTCATCGCAGTCGATGCGGATTTCCCGGACCCGCTGGACATTTCCCGACGTCTTTCCCTTGATCCAGAGAGTGTTTCGGGATCGGCTGTGGTAGGTGGCCAGGCCGGTGGACAGGGTCTCTTTCCATGCCGCCGGGTCCATGAAGGCCAGCATCAAAATGTCTCCGGTTTCGTAGTCCTGGGCGATGGCGGGCACCAGCCCGCCCATTTTGTCAAAATTCAATTTTACCATGGGTGATCTCTTATCCGTCTTTCCTATCTATTTGATCCGGCTATTTTATCTAAGCTATTTGACCTTATTGAACGGGTCGATCCGATGTTTCTGTCTGATTGACCTGGAGCCTCATTGAGACTCGGCCGTGCCCGTCACCGGATAACTCACAACAGGCGTCGGTTCCCAAAAAAATACCTATTTGAACTAAAACCAAATTATGTAATCTTATCAGTGGATAATGTCAATTCCTTTTTTTACTGAATGCTTGCCAATATCCCGGTAATCTGATATCTTTTCAGCCCTTACTACCGGTAGACGATGAAAAGGACCTGAAGAGATGAACAAAAAGCGTTCCCATGCCGCCGCACCCCAACCGCGGTGGATTAGAATTCTGGGCTGGATGACCGCCTTTTGCCTGTTGGTAGTCATCACCGCGGCGGTTGGCGCCTGGGTGGTCTATGACCGTTTCAGCCGGGATCTGCCCCGAATCAACACCCTGACCGATTACAACCCCCCGGCCGTAACCGCCGTCTTTTCCAACGACGGCCGCAAGATCGCCGAGTTTTTCAAGGAGCGGCGGATACTGGTGGCCTTGTCCGAGATTCCGTTGACCCTGGTGAATGCCTTCATCGCCGCGGAGGATGCCCGGTTTTACCAACACGAGGGGGTTGATCTGATCAGCATCGCCCGGGCCTTTTCCAAGAACATCGAAGCCGGTTCTGTGGTTCAGGGGGGCAGCACCATCACCCAGCAGGTGACCAAATCCTTTCTTTTGACGCCGGAAAAGACCTACAGCCGAAAAATCAAGGAAGCGATTCTGGCCTACCGGATCGACAGGGCCTTCAGCAAAAAAGAGATCCTCTATCTCTACCTCAACCAGATCTATCTGGGCCATGGCGCCTACGGGGTAGGGGCGGCGGCCGAAAATTACTTTGATAAATCGATCCGGGAACTCACCCTGGCGGAGTGCGCGATGCTGGCCGGGCTGCCCCAGGCCCCCAGTCGGTATTCGCCCCATAAAAATCCGGTTCTGGCCCGGAAACGGCAGAAATACGTTCTGGAGCGGATGGTGGAAAATCAGTTCATCACCCAGGCCGAGGCAGATGCCGCATTGACTGCGGAACTGGAGATTCGGCCCCGGGAGAACCTCTACCTGGAAACCGTGCCCTATTTCACCGAGCATGTCCGCCGGTATGTGATGGAAAAATACGGCGAAGAGGCCCTCTACAACGGCGGGCTCAAGATCCACACCACCGTCGACATCGACCTTCAGGAGGCGGCCCGGCACGCGGTGGACACCGGGCTTCGGGACCTGGACAAACGCCATTCGGGGTATCGCGGCCCGATTCGCCGTCTGGCGGATGACGCGGAGATCCAGGCCTTCTTGACCGATCTTCGGGGTGGAAGGGATGGAAAGGACGAACTCGAAGCCGGGGATCTGGTGCAAGGAGTCGCGGTGAAGGTGAATGGGGAGGCCGGCCGGGTCATGGTTCGGCTGGTCCGGGGCACCGGATATATTCCCTTTGCCACCATGGACTGGACCACCCAGAAGACCGGGGTCGACTTCCGCCCCAAATCGGTGAAGGACGCGGTCCGGCCGGGAGACGTGATCCGGGTGCGTCTGGTGGAACAAGACGCGGAGACCGGCGCCTGGAGCCTGCGTCTGGAGCAGACCCCCGAGGTCCAGGGCGCTTTGCTCTGTCTGGACGCGGGCACCGGCCATGTGCGGGCCATGATCGGGGGGCGGGATTTTCGGGAGAGCCAGTTCAACCGCGCGGTTCAGGCCCGGCGCCAGCCGGGCTCCGCCTTCAAGCCGGTCATCTATGCGGCGGCCCTGGACAAGGGCTACACCCC
>JBEPWQ010000341.1:0-4368 GCA_041642315.1 Desulfobacteraceae bacterium | reverse complement strand
CGGCCTGAAGTTCACCATCGCGCGCTACTATACCCCCAGCGGACGATCGATTCAGGCTCAGGGCATCGTTCCCGATATCATCGTCAAGCACCGCTATATAAAAGAGGAAGAAGATGAGGAGGAGGAGGAGAAAGGTCCGGTGCGGTTGCTTAAAGAAAAAGACCTTCGAAATCATCTGGACGCACTGCCGCTGATTACGGATGAAGAAGAGGAGGGTGAAGACACCGAGCCCTCTCCGGAGGGTTCCACCCGACAGAAAGAACGGAAGCGAAAATCCCAGAACCGGTATGGTCCTCTGACTGTGGAAAACCTCGAATCAGACAATCAGGTCATGCGGGCCCTGGAAATTCTGAGGGGCTATCAAATATTTTCGGATGCGCGGGGCTGATCTTCAGACTTCAGAAAGTTTACCGCCGACCAGAAAAAGTCATTCGGCCGCCCGATTCAGGCCGATTCGGGCGGCCGGGCTTTTGCTGACGATTCTCATAGATCAGCTTACCCCTGATCAAAGGAGTGCAATCCATGTTTCAAAAAAATGACGGCTACAGCAAACTGACCTTATGTCTGGCGATCGTCGCCGCAGTTGTCTGCGGCATCGTCGGATCGGGGTTTTATCGAAGCCTTTCTGCCGGGGATATACAAACAGACGAGGGTTTGGAATTATTTGCCGAAGTGGTTGAACTGATGGAGAGAAATTATGTGGACCCGGTGGATACCAAGGATTTGATCCAGAAGGCCATCCAGGGAATGGTCGGAAGCCTCGACCCCCATTCACAATTGATGCCCCCGGAGGCTGTTGAAGAGCTTCGAATCGATACCCGGGGAGAGTTCGGCGGCATCGGGATCGTGATTACAATGGAAAAAGAACTGTTGACGGTGATCGCCCCCATCGAGGGAACCCCGGCCCAGGAAGCCGGCGTGGAAGCCGGCGACGTCATCATCGGAGTGGATGGTGAAACCACCCAGGGTCTGATGCTGTGGGAAGCGGTCAAAAAGATGCGGGGCCCCAAAGGCGAACCTGTGGTGATCACGGTTCTTCGGCAAGGAGAACCGGATCCCGTCGAGTTTACTCTGGTGCGGGATATCATTCCCATCGACAGCGTCAAGCACATGGCCCTTCAACCGGGATACGGCTATATTCGAATCACCAATTTTCAGGAAAGCACCACCCGGGACCTTCAGGCGGCCTTGGCGGACCTGAAAAAAGACGGCACCTCAATGAAGGGCCTGGTGCTCGATCTTCGGGACAATCCGGGGGGGCTTTTGGATCAGGCCGTGGAAGTATCCGATACCTTCCTTCAGGAAGGGGATATCGTCTCCATCAAGGGCCGTCAGGAAAAACACACCACGGTGTACAAAGCCCATCCCGACCGGGAAGACAACCGGTTTCCCATGGTGGTGCTGATCAACGGCGGCAGTGCCAGCGCCTCGGAGATCGTTTCCGGGGCACTTCAAGATCATAAACGGGCGGTTATTCTGGGAACCACCTCCTTCGGAAAAGGATCGGTTCAGACCTGGGAGACCCTGCGCGACGGATACGGCCTGAAATACACCATCGCCCGCTATTACACCCCGAAGGGGAGATCTATTCAGGCCCAGGGCATCATCCCGGATATCATCGTCAAACACAGGTTTATCGAAGACGTTGAAGGATCGGAAATTCAGATGCTCAAGGAAAAAGACCTCCGAAATCACCTGGAGGACCTGCCCCTAATGGAAGATGCGGATGATCCCACAAAATCCGAACCGGCCGGAAATCAGTCAAAGAAAGAATCCAAACAGCGGCGCAGATCCGAGAATCAGTATGGTACTTTGAGCAAAGAAAACCTCGAATCGGACCATCAGGTCATGCGCGCCCTGGAAATTTTAAAAGGATACCAAATCTTTGCGGCCGCCCGGGGATAGAGATTGCCGAATGTGTTCGCGGATCGTTCAGCCGCCCACACTCGTGGGCGGCTGACATTTTTCTTGTTTACACGAGATCGCGCATCTGATATGCTGAAGTGTTCTTGTGAGCACTTGTATTATCCACACGTTCAACGCAAAGGTCTCGCCATGAAACAAGAAGACATCGAATATTTCAGAGTACTTCTCTCAGAGCGATTACAGGAGTTGTTGAGCCACGCAGACGATACGGTATCCGGGATGACCCATCACAAAGAAAATTTTCCCGACCCCACGGATCGGGCATCTCTTGAAACCGATCGGAATTTTCTGCTTCGCATTCGAGATCGCGAAAACAAGCTTATCAAAAAAATCAAAACCACGCTGGAGCGGATTGAGGACGGCACCTTCGGCATCTGTGAATCCTGCGGAGAAGATATCGCCGTGGCAAGACTCAAGGCCAGACCGGTGACCACCCAGTGCATCGAATGCAAAACCAAGGAAGAGGCGATGGAGAAGGCCCTTGGGCTCTGAAAGCCGCGGAAAGGTAGACCTTCACATCCACTCCAACGCCTCGGACGGGACCTTCTCCCCCGCCGAAATTGTTCACAAAGCCCAGGCGCTTCGACTGGGGGCGATCGCCATCACCGATCACGACACCGTCGACGGCGCCAAAGCAGCCCGGGAGATGAACCCCAAACCCGCGGTGGAGATCTTGACCGGCATCGAAATCAGTGCCGAATCGCCGCTTTTTTATCGATGCCCGGGCAGCTTCCACATCCTCGGCTACGGCATTAGCCTGGATGATTCCCCCCTGAACCGCACCTTGGCGGTGCTTCAGGAGGCGCGAAAGAATCGAAACCCCCGGATCATGGAGCGGCTTCAGGAAATGGGCTTGGCCATAACCCTTCAGGAGGTGATCGCCTCGGCGGGGGATGCACAGATCGGCCGGCCCCACATCGCCCGAGTGATGCTCGAAAAAGGGTTTGTCGCCTCCATCGACGAGGCATTTGACCGCTATCTCGGCACCCATGGGCCGGCCTACGTGGATAAATACCGAATCCCCTGTGAAGAGGCTATCGGACTGATTCGCGGCGCCGGGGGTATTCCGGTGCTGGCCCATCCGGGCCTGCTGAGACCCGAAACCGATCTTCCCTTCGACCGCATGATATCGATGCTCAAGGAAATGGGGATCGAGGGCATCGAGGTCTATTATCCGGAACATTCGGTCTCCCGAACCGAATACTACGGCGATATCGCCCGCCGATACGATCTCATGATCACCGGAGGGTCCGATTTTCACGGCGCCATCAAACCCGACATTCCGCTGGGCGGCGGGGAAGGATTCCACGTTCCTTTTATCGTGTATGAGCAACTGAACCGACGCTGCCGGAGATAGAGCCCTTCATGGAATTTTCCGAACTGCAACGCAAACTGTCCTATGATTTCTCGGATGAATCCCTGCTGGCGGAAGCGTGCCGCCACAGCTCCTATGTAAACGAACACCCCGAGTCCGGGGTCAACAGCAATGAACGCCTGGAATTTCTGGGGGATGCGGTTCTGAATCTGGTGGTGAGCCATCTGCTCATGACCCACCACACCCATGTTCCGGAAGGAGACCTCTCCAGAATGCGGGCCACCCTGGTCAATGAAATCCAGCTATCCCAAATCGCCCGAAATCTCGACCTGGGCCGACATCTTCGCATGGGAAAGGGAGAAATCCTATCGGGCGGTCGGGAAAAGCAATCCATCCTGGCCAATGCTCTGGAGGCGGTCATCGCGGCCGTTTACCTGGACGGCGGATTTCAGGCCGCATTCGAGTTCGTTCAGAACCGGTTTTCGACCCTGGTCTCCAGTTTCCCATCCACCGCTTCCGCCTTCGATTACAAGAGCAAGCTTCAGGAACTGGTTCAGGTCGGCCGACATGCGGTGCCCGCCTATGAGGTGATCGAAGAATACGGTCCCGATCATGACAAAACCTTCACCGTCCGTATTCAGGTCCGGGGGATCGAAGCGGAGGGTATCGGCAAAAGCAAAAAAACGGCGGAACAGGACGCGGCCAGGAATGCCCTTGAACGTCTGGAACGGGCATAAACCGCTCAAGCCTTTTATCGTTCCGGTCTTCATTCCCCATGCCGGATGTCCCCACCGGTGCGTCTTCTGTAATCAAACCGCCATCACCCGGTCCTCCCTCGATCTTCCCTCATCGGAACGGCTTCGGGCCCATATCGAGCGGTTCATCGCCTATGGAGGATCCCACCGGCGACCCGCCCAGATCTCTTTTTACGGGGGCAATTTTCTGGGCCTGCCCCCCTCCCGAATCGAATTCCTGCTGAGGGAAGCGGCCGAATTCATCCACACAGGGCGGGCGGAAAGCCTCCGTTTTTCCACTCGGCCGGATACCATCCATCGCAACAGCCTGGAGCTGTTGACCCCTTTTCCGGTGACCGATGTGGAACTGGGGGCCCAATCCATGTCGGACAG
>JBEPWQ010000340.1:0-4377 GCA_041642315.1 Desulfobacteraceae bacterium | reverse complement strand
CCAGCCGATGGAGAACACCCCGCGAAGGGCGGTCTGCAGATAGAGCTCATTGAGCGGGTCGCGTCCGGTGAAAAACCACTTCAGCTGGGGGCCGACTTCAAAGAGCGGGTCCAGGTCGTCCATGCCTTCCCGGGCATCGTTGTCGTCGTCCACCGGCGGATTGCCGAAGAGCGAAATATCGGTTTCAAAATATTCGCTCTCATAGAAAATGCCCCGAAACCCTTCCCGGTCGATGCGGAACACATCCCCCCGATAGATCAGATACGGCAGGAGCAGGAAATACCAGTTGACCTCATCCGAGCCCCGGTAGTGGGGGATCCGGGCCGCGGTGTTGAAGAGGACGAATTCCCAGAGCGGTGTTTCCGAGATCCCCGGTTCCGATTCCTCCGCACGGCAGGCGACGGGATTGAAAGCCGTTGCCACGCCGATGATCATTACGATCGCACACACCCGGTAACTTGCTTTGTTCATGATTTTCCTTCTTCTTCTATTTCTTCTGCACGACTTCGGGCCGAAGCTGTGATCCGGTCAAAATGAATTCTCCAACCCCGCCAATGCTCGGGGAATGGCATTCAGAACCGGGCTTTTAAGCGAATTCCAACAAAATGGCAGAAGCCATCCTGGAATATTCGGGCTGCTTCGCACCGTTATTGAGATTTTAGTACACGAATCCGGCTTTTAATTCCAGATTTACTTCTTGGTTCGGTTTCGACATAGGTTAAAAAAATGCTGTGAAAGATGACAGGAGACAAGAACCTGAAAGATTTATCTTGTATACTCGACCACATTTCAAACCTTGACACGTACATACTAATGTGCATACATTTAATCCGCTATGTTTGAATGGGATCAATCAAAGGCTAAAAAGAACCAGGATAAGCATGGTGTGTCGTTTGCAGATACATTTGCGGTCTTTGAAGACCCGAACGCCGTCACGCTTGATGATCCCAGCACCAGTGAGCAGCGCTACATTACCATCGGAATGGATGGTTTTGGGCGCATCCTTGTGGTGGTGTACACATGGCGTGGCGATAACATACGTATTATATCCGCACGTAAGGCTGTGCGAAACGAGGTGAAACAATATGAAAGCGGAATATGATTTTAGTAAGGGAAAGCGTGGTGCGGTGTTGCCCGCTTCAGGAAATAAGGTTCGAATTACAATCAGATTGGATCGTGACATTGTGGATTGGTTCCGTGCAAAAGTGGAAGAGCAAGGCGGTGGCAATTACCAATCAATGTTAAATGACGCTCTCCGCAAGCATATCGATCGACAAGACCAGCCGCTTGAAGAAATACTCCGCCGTGTTGTCCGGGAGGAGTTACGATCAGCTCATTAAAGCTTCTGGCGATGGGGATAGGGAGTAACATCACGGCTACCCCCACCCACACCACCGCACGAACGGGTCGCGTATCCGGCGTTTCGGCTGATCAGGCGGAACGAGGACCGGGCAGGAAAAGACCGAGCTTGTCGAACCAGGCATTCGTGCCCCTGGAACCCCCGTCAATCTCGGCTTGTCAAGGTTAAAAATCGCAATGATTGCAGTGAAGAATGAAAGAGCTGAGCTACCGGCCACCGGCTTACTCCCGCCCTTCCCCGCCTACGTCCCATACATAGGCAGCGGCACATCCGCCTGCACTTTCTCATACCGCCGGGCGATGCACAGAGCCGCGGCTGTCTCCAGAAACCGAATCAATTCCGGCAGGGAAATCCGCTGATTGAACCCGCCCAGGTGCGGACCGGTATGAAGGGTGATTTCCTGTTCCCCCTTGGTAAAAACGGCCGCAGCTTCCCGGGTGAGACCCCGGCTCGCAAGATGATCCCGGAACTCGGCTTCGCTCATGGCCTCCTGATCGGGGATCCGCAGGATCTCCTCCATATGGGTATCCACCCCCATTTCCTCGATCATACGATCCACCAAATCGTTCAACTCCTCCGGGGACATATTCGTGTCGGCCTCTCCGGTGAACCCAGTAAAAAAGGACTGAAAAATACCCTGGGCCAGATCCAGAAGAGACCGGCGGTCGAACAGGTCCCGGGTGTCGACCGGTACTCCGGAAGCGGAAAGACCGAATCGCTCCGGGGCCCGGTTGCGAAAAAAGCTGCCCGCCACCAGCAGAAGACTCAACAGCTGTGTCCCTATTTGGGAGTAGAGCCCCGAGCCGGTGCCGGTGAAAGATTCCAGATGTTCCAGGTCCCGAAGCCCGGTAAGACCGAAATTGGGATACCGGCAGGAAAAGAGCCACTGGTCCAGTCGACCGCCCCGCCGCCAATCATAGATGCCCCCGTCATGTCGGCGATGCCGCTGAACTCGGTTGTGAAACAGGGGAATCGGGGCGGAATGAAGAATGCCCATGGAGGTCATCTCTCCCATAAGCCCGGCGACCCTGTTCATCACCCGTTTGAACCGATCGGGGTCCAGCCCCCGGCCCTTTCGGTGGTCATTGGGATAGCCGAAATAGTCCCGGTGCGCCAGCAAGGCGATTGCCCACACAGGTCCGCCCCCGATGTCGGATCTGGATAGAGGGGTCCACACAGTATTCAGCTGAAACAGATACCGGCCTTGGATCTGGATCGGCTTCGGAATATCGAATCGATAAGAAAATCGATTTCCAAGTTTTCGAAGCCGATCGGCCCAGGCCGCTTCGGCATTGAGGCCGGGAATGCCGTCCCGGGTTTTTGAAATTTTAACCACCAGGATCGAATCGCTCTCTTCCACCGGTGCGACCAGACTGCGCCCTATTAAAACCGGCACCTCGGATACCGCGACCTCTGCCTGCTGAAGAATCCCTTTCCAGCCGATGCGGGGAATCGGTTTGGCCGGCGGCGGATCAAAGGCCGGACCGGTGATCGAGACCGGCAGTGTTCCCAAAGCCTCGGCCGAGGCCCGGTGGGCGGGTCCGGCACCGGTTCGGACCACCTGCTGAAGCCGGGCCAAAGCCTCGGCGGAAAGCCCGGCAGAGAGCGCTTGCCTCGCAATCGCCACCAGCGCCTCGGCCGCCGCTTTATACAGGAAAAAAGCCTGCCGCTTTCTGATGAAATCGGTTCCCGAGATGATCCGCCCCAGGGTATCCACCGTCCGCGGCAAAGCGATCTCCGGATGGGCTTCGATCAGGTTTCGAAGGTTGCCCACCACCACAAAGGCGGCGCTGAAGCTGAGGGGACGACAGTTTAGAATCGTTTCGTGCCGTTCCAGTTCCGTGGCCGGGGTCCATCCGCTCATAAAATATTATCGGGCCAGAAACCGGTTGTATTCGCGCATCTTGGCGAAGGCCTTCACCGCCCGCTCCGGGGTAGGATAGAAGACGCCGTTGCAGTCTCTTCCCTCCACATGGTAGATGGTATGGTCATCCCCCTCGAAGGAGATGCTGACGCCGTATACCGGCTTTTGGTGCTTTTCCATCAACTCCGCTATAAATTCCAAATATTGGACTTCGAAATCGGCAAACCGGGCTTTGACCGAATCGGTGTATTCGACGGTATAATTCGGGTCGGCCTTATGCGCCGAATCGATAATCCGGCCCAGCAAATCCTTTCGGCCCACCAGCCCCAGGTTGATGACCGCGTCGCAGCCCTCCCATTCCATTAACTCCTGAAGCACCGAAACGGCGACTTCATTGCTGTGCTCCCCCACGATATCTACCGGGTTGGAGCGGCTCCAGTAGGGCGGAAGCACCCGGTCGATGTGCGCCACGATCTCGGGGGGCAGCTCCGGCACCTCCAGTCCGAATTCGGCGCAAAGATCGGCGGTGACCACGCCCCAGCCTCCGCCGAGGGTCATAATGGCGGCTCGGTTGCCTTTGGGCAGGGGAAGCGAAGAGAAGGCGGCTGAAAGATCCAGCAGGTCCATGGGATAGTTGGCGGTGACGATTCCGGCCTGGCGGCAGACCGCTTCGAAGACCCGCACATCCGAAGAGATGGCCCCGGTGTGACTGGCGGCGGCCCGGTTTCCGGCGCCGCTTCGCCCCCCCTTCATCAGCACGATCGGCTTTTTTCGGCCCACCCGCCGGGCGGTTTCAAAAAAGCGGCGGCCGTTTTTCACGCTCTCCACATAAAGCATGATATTGCGGGTGACCGAATCGACCTCGAAGGCATCCAGAAAATCCTCTATGGTCACCATGGCTTCGTTTCCGGAGCCCGCAAAACAGCGCACCCCGATCCGCTGCTGTTCGGCAAAAGCCAGAAGCTGAGTCCCCATGTTTCCGGACTGGGCCACCACAGCCGTGGACCCCGGCTCAGGCCATACATGGCTGCCGGTGCAGTACAGGTGAATGTGCGGGTTGCAGATCCCCATGGTGTTGGGCCCCAGAATCAGAATCCCGGCCTCCCGGGCCGCATCCACCAGTTTCCGCTCCAGTTCCCGGCCCTTCTCACCG
>JBEPWQ010000339.1:0-4388 GCA_041642315.1 Desulfobacteraceae bacterium | reverse complement strand
CGGGAAACACCATCTGCCGGGCCATTGTGGACGGCCCCAACGAAGATATCGACCGGATTTACATGATTCTGCTCTGCGCCTTTTCCTCCGCCCAACACGACATCTCGATCATGACCCCGTACTTCCTACCGCCGTCGGAGTTGATCGCCGCCCTTCAGGCCGCCGCTCTGCGCGGGGTGACGGTCAACATCCTGCTGCCGGAAAAAAACAACCATCCCCTTGTTCAGTGGGCCTCGGTCAACCTGATGCCGGAATTGCTGATTCGAGGGGTTCGGGTGTTCTATCAGCCCTCGCCCTTTGTCCACACCAAGCTCTTTATCGTGGACAACCATTATGCTCAGGTCGGGTCGGCCAACCTGGATATTCGCAGCCTTCGCCTCAATTTTGAACTCATGGTCGAACTCTACGGTACCACCGTCTCCGAAATCCTGACCCCCCATTTCCAGGAGCAGCTGAACCGATCCCGGGAGATCACCCTGAAAGAGGTCGAAAATCGCGCCCTTTCGGTGAAGGTTCGGGATGCCCTCTCCTGGATTTTCAGCCCATATCTCTGACCCTCACATGGGACGAATTCGAACGGTGAGAAACACATCCCCGCGTCCGCCTTCGCCGGCGATCTTGCCCAGCCCGGCCATGCGAAGCTTGTCCCCGTCTTGGCTTCCCGGCGGCACCCATACCTGAAATAAGCGGCGCTGAAAGCCCCAGGGGATGTTCACCAGTTTTTTTGTGCCGACCCTGGCTTCGTGGGGGGTGACCGCCAGAGTGCCGTAAAGATGATCATCATTCCCCGGCCCGGAAGGCCGAATCACCTGAAGGGGATGGGTTTTCTTCCGTTCGGCCATTAGACGGGCCCGCCGGGAGATGCCGATGGCGGGCACCCGATGGAAGAGCTTCAGAAAAATCACCCCGAAAACGAAACCGCCGACGTGAGCCCACCAGGCGACGCCGGTCATTCGCCCGCCGGTAGCGCTTAAAAATTGCAGCAGAAACCAGAATCCGAGAAAGAAAAAGGCCGGAATCTCCACGAAAAAGGGGATGATAAAAATGGGGATCAGGGTCAACACCCGTGCCATGGGATACAGAATGAGATAGGCCCCCATTACTCCGGCCACGGCGCCGCTGGCACCGATCACCGGCATGTTGGAGTGAATGTTCAGCAGCAAGTGGGTCGCGCCGGATGCCCACCCGCAGGCCAGATAAAATCCCAGATACCGAATCGATCCCAGGTGGTCCTCGACATTGTCGCCGAAGATAAATAAAAACCACATATTCCCCAGCAAATGCCAAAACCCTCCATGGAGGAACATAAAAGAAAAAAAAGAGAAAACCTGATGCCCCACACTGAAGTAGGCTGAGATGTCGGGAATCGAATACCGGGCCGGCACCAGACCGTAGATATATACGAACCGCGCCATGTCTCCGCTCTGGGTCAGCTGAATCAGGAAGCAGACCACATTGATGCCGATCAGCGAATAGTTGACGACGGGAACGATTTTGGACTCTGTAGTGTCGCGAATCGGAATCATGATGGATTCTCCTCAATTCCGGGTCCGGACAGACCGGTTTCGACCCTGGATGTGAACCGCTGAAGCCGGATCCGAAGGGGTCGAATTCGGGTTTCCCGCACCTTGCGGGCCGTCTCCGCTGCGGCCAGGCGCGCTTCCCGACTGCTTTGAAAATCCCGCTCGGCCTGATCTTTTCGCACCGCGAAGACCTTTTCCGGCTTGTTGACGGCGGCACGAAACACCTCCGCGTAGAGCGCTCGAATATTCCGCACGAATCCCCGGAACTCCGCCTTTACATCCTCGCGGATTTCCATAAACAGCATCTCAATCGCCGGGGTGAGCTTTCGCTGAATCTCTCCGCGAAGGCTTTTTTCGATCATTCCCCGGGTCAGGAGCACCAGAATGATATTGACCAGAAAAACCACCACCGTGGCGATGCGGATCCAGAAAAGCCGGGTGATCAGCATATAGACCGCGACCAGAAGGCCGGAGGTGGCGGTGAAGATGCCGGTCATGCCGCCGGCGGCCAGAAGCGCATTGTACCGGACGTTTTCCAGGGCATGGTCCCGGTCCAGCTCCCTTACAATGGCGGCGGTGTCCAGTTCCAGATCACCGGAGAACTCCGGCAGAGCGATTCCCTGGAGAAAGGCTTTTCCGGACAGATCCGAGGCCTCCCACACCTGTTTCAGATCCCGGCTGATCCCCTGAACCCGCTTGACCAGATGGCGGCGATAGACAAGGTTACCCCCATCCCGAATTTCCGACACCCATCCGTGGATGGTTTCGGTGAAGCAGGCGTCGATTTCGGCCTTAATAATGGCGGTAATCTTGTCTTTGAACCGTTCCCGCACCAGAAGGGAGAGGGACATTTTCCCGATCACCTCGCTGTAGATGCGGCTCCCGATCTTCTGAATCAGGCCGGGCTGCCGATCCGCCAACCGGGTCCAGATATCGTCGGCCAGAACATAATCGGGACCGGTCTCCTCGATGCGGTCCAGAATCCGGACGCAGTCTCCTTTGAATTTTCGAAGCGCGGTTTCGGTTTCCGCCACCTGTCGCCGAAACTCCCGCTCCTTTTGAAAGGCGCTGAATTCCCGGCTGCTCAGGGCCCCCTCCGCCTCCAGAAGGCTGTTTGCGGCCATTCGGGCACCGTTGTCGATGAGAATGGCCCGGGCCCATTTGCGGACCACCGTCTCCGCCACCATTTCCAGAAGCCGGTCGATGCCGCTGAGACGGCGAATCCGGGCCAGGGTTTTTGTATCCCAGGAATCCAATTCGATTTCCGGGTCTTCGGGATCGAGAAGCGCCACCTGCCGGCGAATCGTCTTTTGAAGCCGGTTCTCGCTCATGTCGAAGTCGGCATACTTGGCGGCCCCATTCAACCGCGCCAGGGCCTGAACCGTTCGAAGCCCCAAAAGGGCGTGAAACAGGGAGATTTCATTATCCTGAATATCGAATCCGTGATGGGCCAGGGCGGAGATGCTGGCATTCGAAATCCGGCGGCTGTCCGCCAGGGTATGGGCCCGCATGTTGCACCCGAAAAAAAGCTTGCGGTCCATGCCGTTTTTTCGAATGAATTGAAGGGCGTGGAGGTCCGAAAGCTTCAGGGTTTTGGACCCGTCGAATAGATAGAGGACGGCGTCGGCGGTGAACATGGCCCGGCGGGCCACCTCCGTATCCCATCGGCTGGCGAACAGTCCGGGGCAGTCGGTCAGAACACATCCCAACCGCCCCAGATTCGGGGAGTGGAATTTGAGCCGAATTCGGGCGATGAAGACAAAGACCACCTCTTCGGCCTGAAACCGATTCGGGTTCCGGTCCAGCCACCGCTCCTCCCAATCCGGGGGAAAAGCGGCCAGCCCCTGAACCTCCTCAAGGGAAAATCGGTGCTTTTCCCGCAGCCGGATCAGTTCTTCATGTCCATGGAAGCGGGCGATCAAGGCCGCGATACGAAGCACGTCCAAAAGCCCCTTCTGTTCCGGGTCATATCCGCTCCGGTTCCGCTTCCAGACCGCCCACTCCGCATCCACGGCACGGGCCACCAGATCCCGGTCTGCGGCCGAATCCAGATCGAGAAGATCGGGCAGTTCGGTCGCTGTTGCACATTCGAATCGGGCCGGGGCCAGGGACTGAAAATGGGGCAGGAGCAGGTCCGAAAACCCGGCCGCCAGCTCCCGGGGGGTTCGCCACTCGATTTCGGCCGATTCTGGGACGTTTGGATCGGCCAGGTTCTGGGCGGAAAGGAGGCACCCGCTGGTTTTGATGCCAGCTCCCATCGGGCCCAGCTCCCGACCGTCGCATAGGGCGTTGAAGGTGGTGGATTTTCCCCCCTGAAATTCCCCGGCCAGAACGATCTCGAACTGATCCTCCAGGGTTTTGCGGCGCACCCGCTGCAACAGGCTTCGGGTGTCCTCGTTTACCGACGGCAACTCCACCGCCTCGGAGAGAAGGTCGATCAGTTCATCCCGAAATCGCTGATAGGTGTCGGGGATCATTCAAGCCGCTCCCCCAGCATCCCCTCCAGCCGGGCCCGGGTTTCCCGCAGCAGGGCCTTGCGTTCTGCATCGGCCGGCCCCGGCGCGGTCTTTTCGAGGCTTCCTCGAATCACGGCGAGCTGCCCGTCGAGATAGTCGTTCCATTCGGACAAAAGCCCATCGGTGATCTCCTGAAACCGATCCTCGATCATGTCGGGGAGTTCTTCCCGAAGCGTTTCGAACTGGGTGGTGAGGGCGTCTTTGATCTTCCGGCGCAGGACCGCCCCGGCCACCGCCACCGGCAGCATCCGGTTGAGATAAGGAATGTACTGGGCCAGAATACGAATCAGAATATCCGCCAGGGGGCCGAAGGGGCCGAACCGCGCAAACAGCAGTATATCCACCGCCA
>JBEPWQ010000338.1:0-4406 GCA_041642315.1 Desulfobacteraceae bacterium | reverse complement strand
GAAGGGCTTATCAGTGATTGGCTGGAGGCGCGCGGGTACGCGGTCACCCGGAAAGTGCTTGGAACGGGGCGGATCGAAATCACCGGAAAAAAAACAGTTGATCGATGGCGAATCGGGCTGCAACCCCACTCCTCACTGGCCACTCGTGTGAGGGCTGAGCGGGCCATCAACGGAGAACCCGATTCCGATTCAATCCGAAGATTGTGGGCCTATCTGTCGACAAAACTTCAGGCAATTCCTCTGGATTCCCCCCCGGGTTCCAGTCAATTCGTCCCAGCTGAGGTCCTGATGCGCATGGAATCGGTGGTCTGCATCCATGCCAGACTGAAAACCCGAGAAATCCAGTTTTCCGGTTTTATTGTGGATCGAAGCGGGCTGATTCTTTGCACCGCCCATGATCTGGAGAAAATCCGGGAGATGTCGGTCACCCTTTTTGACGGTCGGAATTTCGATGCTGAAATCGTGAAGAAGGACCTTCGGCGGGATCTGATTCTGCTTCGCATCCAGAAAAGATTTGATGCTTTCATTCCGCTGGGCCATGACCGAAACCTCATCGGAATGGGTGAGCAGCTCTATACCGTCGGATGTCCGGTGAATCTTCAGGGGACGGTCCATTCCGGTTTTGTCAACGGCCCGGCTCGCCGTGTGGAAGGCCTGCCTTTATGGCAGGTGGACCTGCAGATTCTGCCCGGCAGCAGCGGCAGCCCGGTATTCGATTTTCAGGGAAACCTGGTGGGGATCGTAAAGGGCAGATACCGGGGGACCAGGTCGGTCGGGTTTGTGATTCCCATTGAGACGATCATGTCCTTTATGAAAGAGAGATGAGTTTATGAAATATGGTCGTTATGAGGTGGTCGGTGAACTGGGCCATGGGGCCATGGGCGTGGTATTCAATGCCCATGATCCACAAATCGACCGGAAGGTTGCATTGAAAGCCCTTCGCCCTGACTACGTGAATGACGAATATTTCGTGCAGCGTTTTTTCAAAGAAGCGGTCGCCATCGGGCGCCTGTCTCATCCCAACATCGTGATCGTGTATGATGTGGGCCAGGACCAGGGAACGATCTACATCGCCATGGAATTTCTGATGGGCAAGTCCCTGAGCGACATCGCCAAAGAGGGGAAACTTCCTCTTCAGCAGGTTGCCGAGATCGGCATTCAGGTGGCGGAAGCCCTCGATTATGCCCATCGCAAAGGGGTCGTTCACCGGGACATCAAACCGGCCAATATCATCCTGACCGAAGACAATCAGGTCAAAATCACCGATTTCGGTATTGCCCACGTCGAGGACCCGACAGCCACGCTGCAGACGCAGGCCGGTGAAATTCTCGGTACCCCGGTCTATATGTCTCCGGAACAGGTAATGGGTCATTCTCCGGACGGCCGATCGGATCTCTATTCCCTCGGGGTGATCCTCTACGAATTGGCGACCGGACAGCGCCCCTTCAAAGGCAGAACCATGGCCACCATCTTTCGTGCCGTCAGCCAGGATACACCCGAGCCTCCCCAGGCAGTGGCCCCCGACATTCCCAAAGGCTTTTCGGATCTGATTCTTAAGAGTCTTGAAAAAGATCCGGGCAATCGGTTTCAAACCGGCAAGGAAATGGCGGAAGCGCTGAGAGCCTGCCATCAAGAGGATCAATGTGCTCCTGTTTCTGCGCTCTACTCCGATCGAAAAAAAAAGTTTGCCATCCGTACTTTGGTGTCCATATTTTGTTTGATTCTCATCGTATTTGTCGGTTTTCAGATAAGGAATTCTGTCTGGAAACATCCCAGACCCGATCCGGTTCCGGTTACAACACCGGATCCGACCCCGAAACAGGCGCTTCTGGACATCAAAAGCGATCCCCAGGATGCCCAAGTTTTTATCAACGGAGAGACAAAGGGGAGAACCCCTTTGCAGCTGGAACTTCCATTGGGCAAGTATGAGGTTCGTATGCAAATGCCTCAATATTATGACTGGCAGGCCCAGATCGAACTGGAAAAACCGGAGGAGGTGCCTCTTTTTGTAAAAATGAATAAAATTGTTTTCTAGTAGGACTTTCGAGTGGTTTTTATTCTGCAGAACCAGCTCGGTTGGATAAAAAAACGGCGGAATATATTCCCTTGACCCGGAAAATTAGACATCCAATGAAGGAGGGCATTATGAAAAACAACACGAGTTTCTCAAGTGCGATAAGACTGCCGAGATCGCCCTTTTTTTCTAAAAATAAGTCTATCCTTGGATTTGCCGGCCTATGCATATGTCTGTCCCTGTTCATTTTTGTGACCCCCGGAATGGCGCAGCAAATTCCTGAGAAGGAGATCTCCGATACGGTTGAGGTACTTTGCCCTGAATTGGTTCGGATCAACAGGGAAAATCCGCTTCCTCCGGACCAGAAGGATCTGCTGGATCGGTGCAGAGAAGTCAAAATTCAAGGTGAAGAGGATTTTTCAAGCCTTTCAGAGTCCCAGATCGAGGGGCTTAAGAATATGACCTCCGAAGAAACCAGCACCATGGGCACCATGTCGGTGGAGATTACGTATGCCCAGGCGGCGGCCATTTCGGGGCGCCTGGTTACGCTCCGAGGTATTGGAACCGCGGGCCTGGCATCCGGGATTGATTACCGTCGAATGGACCCTCCGTTGTATGCCGGTCCGGTGACTTACTACGCCGCGGCGGATGACTCCGGTATGCAGAGCATCTTCCAAATGGGGCGGCTGGGCGCCTTTCTCAACGGGAGCTTTACCACCGGCGATAAGGATTCCACCGATTTTGAGCCGGGATTTGATTTCGACAGCTGGGGACTGACGGCCGGAGTAGATTACCGGTTGATGGAGAACCTGGTTCTGGGTCTTGCTCTCGGCTATTCCGATACGGAGACCGATCTGGATGACTCCGCCGGAGATGTCGATGCCGACGGATATGCCCTTTCCCTGTACGGCATTTACAATTTGGAAGCCTTGTATATCGACGCCATCGCTACTTACGGCCAACAGGATTACGAAACGGTTCGCAGAGTTCGGTACACGGTGGATGTGCCCGTGAACCAGACCTTCCTTGGAGATTCCGATTCGGATGAATATGCCTTGAGTCTGGGGGCCGGGTATGATTTCAACCGGAGCGGCTTCACCTACGGTCCTTACCTTCAGTTCAATTATCTGAACACCGAGATCGACGGCTACACCGAACGGCCGGCGAGACTCAATCCCGATCCCGGGTCGGGACTGGCTTTGGCTTTCGATGACCAGGATATTGAATCCTTTACCTCGGTGGTGGGAGGCCAGGCCTCCTATGCGGTGGGAACCGGTTTCGGGGTTTTACGGCCGCATGTAAGGCTCGACTGGGAGCATGAGTACAGCAATGATCAACGGTTGATCAAAGCCCGGTTCCTGAATGTTCCGGATGATCCGGCTGCGATCGTCAACAATCGAATTCTGATCCCGACCGAAGATCCCGACCGGGACTTTTTCAATCTCGGACTCGGCGTTTCCGCAACCTTTCCCCGAGGAATCATGGCCTTTGTGGATTATGCGACGATTCTGGGATTGGAAGATATCGATCTGCACCAGATCGCCGGCGGGCTCCGGCTGGAGTTCTGAAACAGGTCATTCTGTTGCCAATCCACCATTGAGGAGTTATTCTTATGGATTGAATCACCCATTCATCTTTTGATCTCTCCAGAAAACACCCGCCCCCGCTGAACTGATCTGCGGGGGTGGTGGTTCCTTGCACCATCAATCGTTCCTTCACGGTACGATTCACAAGAAAGGAGGCTTACAATGAAAAAAAGCCTACCTGTCCGATATGTTCCGATTGTTTTTCTGGTTTTTGTATGTGCCGGTATTTTCATTGGATGCCAAACCAGACCGATGACTGCTGACGGATCGGTCTCGGCAGAAGAAAACCCCATTGATGCCGCTCCCACGAATGCGGAAGATGTTCTGGTGGTAGATTGCCTCTTGCCGGGCCAGGTTCGAAAGCTCGGCAAAATGACTTATATGACTCCGCGCCGCCCCATGAAGGCCACCGCCCTGGAATGTGAGATTCGGGGCGGAGAATATGCCGCATATGACCGCAGCGATTACCGAACCGCACTGGGGGTGTGGCTTCCCAGCGCTCGGGAAGGAGATATGGTGGCCCAGAATTATGTCGGGGAGATTTACCAGAAGGGGGTGGGCGGCCCTCCGCAGTACGATCCGGCCGCTGAATGGTTCCAAAAGGCGGCCGATCAGGGGTATGCCAGGGCGCAACTCAATCTGGGGTTTCTGTACGAGAAGGGGCTGGGCGTTCCACGGGATCAGGAAAAAGCGCTGAATCTTTATCGGCAAGCGTCGGGAATCGAGGAGTCGATTTCGGTAGGGGTGAATGATCTCAATACCGCTGAACGGCAGGAGCTGGAGGATCTCCGCCGGGAAATCGAGCA
>JBEPWQ010000337.1:0-4434 GCA_041642315.1 Desulfobacteraceae bacterium | reverse complement strand
CCTCCAACGGCAACATTCATGAAAAAGTTCCTATCCAACCATGTACCCCGAAACCGGGAAAAAGGCATGGCGATTGCCTTCGAATGGGAAGCCCTGTTCAGTGCCGATTCCCGGTTCCGTTGTCACCCTAAGGAGAAAATGAAAGCGGAAGAACCGCATATGTTTATTGACAAAAATTCCGCTCCCCTTTATATTTCATTTTTACGATAAACCGGTGATGTCCGCGGTTAATTTTTTGCGTATCAATATATCCCGAGGTCATCGTCCTTTGAAATTGAGTTTTGAAGATCATCTGAAAATCCTCGAATTCTTGCATCTTGAAGAACATAAATCCGCACGGCATCTCCTGCAAGTGCTTCAAGAAGAGGAATTCGAGTAACAGGATAAGAGCGTCATGCACCGTACCCGGAAACAATACATGGAAATCCGCACCCTTTCGGGTGTCCGCCACGCTCCGGTGGCGCTCACCCACCTG
This sequence comes from Desulfobacteraceae bacterium, assembly GCA_041642315.1. GTDB lineage: Bacteria > Desulfobacterota > Desulfobacteria > Desulfobacterales > Desulfococcaceae > JAABSQ01. Next base: position 3,959 of record JBEPWQ010000337.1, on the reverse strand, counting down.
GACATGCTCCACTTCAACGCAATCAAGGAGACGATATGGATGATATGAACGAAAAGAAAAAGGGCCGTTTCAACCTCAAATCGTTGACCATCGGCGTCGCAGCGGTATTGATCCTGGTCGGAGCGGTCTGGGTGGCATTGCCCCTGCTCGGAATCGGCGGAAAAGAGCCGGCCCCTTTCCGTCTGGAGGACAACGCCAAGCCGAACACCGCCCAAACCGGTACCAACGGAGATTCGACGCCCGCCGGCCCAAAGGATACCATTTCGGGCGCCAAAAAACCGGGCGACGTGGACACCCTTCCCGGGTCACCACTGTTACTCCCGGAAGACAAACCTTCGGCCAAGCCCAAACCGCTGCCGGTGCGACCGGCCGATCAGCCCCGGGGCATCGCCTTTATGGATGCCGCCATCGACCCGCTTCAAAACGAACTGGATCGGTTCTGGGGATGGCGACCCAACGACATTATCGAGTTCACCGACAATGTCAACAATTATCAGCTCGGCGTACTGGAGGCGACGCGGCGAACCTCTATCGTGCTCGCCGAACGGATCTCCCGGACCGGCAGCAGCGATCCCTATGTGCGCGAACTGGAACAGGCAATGAGCATGTTCGCCATCGACCCGGACACCTACATGTTTCCCGCCCCCGAAAGCAAGTACAAGGAGGGGCTGGATAATTTCCGGAAATATAAGGATATGCTCCGGAACAAAACGGCACGCGCTTACACCCGAATGGACAATCTGGTGCCCCTGCTTCTGACCTACGAGTCGATCCTGGGAAGCTGCACCGAAAATCTGCTGAAACAGGACATCAGTTTCTTTGCGGTAGACGACATCTTTTTCTATTCCCAGGGGGCGGCCGCCATGATCCTCTCCGTCATGGAAGGGGTAGGCGTCGACTTTCGGGAAACCATCGAAGCCGCCAATGGCGTTTCAATCTACGATGAAATCGTGACGTCCCTTCGGCAGATTGCTGAAATGAAGCCGCTGATCGTGCTCAAAGGCGGCCCCAACAGCATCTTCGCGAACCATCGCGCCAATATGGCCGGCCCCATGAGCCGGGCCCGGTTTCATCTGAGCATACTCCACGGCGCCTTGACCGGAAACCTGTAAATTCCTCCGGCACCTCCGGGGAAAGTTTCACCATGGAGCGGTTGAAACATATGGAAAATATCATCCAAAAACTGAAAAATCGGCGCCTGGCGGTCGGAGCGGCGGCCGTGATCATTCTGATCCTCGGGTCAGTCTGGCTGTTCGGAAACGGAGAAAAACCACAGAAAACCGTTTCGGAACCGATCGGCGATACGGAACCGAAGAACGGTTCCGCCCCGGCCGCCCGCCGGACACAAGGCGAGGCCCCGGTTCCCGAACCCGATTCCCGAGCCGAACCGGCCATAACCCCGAAGCGGGTGAAGGGCATCACCTTTATAGACGCCGTTATCGAACCGCTTCAAAGCGAACTGGACCGGTTCTGGGGCTGGCGGCCCAACGACCTGATTCAGTTCACCGACAATGTCAACCATTACCAGCTCGGCGTAATCGAGGCGACGCGCCGGACCTCGATCGTGCTGGCCGAACGGATCAGTCGAACCGGCAGCAGCGATCCCTATGTCCGCGAACTGGAACAGGCCATGAGCATGTTCGCCATCGCCCCGACCACCTGGATGTTTCCCAGAGCCGAGGCCAAATACCAGGAGGGCTTAGATAACATCCGGATTTACCGCGGCATGCTGCTGCGCAAGGAAGCCCGGTTTTACAACCGGATGGACAACCTGGTGCCGTTGATCCTGACCTACGAATCGATTCTGGGAAGCGTCACTGAAAATCTTTTGCGCAGAGACATCAGCTTTTTCAAAGCCGATGATATCTTTTTCTACTCGAAAGGCGTGTCCGCGATGATCCTTTCGGCCATGGAAGGGGTGGGCGTCGATTTCCTGGACACCCTCGAAGCCGCCCAGAGCACCGGAGTATACGAGGAAATCATTTTTTCCCTCCGCCAGATTACCGCAATGAAACCGCCGATCATTCTCGACGGGGGACCGAACAGCATTTGGGCCAATCATCGGGCCAATGTGGCCGGCCCCATGAGCCGGGTCCGGTTTCTCATGCACATCCTCTACGGCGCCTTGACCGGAGACCTGTAGCACCGGAGTCGACGGCATCCTGCCGAAATCCTCGGGATGAGTTCCGGTTCTCGACCATGGTTTCCGCCGCCGGCCATTCGACTCGAAAGGGTTGTGGTGACTGCCGGAATCTGCACGGTCATGCGTCAGAATGATTCTGAAAACGCGAAATAATGAAAATAAACGCTAAACAGCAGGCATACTTGAAAATGCTGCCCGGCATCGATCACCTTCTGGAAGCCGCCGAAAGCGAACCGGCTCTGAAAGGGGTTCCCAGATCGGTGCTGATCCGATGCGGACGGGAAACGGTGGAAAGCCTGCGATCGTCCATTCTCGAGGAAGATCCCGAAATGGTTCCGGAAACCCTTTCCGATCCCGCCGTCCTGAAGCGATTTGCCGAACGGGTCGATAGAGAAACGACCCCCAATCTCCGCCCGGCAGTCAACGGGACCGGGGTGGTCATTCACACCAATCTCGGACGCTCCCTGCTGGCCGCCGATGCGGTGGAAAACGTCGCCCGCATCTCCAGCCGGTATTCCAATCTGGAGTTCGACCTCTTCCGGGGAAAACGGGGCTCCCGGTACGACGCCGTTGAAAAAATCCTGTGTGAAATCACCGGAGCCGAAGCCGGAATGGCGGTCAACAACAATGCGGGTGCGGTCCTGCTCTGCCTCAATACCCTGGCCGAGGGGCGGGAGGTGATCGTCTCCCGGGGGGAACTGGTCGAAATCGGCGGTTCCTTTCGAATTCCCGATGTCATGTCCCGCAGCGGCGCCGTTCTCCGGGAGGTGGGGTCCACCAACCGGACCCACCTTCGGGATTATGAAAATGCCGTGAACGAGGCGACCGGGCTTCTGCTCAAGGTGCACCAGAGCAATTACAGCATTGTCGGATTCACCCGGTCGGTGTCCGTGGCGGAACTGACCGGACTCGGAAAGCGCCGCGGCCTGCCGGTCATGGAAGACCTCGGCAGCGGCACCCTGATCGATTTTTCCCGGTACGCAATGACCAAAGAGCCGACGGTGATGGATTCGGTTTCGGCAGGGCCCGACCTGGTCACCTTCAGCGGAGACAAACTCCTGGGAGGCCCCCAGGCCGGTCTGATCGTGGGCAAAAAAACGGTGCTGGATGCGGTAAAGAAGAACCCATTGACACGGGCCTTGAGAATCGACAAGATGACCCTGGCCGCCCTGGAAAGCACCCTGAGATTGTACCGAGATCCGGACAAGGCCGTACGCGAAATCCCCACCCTAAGAATGCTGACGGCTCCTTCGGCCGAGGTCGGGCGGCGGGCCGAACGCTGTGATGGATTGCTGGGCCGAATCGGGGACGATCGACTGTCCACCGTGGTGCTGAATTGCGCCTCCCGTGTGGGGGGCGGCGCATTGCCCTTGCAGGAACTTCCCAGCCGGTGCCTGGGGCTCAGAATCCAGGGGATCTCCGCCCACATCCTTGAACGGCGGATGCGGAGCAATGACCCGCCGGTGATCGGCCGAATCGAGGACGACCTGTTTCTATTGGATTTCAGAACCATCCAGGACGATGAACTCCCCCTTATTGCCGAGGCGGTGGGCCGTTTGCTGGAAAGAGGACATGGATGAGGCAAAACCCGATATCGGGAAATCCTACCCGCCGCTCCACCCGTGATTTTCTAACCGCCCGCTCTGAGGCCGAAAACGGCCATGAAAACCGGATCAAGGGGTCGGCGGCGGTCGGGCTGAAAGAACTTTCGTTTGAATTTCCGAATCTGTTGACGGGCAGGACCTTTGTGGAAGCGGCCATCAACCGGCTGAAGACCGCCGTCCAATTCGGAGTGCTGTTGATTCGAATCGACCGG
>JBEPWQ010000336.1:0-4443 GCA_041642315.1 Desulfobacteraceae bacterium | reverse complement strand
GGATACGATCAAGCTCATCGAAATGCAGGGCCGCCACCGCAGAAAAATCCAGGAGGCACGGGCCGCGGAAACCGGACTCGTCCGTCGGGAAGCTGCTCTTGAAAGACGCCGGGATCAGCTCGCACCGGTCGATGCGATAGATGATGCCATCGTGCACCTGGAAGCCGAATATGAGCAGATACGCAAAGCTTCAGCCGATCTGGAGGTGTGTGAACATAAAATCCGGGCGCTTGAAACGGCGGCTGCCACGATGACGCAATACGCCCGTTCGGCGGCGGCGGTAAACGATCTTAAGCCCCCTCCCCGAATAGACGATGTGGAGCCGCTGACCCGTCTGGTCCGGCAGATCCGGAACCGGAAAATGGAGATCGACCGCGAAACCCGGCGGCTGGCAACTACCGGGAACCTTACGCTCCCGCCGGAATTGGCCGACACCCGATCCATCCGTGAAACCATCCGGCAGATCGATCTTCTCGGCAGCCGGGCCGAAGCCTGCCTGGCCTTGCAGGATGCCGCCGATCCCCTGGTACCGCCGCCGATTCTGGCTGATTCGTACGCTCTGTCGCAACTTATCGGAAAAACGGATGGGTTGCGGAAGCACTGCGAAATTATAGCAGCGAAAACCGGTATTCTGGACACGCTGGTCGAGCCGCCGGCAATCGGCGAGTTGCAGCCGTTAACCCAACTCATCGGGAGACTGTCGGCAGCCCGGTTTGCCTGGGGGGCGGCAGAATCTGCCGGCACCTGCTTACGCGCGCTTCCGGAACCACCGGAATTAACGAATACTTCCGGGCTTGTCACCCGGATCGACCAGCTGGCATCGGCGCATCACTCCTGCGGGCGTCTTGAAAAGGCGCTTGACAAAATCCGCATCGAACAGGATGCGGCCAAAGCCGCACTGGCGGACTGTATCGAAGCGACCGGTGTGTGTCCCACCTGCGGTCAGGATCTCGACCCGGAAGATTTTATCGACCGGATACCATTGGCGGGCGGGGAGAGCAGATGATGCCGGTACTGGTCAAAAATGCCTACAAGGGCCTGCTGGTCATCGGGGACCCGCACCTGGAGGCTCGGATTCCGGGTTTTCGTAAAGACGAATACCCGCGGGTGATTCTCGAAAAACTCCGATGGGCGTTTCAGTATGCCGCAGACGAAAGCCTGCTCCCGTTGATAACCGGGGATTTGTTTCATTTGCCCCGAAACAATCCGAACTGGCTGCTGGTCGAGGTGCTGCAGCTTTTCGACCGCGAACTCTGCTTTATTTACGGCAACCACGACGTGCATGAAAACACGCTTACCGATGACGACAGCATCAGCATCCTGGTCGAAGCCGGCCGGGGGCACCTGCTGGGAAACGATTGCCAGGTGGCGGTGACCGTAAACGGCCGGCAGGTTGTCGTCGGCGGTACGCCCTGGGGTCAGCGCATACCGCAATCCTATGAAAAACCGGATGCGGAGACGCTGGTGATATGGCTGACCCATCATGACCTGATTGTACCGGGATACGAGGAAAAAGGCTGGTTTCGACCCCGGGGCCTGCCCGGCATCGACATCGTGATCAACGGGCATATTCACCGGTGCCTGGAAACGGTTTACAAAGACCCTACCGTATGGCTCACGCCGGGCAATATTTCCCGCCGGGCGAGAAGCGATGCCACAAGAATGCATGTCCCCTCGGTATTTCGCATTGACGTGGAACCTGACCGATGGGCGTCTTACCATGTGGAAGTGCCCCATTCCCCCTATGACGAGGTGTTCTATGAAGCGGTCCTTGACGGGCCGGTGGCGGAAAACGCGTCGGGATTCGTAACCGGGCTTGCCGAACTGCAGGCCCGCCGCACCCAGACCGGAGAAGGGCTTCGGAGCTTTTTGAAAAAAAATTTAGACCAGTTTGAACCGGATGTGGCCGAAGAAATCCGTCAACTGGCCAGGGAGGTGATAATCGATGACGAATCAACAGCAGAACCGGCAGACAATTGAGCGGCTGACCCAGCGGTATAACCAGTTGAATACCAGAAAGATCGAGGCGGAAACGAACCTGAAGTCCGCCCGAAAGCAGCTGGAGGAATTCCAGAAGGAAGCACGGGAAACCTACGGAACGGATGATCTCGAAGCCTTGAAGCGGAAATTGGCTGAAATGGAAGCTGAAAACGAAAAAAAACGCGCCGATTACCAGACTGCGCTCGATCGGATTGAAACCGACCTGGATGCCGTTGAAGAAAAATATCGGCATTCCGGCGCCGATTCGGGGAAATAATGGCAATGCCTTCCCGGAAACCGATCGCCCCGCCGAAAACCGTTCGGGCCCGGCATGCCAAGCTTGCCGCTTTCAAGGAGCAGGCGGAAAAAGACCTTGCCGATACCCGATCGGACCTGGAAGCGGTCCGGAAGTACCTCGCCCTTTCCGCCAGGGTCACCGAAGCGCTTGAGACGCTGAATCAGCAATTGTTCCGCCAGCTGCTCGGGGTCATCGAAGAAAAGCTCACAATTGCCCTTCAGGAAGTGCTCGAACAGCCGATCGTTTTAAAAGCCGCGGTCGAATGGAAGCGCAATGCGGCCAGCGTCGACTTCTGGATCGAGCGCGACGGCAACCGGGAGGACATCCTGCGGGGGCAGGGGGGGTCGGTGGCCAATATCCTGTCCGTCGGGCTGCGCATGTTTGCACTGACCACCCTGGATGACCGGGCGCATCGCCGTTTTCTGGTGCTCGATGAACAGGACTGCTGGCTGCACCCCGACCTGGTTCCCCGGCTGGTAAAAATCGTCCACGATGCCGGGCGCGCCCTCGGTTTCCAAGTGCTGATGATTTCCCATCACCACGCCGATTCCTTCAAACAGTACGCGGACCGCATTTACCGCCTGGTCGTCACGAAAGATGCCGGGGTGACGGTCGAATGCGATGATGAGAGCGAAAACCCCGGTACCTGATTACAGGCCCGGGGTCAGAGAGTAGCATTCGCAGCCCGGAAATGGTGAAAGAGCTGTTGAATCTGCTTTAGCGGGGAACATATATCCGGGATTCTTCCTTTTGCTGCGTCTGCGCCTGCTGCTGGTGCATTTTCTGAATCTGTTCGATAGTTTCCTGAAGGGCTTTTTTCATCGCTACAGGAAATTCCTCTATTGCTTCTTCAAACGTCTTCGCTTCCAATTTGGCCTGTAAGGGCAAGGGTCCTTCTCCCGTCATCAACTGAGAACTGGCATAAAACACCGGATCACGGCCCGTATCCTCAGAACCGTCGGGTTTGATGGGGATCAGGCGCCGGATGGATGCCACTTTGTGATCCGTAATGCCTTCTTCTCGAAATAAATTGGATTTATCGACTGTAAAATCAATGTCTTGTGCGCTTTGTCCATCGGCCATGGTCAGCCTCCTTTGGGTTTCAGAATTATATCCTGATCAGCAGAATCAATTACGTTCATAAATTTACTATGACAATATAACAACGCAACATGCGAAAATCAAAGCGGAGTGTCAAGAAAATTCACGTTGCTTTTTTCGTCACAATCCGGCCAATCCGGTCTGTATCCATTGGACGAATTTCATAAACTTTCCGGTTATTTCCGGGACTGTGTTTGAAAGACCGGCCTTTCGAAACTATATTCATTTGTATCCATAAAGAATTTGGGTGAAAATAGTCGTTTCATCATTGATCTACAATCATAGGCCGCAAACCTTTTCGATATTGTCCTGCTCTGATCTGCACTCTGTATAGTCGGTAGGTTTTCCCGGCCCGAATTGATTCTTATAGTTTGACATCCCGGATACCAATTCAAGTGAATCGCAACCCGGAGAAAAACGTGCCCTATAAGAAAGCCGCTGTCATCGCGTTGATCGCCCTGATCCTGCTGCTCGCTGCCTGGTGGCAGACAGGGGTCTGGTATCGCGGTCGCCTGGTGGCGGAAACGCGGGCGGAAGTTTACAAGGAACTGACCCCCTATGGTGATGCCTTTAAATCGGCCATCCATCGGCGGATTGCATTGTTAAAGGGGCTTGCTGCTTTTGTGAAGATCAATCCGTCGCGATCTTATCTCAATGAGCGGTTCCGGGATTTTGTGTATCAACTTTATGGCGGTACTCCCGGGCTTCGTTACCTGACTGTCGCTCCGGCGGGTGTCAATGCCTATGTGTATCCGCTTAAGGGAAATAAAGAGATTCTGGGGCGCGATTTGATGGCGCACCCGGATCCCCGGGTGCGTGAGAACCTGCAACAGGCGATTCGGACGGGGGGCATCGTAGTGACCTGCCCCATAGAACTGCCGGACGGGGAAACGGGACTGATTGCCAGTCAGCCGGTGACCGTTGACGACGGTTTCTGGGGGATTGTCACCCTTGCCGTAAATATCCGGCCGTTGTTGGCAGAAGCCGGTATTATTGGCGGGATCCATGAACTGGAAGTGGCCGTAATCGGTGAGCAGAAGCAGGTCGTTTACGCAGAAGATGCG
>JBEPWQ010000335.1:0-4460 GCA_041642315.1 Desulfobacteraceae bacterium | reverse complement strand
CCCCGCTGAACCGCCATTCGAATGCCTCGATCCGCCAGCGCGGCCCGGGTCTCTTTCAATCCCTCCAGCATGAACATGTAATGGCGAAGATTGGCCTCCGGATATGTATCCGTCAGCCCGAAAACCACCACCACCGGCAGATGCATTCGATTCGCCTCGCCGATGGCATATTCCAGGGCATGGTTGTATTCGGCCCGCTGGGACTGCTGCATCCAGTACAGGATGTAGTCCGCTTTTCGAACAGGCAAGGAGTTCAGCGATTGAAGACGTGCGGGCACGGAATCCATGTCGGTAAAACGACAAAAGCGACCCCTTTCGGATCGCTTCTGTATGCCTTTTCTTCCGGAATATTTATGGAATGGGAAATTCTTTCACTATCCAGGTACGGAAACCGGACTGGCTTGTCCGATCTCTTTCATGGTTTCTTCGTATTTTCCGCGCATGTCCACATGGGCCTCATCAATATCTTTTTTCATCGGGCTCCAATCGGAGGGGCACTCGTCTTTTAATTTTTGAACCCGGTCTTCAATCTCTGCAAGAGAAATCTTTAAATCGCCCACCAAAGGAAGAATCTTTTCTTTCTGACCCGTCGACATTTTGTCGACTCTTTGGTTCATGTCGTACAGTTTTGCTTTCCAGGCCGTCAATTCCTGTTCCATCCCTTTGCAAAAATCATTGGCGTCCATACATCCTCCTTTCCCCTGAAGGAATTAAAGATTTGAAGAAACCGGATACCCCGCATTGGGTATCGGCTGGTAAACCGCCGCAGATCAAGGTACCGCTTTACAATAAAAAAAAAGTTACCTTTTATGAAATATTAATTAGTATAAATTATGACTATCCACTATTTCCACCCGTGTCAAGAAGAAATATGGATGAATAAAATGATTGACTTTTGGATCTCAGATTGCGATTTTCTGGAAATGACTCCATAAGAAGATATTTTGTTACCTTTTTTCAGGACAGACGCTTCAGCAGAAATGACGGTTCCGCGTCTGAAAGGGCGTTTTAGATGAAATCAAAACCTGTTCTGGTCATCGGCGCCACCGGCTATGTGGGCGGGCGCCTTGTTCCTCTGCTGCTGGAATCCGGCTGGCGGGTTCGGGCCATGGGCCGGTCCCTGGCCAAGCTGGACGCCCGGTCCTGGTCCGGCCATCCGCTTCTGGAACTGATCGAGGGCGATATTCTGGACCTCAACTCCCTGCGGCGGGCCGCCCAGGGCTGCTGGGCCGCGCTGTACCTGGTCCACTCCATGAACGCCGCCGGCAAGAATTTTGTAAAGGCCGACCGCATCGGCGCCCAGAACATGGTGGCCGCCGCAGCCGACACCGGTCTGGACCGAATCATCTACCTGGGCGGCCTCGGCGAAGCCAAGCACCACGCCCTGAGCACCCATCTGGCTTCCCGAAAGGAGGTGGCGGATATTCTCAGCTCCGGACCGGTGCCCGCCACCGATCTGCGGGCCGGGGTGATTCTGGGGGCCGGAAGCGCCTCCTTTGAAATCCTTCGGTATACGGTGGAACGGTTTCCCTTCATGCTGGCGCCCGCCTTTGTCCGGACATTGAACCAGCCGATCTCCATTCGAAACGTGCTTTACTACCTTCGGGGCTGCCTGGAGCAGGACGCGGTTCGGGGGCAGACCCTGGATATCGGCGGCCCCGAGATCCTGACCTACCAGAATCTGGCTGAAATCTACGCCGAAGAAGCCGGACTGCCCAAACGGGTGATCATTCCGGTGCCCTTTATCTCTCCCGAGTGGGGCGCCTTTCTGATTCACATGCTGACCCCGGTCCCCAAAACCATCGCCGTCCCTCTGGTGGAAGGGCTGCGAAATGAAGCGGTCTGCCGGGAGGAGCGGATTCGATCCATCATTCCCCAGGAACTCCTCTCGGCCCGGGAGACGGTCCGCCTGGCCCTGAAACGGGTTCGGGAACAGGCCGCGCCCACCTGCTGGTCCGACGCCGGATGCCTCATGCCGCCGGAATGGACCTACTGCGGCGACGAAGACTATACCGGCGGCACGATCATGGAATGCGGGTACAGAATCCGTCTTCGGGCGACGCCGGAAGAGATCTGGAAGCCGGTGGTTCGAATGGGCGGAAACACCGGTTACTATTTCGGGAACGCGCTCTGGAAAATTCGAGGCCTGGCCGATCGGCTCCTCGGCGGATACGGTCTGCGCCGCGGCAGACGCGATCCGGCGCGGCTCAGGGTGGGCGACGCCCTCGATTTCTGGCGGGTCCTGGAGATCAAACCCCCGACCCGGCTTCTGCTGCTGGCGGAAATGAAACTGCCCGGAGAGGCGCTGTTCGATATCCGCATCACGCCCCAAGAAAACGGGGCCACCGAGGTGCTCTATCTCTCCCGGTTTCTGCCCCGGGGTCTGGGCGGAATTCTCTACTGGTACGGGCTGTTTCCCTTTCATCAGCAGGTTTTCCGGGGCATGCTGATGGGATTGGCCCGGGCGGTGGGCCGCCCGGTGGCGGCCGGTCCCCAACGGTTCACCCCCAAAATTCCCGACAGCTGTCCCCCGCCCTGGGAGTGGCTCGGATAACAGGCCATTGCCAAAGGGCTGATGAGCGCTTACAGTATTCGATTGGACATGACGAATTGAATGGAAAATCGAGGTATGAAAAGAATACTGCTGTGGACCGCTTGTCTGATCTGCCTGATTCCCGGAACCGGTTTCGCCGATGAAGCACTGACTGTAGAGCCCGCCCGGAAAACGGTTCAACTCACCGGCTACACCCGCAGCGACACCACCCTGACCCTCTCCTCGGAGGTGGCGGGCAAGGTCAAGGCGGTCCATTATGATGTGGGCGACACGATCGGAGAAAAGCCCTTCGCCCAAATCGACGTCACCTTCATCGATTTTGAGATTGAAAACACCCGCCAGTCCATTCGAAAACTCCAGTCGGCCCAAAAAAAGAATGCTTCCCGGATCGCCTACCTTCAAAAAGAGTATAACCGGCTCAACCGTCTCTTCCAGAAAGAGGTCGGCACCGAATCGCGGCTGGACGAAGCTCTGGAGCAGCTCAATCAAGCCCGGCTGGAAGCCGACACACTGGCCGCCGAAGAGGCGGCCCTGAAGGCGAACCTGGCCGAACTTCGGGAGCGGCGCAGTCGGCATGACATTTCGGCCTCGGCAGGATGGATTGTGGTAAACCGCCGGGTGGAACCCGGCGAGATCGTCACCGTCAACACTCCGGTAGCCGATATCGCCGATTTCAGGATCTTGGTGGTGCCCCTCTCGGTGACCGGTCAGGAACTGGCGGCGATTCGAACACTTCCGGAAGTCTTCGACGCCCGTCTCGACGGAGAACCGGTCCGGGCCCGGATCGAATGGGTCAACCCCGAATTCGACGAAAAAACCCGAAAACTCTCTACGGAGCTGGCACTGGTCGACTATGAGGGGGAGCGCCGGGGCGGGCTTCGATTCACGCTGCCCCTGCGGATCGAAGCCGAAGGGCTGTGGGTCCCCAAATCGGCCGTGGTCAGTCGATACGAAAATCCCCGGGTGACCCTGAAGAAATCCGGAGCAACCCTAAACGTCATGGTTCTGGGCGAATCTGGTGAATATCTGATCGTCGCCGACCATCCGCAGCTGTCTGTGGGAACGGAGCTGACCGCACCATGAAATCGGTCGTTCGGTTTTCACTTCGGCAGACCGTCTTCATCAATGTGGTCTTCGTCATTCTGGTGCTGGCAGGGGGATTCACCCTGTTTACCATTCCGGTGGAAAACATGCCCACGGTGGACATCGGCAAGGTCTTCATCACCACCGTCTGGTACGGGGCCTCGGCCGACGATGTGGAGCAGCTGGTTACCGCCGAAATCGAGGAGGCCCTGGATGAACTCGACGATGTCGAGTACATCAAGTCGGATTCCTATCGGAATTTTTCATCGGTTCTGGTCAAGTTCAACGACGATGTCGATTACAAGGACCTCTATGATGAACTCCGGTTTCTTTCCCTCAACATCAAGGATGAACTCCCGCCCGGCGCCGATGAGCCCCTTTTCACCTATATCGACACCAAGGAGTGGCTGCCGGTGGTGGTGGTCAACCTCACCGGAGACCTGCCCCAGAAATCGCTCAAACTCCTGGCCGACGAACTCAAGACCCGGCTGATCGACATCCCCGGGGTCCAGAACGTCTCTTTGGAAGGCGAATACGAGCGGGAATTTCATGTCTCGATTGACCCGGCCCGGCTGCGCAAGTACGGCATCACCTTCGCCCAGGCGGCCGACGCGGTGGCGGCGGCCAACACCAAAATTCCCACCGGCCGGTTTCGCCAGGACCGGTCCGAATACATGCTGGATGCGGGCCGGCGCCTCTCCTCTCAGCAGGAGGTTCTCGAGGTCATCGTCCGCCGGGACGGCGACGGCAACTTCATTCGGGTGGGGGATCTGGTCACCAGCGCCCGCATGAGCCACCGGGACCCGACCACCATCCCCTCGGT
>JBEPWQ010000334.1:0-4477 GCA_041642315.1 Desulfobacteraceae bacterium | reverse complement strand
CCATGGCTCTGATACAGCGGCATCTTGATATTGAGCTGCTTCACGTTTTTGGCGACCACCGCCGGCCCCGGGTTGGTTCCCCAACAGACGATGGCATCGGGATCGGCGGAGCGGATTTTGGTGAGCTGGGCGGTCATGTCGGTGTCTTTGGCTCCGAAATTTTCATCCCGGACCACCTGAATGCCGAATTTACCGGCCTGTTCCCGCAGCTGCTCCCGGCCGCTTTCTCCGAAAGCGTTGGAGACGGTGAGAAGCCCCACCTTTTTGATCCCTTTCTCCTTCATATGCTGATAGATGGCGGCCACCGCCAGGATGTCGCTTTGAGCGGTCTTGAACACCCATGGCTGGACCGGCATGGTGATCTTGTTGCCGGCGGCGCAGCTGATGAGCGGGGTTTCAGCCCGCTCGGCCATGGGCATCACCGCCAGGGTGGTGGGGGTGGTGCTGGGGCCGACAATGGTGATGGCGGCGTCCTTGTTGAGGAGCTTGCTGACCCCCATCACCGCCTTGGTGGGGTCGCCCTCGGTATCGTAGATGACGGTTTCGACCATTTTGCCGTCGATGCCGCCGTTTTGATTGAGTTCTTCGGCCGCCAGTTCCATGGACCGTTTTTCCGGATCACCCAGAAAAGAGGCCCGGCCGGTAACGGCGAAGATGCCGCCGACGGTGTACTTCTCCTCCGCCCGGGCGGGCAAGGCGAACAGGGAGGTTCCGATCAGACATCCGGTCAGCGTCAGGATGATGATCCACATCGCTTGTCGGCACAGGGATTGTCGTTGTTTCATAACTTCCTCCTTTTGGGCTGATGATTCCGAAAAAATAACCTTCTCTTTCTGATGAGGAGCGGGGCTAGAGGGTGTAGAGTTTTTTGCCTTCGATCACCGTGAACCCGTTTTTCTGGAGCAGCTTGATGGCTTCGTCGGTGTTGTCGAATCGAAAAATCATCACCGCATTTTCTCCGCTTTGCCGGACAAAGGCATACATGTATTCCACATTGACCCTGCCCTTGGAAAGCAGGTCGAGGATGGAGAACAATCCGCCCGGCCGGTCCGGCACCTCCACCGCCACCACGTTGGTTTTGCCGACGGTGAACCCCCGCTCTTTGAGAGAGGATTTGGCGGTGTCGTTGTCGTCCACGATGAGCCGCAGTACACCGAAATCGGAGGTGTCGGCCAGAGACAGGGCTCGAATATTGACCCCCGCCTGAGAGAGAATTTCGGTGACCTCGGCCAGCCGGCCCGATTTGTTCTCCAGAAATATGGAAATCTGTTCCGCGCGCATGGGTTCCCTCCTTTTCATTTCTTCCATAAACCAAAGGCCTCGAAACCGAAAGCCTTTTTTAGATTTTCCGGTTGTCGATGACCCGCACCGCCTTGCCCTGGCTCCGGGCGATGGTCTTGGGCTCCACCAGCTTCACCCGGGCCGTGACTCCGATGGTCTCCTTGATGTTCTTGGAGATCTTGCTTTCCAGATCCTGGAGCGGTTTGATGGTGTCGGAAAAGGCCTGCTCGCCCACCTCCACCATGACGGTGAGCATGTCCAGGTTTTCCTGCCGGTCCACCACCAGCTGATAATGGGGCTCGACCCCTTCGGTCTCCATCAGCACGCTTTCGATCTGGGACGGGAAGACATTGACCCCCCGAATGATGAGCATGTCGTCGGTCCGGCCGCTCACCTTGTTCATTCGGACCAGGGTGCGGCCGCAGATGCAGGGTTCGGGATGGATGGAGGTGATGTCCCGGGTGCGGTAGCGGACCACCGGAAAGGCTTCTTTGGTGACCGAGGTGAACACCAGTTCACCGACGGAACCGTAGGGAAGGGCCTCCCCGGTATTCGGATCGATGATTTCGGCGATGAAGTGGTCTTCGGCGATGTGGAGCCCTTTTTTGGCTTCGTGGCACTCGATGGAAACGCCGGGGCCGAGGACTTCGCTGAGGCCGTAGATGTCCACGGCGGTGAGATTCAGTTTGCGTTCGATTTCATCCCGCATCTCTTCGGACCAGGGTTCGGCCCCGAAGATGCCGAACTTGAGGCTGAGGTTCCGGAAAGAGATGCCCATCTCCTCGGCCACTTCGGCCAGATGAAGGGTATAGGAGGGGGTGGCGGTGAGAATGGTGGGGCCGAAGTCGCGCATGATGATGATCTGGCGCTTGGTGTTGCCGCCGGAGACGGGAATCACGGAAGCCCCCATCTTTTCCGCGCCGTAATGGACCCCGAGTCCGCCGGTGAAGAGGCCGTATCCGTAGGCGTTGTGGATGATGTCGCCCCGGGAGGCGCCGCCGGCCGCCAGTGCCCGTGCCATCAGGGTAGCCCAGGTGTTGATGTCCCGGGCGGTGTATCCCACCACGGTAGGCTGGCCGGTGGTGCCGGAGGAGGCGTGAATCCGGACCACGTTGTCCATGGGCACTGCGAACATGCCGTAGGGGTAGTTTTCCCGAAGGTCCTGCTTGGTGGTGAAGGGGAGTTTTTGAATGTCGGACAGGGACCGAATATCGCCCGGCACGACCCCGGCCTCCTGGAATTTCTTCCGGTAAAAGGGGACCGTGGCATAGACCCGCTCCGCCGTGGCCTGAAGACGCCGCAGCTGAATCGCTTCCAGTCCTTCCCGGGGCATGGTCTCGTATTCGAGATCATAGATCATGTCGATTGCCTCCTTGGTCTTTATTTCAAATTTCCCCTGAAATCGGCTTTTCGCTTCTCCAGAAATGCGGTGGTCCCTTCCTTGGCGTCTTCGCTGGCCATGCAGAGGGCGAAGGCGTCGCACTCGATATCGAGGCCGGTGTGCAGGTCGGCATTGAGCCCGCCGTTGACCGCCTGTTTGGCCGCCCGCAGGGAGACCCTGCCTTTGGCGGCTATGGTCCTGGCGGTCTTCATGGCTTCGTCCATCAGCTGATCCGGGGCGCAGATTTTATTGACCAGGCCGTATTCCCTGGCCTCGGGGGCCGGAACCATTTTGCCGGTGAAGATCATCTCTTTGGCCAGACTGGCGCCGATCAGCCGCGGAAGCCGCTGGGTGCCGCCGAATCCGGGGATGATGCCGAGGTTGATTTCCGGAAGTCCGAAGGTAGCGTTTTCGGATGCGTAGATAAAATCGCAGGCCAGGGCCATTTCCGACCCGCCGCCCAGGGCGAATCCGTTGACTGCGGCAATGGCCGGGATGCTCAGCGATTGGAGTTTTCCGATGACCGACTGCCCTTTTTTGGCGAAGATTTTGGCTTGAAGCGGGCCGAAGGTGGCCAGCTCGGTGATGTCGGCGCCGGCCACGAATGCCTTTTCCCCGGAGCCGGTGAGAACCAGCACCCGAATCTCTTCATCCTCGTTGATCTTTTCCAGGGCGTCGGAAAATTCGTCCAGGAGGGCGTTGTTGAGGGCGTTGAGGGCTTTGGGACGGTTGAAGGTGATGGTGGCGATGCCTTCGGTGATTTCAAACAGGATGTTCTGGTATGCCATGAATTTTCTCCTTTGTCGGTTGTAAGTTGAATGCGCAGGCCGAAGCACCGGGTTTCTTAAATCGAAATCCGGTGGTTTTGTCAATCCTTTCGTTGCTTTCGGGTTTCCCCGCGTCCGGCCAGATAGATGGCCAGAAGGATCAGGGCGCCGCCGGTGATCTTGTATGGGGTGAGCCCTTCGTCGAACAGAAAATAAGCCAGGATGGTGCTGCCGATCGGTTCCCCCAGAAGACTTACCGCAATGGTGGCGGCGCTGAACCATTTGAGAGACCAGTTGTAGCTGGTGTGTCCGATCAGCTGAGGAATCAGGGCCATGGCCCAGAAGGCGGAAACGGTCCGGGTGGAAAAACCGGTCACGGGCAGGCCGAGGGAGAGGACGATGATCCAGAGAATGGCAGCGGCGCTGCCGTAGCAGACCATGATATAAGCGATGAGGGAGAGCTTTCGGCGAAGGTTCCGCCCCAGAAGGATATAGACCGCCGCACAGACGGAGCCCATCAGGGCCAGGAAATCACCCCGCAGGGCCTCTCCGCCGGTGGCGAAGTCTCCGTATCCGATGATGACCCCGCCGATGACGCTGATTCCGATGCTGATGGCGGTGATGGTCCGAATCCGTTCGTGGGTGATGAAAGTCGAGAGAATTCCCACCCAGAGCGGATTGGTGTTGACCAGGACGACGCTGTTGGCCACCGAGGTATAGTCGAGGGAGGAGATCCAGGTGGCGAAATGGAGGGCCAGAAAAAGGCCGGAAAGGATCGCCATTCGGAAATCCCGGGCGGATAGGCCTTTCAGTTCATCCCGCACGGTGAACCAGGCGACGGGGGCCAGAACCAGTGTGGCCAGCCCCACCCGGTAGGCGGCGATGACCAGGGCCGGGGCTTCTCCGGCCAGACGGGCGAAAATGGCTCCGGTGGAGACGGCGAAAACCCCTGCCAGAAGGGCGAGATAGGGGTTGAAAGGCGGCTGTTCGGTCTTGTCGATGTGGGTGGGAAGCGTACTCATCGCACCCGCACGCCGACCAGGGCCGC
>JBEPWQ010000333.1:0-4480 GCA_041642315.1 Desulfobacteraceae bacterium | reverse complement strand
AACCATCCCGCCGAGGACCGCTCCGGGGATCGACCCGATGCCGCCGAGCACCGCCGCGGTAAAGGCCTTGATACCCGCGATAAAGCCGATGTAAAAGTTGATCATGCCGATGTGGGATGCGATCAACACCCCGCCCACCGCGGCCAGGGCCGACCCGATCACGAAGGTGGTGGAGATGACCCGGTTGACGTTGACCCCCACCAGCATGGCCATGCTGCGGTCCTGGGCCGTGGCCCGCATGGCCTTGCCGATGCGGGTGTATTTGATCAGCAGGCTCAGGAGGATCATCACCGCCGCCGTGGTCAGAATGATGATCACCTCCGCAGAGCTGATGATGTGGGCGATCGGCTCCATGAATTCGAGTTCGGGGATCAGACTGGGAAAGGGCAGAAAATCGGAGGTCTGGGCCAGGAGGACATAGTTCTGTAAAAAGATGGACATACCGATGGCGCTGATCAGCGGCGACAGCCGCGGTGCATGGCGCAGCGGCTTGTAGGCGATCTTTTCCACGGTGAATCCGTAGGCCGATGAGTAGAGGATCGCCACGACCGAGGCCAGGACCAGCACGGCCAGTTCATTCATGCCCAGCATGGTCAGGACGTTGGCCGCGATCAGCGCGGTAAAGGCGCCGATCATGTAGATTTCGCCATGGGCGAAGTTGATCAGCTCGATGATTCCGTAGACCATTGTATAGCCGAGGGCGATCAAGGCGTAAATGGACCCTCGGGTCAGGCCGCCCAGCAACAGTTCAAAAAAATATTCCCAGTCCATTGTGATGTACCGAAGCGTGAAGGTGAAAACCGGGCGCGAACGGCCGCCCGGAAGAAATGTATATACAATATGGCGTAAGAAATCAGGGGGCAGACACGGATGCCTGCCCTCTGAGGGATGGATTCATATCCGCAAATTATTCTTCCAGTTCGACATATTTCCCATTCTGGACCTGGTACATGGAAAAGCCGATTCCGATGGCGTCTCCCTGTTCATCGAAACGGATGATGCCCAGCGGGGTGGCCACAAACTCGGTCTGAAGCGCCTTGGTGATGCCTTCGTAATCGGTGCTTCCCGCGACATCGATGGCGTTGAGCAGGGCCATGGCCGCCGAATAGGCGTTCAGAAAAAATGCGCCTGGATCCTCGCCGTATTTTGTCTTATGCTGTTCGATGGCCTTTTGGGCAATGGGATTTTTGGAGGTGTCACGGGGCCCCGTGGCATACACGCCTTCGGCGTATTCACCGGCGACCTTGATGAAGGTCTCATCTTTGACGCCGTCGTCGGAGATGAAGGGGATATCCATCTTCTTTTTGCGCATCTGCATGATAATTTTGGAAGCTTCCGGGTGATAACCGCCGAAGATGACGCCGTCGGCATCGGACCGCTTGATCTTTTGAACCACGGCGGAATAGTCCACCGCCCCCGGGGTGACGCCTTCATAGAGAACCACCTCGGCGCCTTCGGCCTCTTCGATGAATTGTTTGGCGAATTCGGCCAGGCCCTTGCCGTAGTCGCCCTTGTCATGAATGACGGCCAGTTTTTTGAGCCCCAGTTCCTGAAGGGCGAAATCGACCTGCAGCCGGGCCTGGGCGTCGTCCGAGGCGATGGTGCGGTAAAAGTTGGGATAATCCCCGCTCTGGGTGAGATCCGGGTTGGTGGCTGAAGGAGACATGGTGACGACGTTCTTGTCTTTGTAGATGCCGAGCGCCGCTTTGGTGGCGCCGCTGCAGATGTGGCCGATCACCACGTCCGCGCCGTCGGAGACCAGTTTGGTGGCGGTGTTGGTGGCGATTTCAGGCTTGCAGATATCGTCTTCGACCAGCAGCTCGATTTTTTTTCCGTCGATGCCGCCGAATTCTTGATTCCGCTCTTCCACAACCAGTGTGGCCGCCCGGACCGTGGGAATGCCGTAGGAGGCCAGGTCACCGCTGTGAGCCCCGGCTACCCCTAGTTTGATGGGACCCTCCTGTGCCGCCGTCATGCCGTAGAGGCCGAATACCACTGCCAGGACGACCGCCGCCGCCATCCGAAAATTTCCGAATCGATTCATTGTCTTTGCTCCTTTGTTTGCATTGTTTTTGTGAAAAACGAACGGAAAGGGGCTTTAATCCATAAAATTGATCTTTATAATAAGATCTTAGGGGCGCGTCAAGCCAAAAGACATTGAATCATGATTGAATCGCGGTTTACAGCATCTTGAGCGAAAAGCGGGGGCGGTGACCCGGGAGGCAGATTCACCCCGGTGGCGAAGATTATTGGTTCCGCAACCCGGAGACCGCCTGAAGAATAAAGATCACATCGGGTATTCCGATTCGATGGTCTCCGGTGGCATCACGGTCGGTGGAGGCCGAAGCGGGAATACCGGCGACCACCTTGAGTGCGAGTAAGGCATCCGCCAGATTCACCCCGTTTTGGTCATCGAGGTCTCCGGGAAGGGGCGTACTCGTCAGCTGAACGTTCCCCAGGACCTTTTCCGATTCGGCGCCGGTGGATACCGCCGATAATTCGACAGGCCCTTCTCCAAGATCCGTGCCGGTCACGGCCAGAACCCAGGTACCGTCCGCCTCGGCGACGGTAGAGCCGATTCGCCCGCTGCCGTTGAAAACCTCCACCGGTTTTCTGGCCGCTGCGGTTCCGGACAGATAAAATTCTTCATACCGGCCCAGGGACAATTCAAATCCGCTTTCAGGCTCGTTAATGGCCGGCAGGGCCGCTTCATCGGAAAAATCGCTGCACAGCCCGCCGGCACTCACCGCCTTGACCGCGAAAAAATAGCAACCGCTGTCGGAAAGACCGGTGACCTCATAGGTCGTGGCGTCGGCCGGAATGAAATGGCCCCAATCATCGCTGCTGAATGGATAATCGCCGGATCGGGTTCCCCAGTAGACGATATACCGGTCCACGGAAGGGTCGATACTCGCTTCCCAGGCCAGGGTCAGGGTGCGGGCCGATGCGACGGATCCCATAAACAGAGCCAGAATGACGACGCTCATCAATGCCGCACGGAAAAAAAGCCTCGGGGGTTGCGTCGAATAACTCATCACGTTCTTTTGCCTCTCTTTAAGTGATGAAAGTTTGCGCATTCGGTGCATCACGGGATGGGGAAAAACCGAAAACAGCTATACCGCACATGATAAAGCCTGTCTGTGATGTCTTTCGTATTGACTTTGTGACAACTTTTCTGTTGTAGTTGTGAGGAATTGCGTTGGATTCTCGTGATGTTCTTCCTGATGTTCTTCACAATGACCCCGGATGAATCGGAGCCCAAATTTCCGCGCGACTTCTTCAGGATACACCAGGTCGCTGACCCCCCTGTTGAAAGTCGGGTAGTGATTTTGCCGGGCTGGATGAATCCCTTGAGAAGGAATGGATACGATATGCTAAAGGAGATCCCTATTTTATCCGGCTTGACCGATCCGGAAATCGAGAAACTGGAAAAGGTTGCCGTTTTGAAAACCTTCCCCAAGAACACGATCCTGTTCAGCGAAGGGGATCAATCCGATTCCTTTTACGTCGTTCTCAGTGGGAAAGTGAATGTGGGAATCAATGATGAAGAGGGCCGGGAGGTGATCCTCTCTATTCTCGGAGAAGGGGAATACTTTGGTGAGATGGCGCTTTTAGACGGCGAGCCTCGCTCCGCGTTCGTCATGACCAAGGAGCCGACTCAGCTGTTCATCATCTCCAAAAAGGATTTTGATGGCCTGGTGGAGTCCAACCCGGAGATCATCTTTAACGTATTGAAGGGTCTGCTGAAGCGGCTGCGGGAGGCCAATAAGAAGATTGAGAGCCTGGCCCTGATGAATGTTTACGGACGGGTGGCCCGTCTTCTGACCCAGCTGTCGGTGACTCGGGGTGATAAAATCATGATCGAGGATAAGCTGACCCACCAGGAGATCGCCAATATGGTGGGAGCCTCCCGGGAGATGGTGAGCCGTGTGTTGAAAGAACTCTCCGATGAGGGGTATATTTCCATTCGCAAAAAACGGATCGCCCTTCATGGAAAACTCCCTTACGAGTGGTAAGAAAAGAGCTGCCGCGGGGCCGAGCGGTTACTTTTCCTGAAGGTGCTTGACCAGGTGGCCCAGATCCGGGAAAATCAACTCCCGGCAGGCGAGCCGGCAGGCTTTGATGCTGCCGGGCATGCAAAATATTGCGGTGTTTTGAATAATACCGGCGGTGGCTCTGGACAATATGGCCGCAGATCCGATCTCGGCATAACTCAACTGGGCGAATAAGATTCCGAACCCGGTCAGTTCCTTTTCGAACATGGGCCTGACCGCTTCAATCGTCACATCCTTGGGATCGGCCCCGGTCCCTCCGTTCATCAGAATCGCCTGGGGTGAGAATTCGTGAATCACCTCCTTCAACGTGTCTGCGATGATTCCGGCATCGTCGGGAATGATTCTGTGTACCACCACGCGGTGGCCTTCCTCGCCCGCCCTTTCGGCCATCCAGTGACCACTCTCGTCTTCTTGCAGGGACCGTG
>JBEPWQ010000332.1:0-4491 GCA_041642315.1 Desulfobacteraceae bacterium | reverse complement strand
GAGAAATTTTGGATTTGAATATAGAAAATTCTTGCCTATGTTATATAGGCGGAGGAAAAAATATTCAAAGAAAAAAAATTTGAATTGTTCCCTCTCCCGGCATACGCGAAAAGATATATTATTTTTTCCCAAAATTGATATGAATCAACAAAATTCGTCTTCTTAACGGACCCTCAGGAATCGAACCTAAACGCAACCATGACAGCATATCCAAAGAGAAAAAAACTACTTATAGGAATCGGTGTTTTTTGTGGCCTCATTCTGCTGGTAATCATCGGAGCAGCCCTCTATCTCGAATCCGAACCGGGTCAACGGATGGTCCGGAACCGAATCAACGAGGCGATCCCCGGCCTCCTCGCCTGGGATGCACTTCGAATTTCTCCCTTCAGAGGTCGTGTGGAATTAACAGGCGCGGTCGTTTCCGGACCGGAGGGCGGAAAAATTATTTCCGCGGATCGGCTTTTTTTGAATCTCTCCACGGCCGCACTAGCTCGCGGGGTTATATCGATCGAAACGGCGAAACTGGATCGTCCCCGGGTATGGCTGGAGAGCAATGAGTCCGGCGATCTCAATCTGGTGCAGGCCTTTACCCAGGGGCGCGCCGACGGGGAAACTCCGAAAGAAACTCAAAAAGAAGACGGCTTTTTCAGTAATATCAGGCTGGATGACTTACAGCTGACCGACGGCTTTTTCCAATACCGAATGGACGCCAGCAATGGACAAAAGAATCAAATCACCCTCGCGAATATCAGTTTTAAGGTTCAGGACGGAAATTTAAACGAAAAGACCGGCCGCATCCAGTTGTCCGTGGGAAACGGCGAACTCGATATGGGGGGGGTACACACCCGGCTTGAACGGTTCCGGGTGGAAACCGCCCTTCAGGACGGACAATTGACCCCTTTGGACCTCGATATTCAGACCGACGGCCCTTCCTTGCAGGTTTCCGGCGATGTAAACCGCCTGTTTGCCGAACCCGAGGTGGATCTTCGTCTCGACCTCAATCTCGATTTGGCGGATCTGAATCCAATGCTGCAATTGGATACGGGCCTGTCAGGGCCGCTTCAAGTCACATTGACCGCATCCGGTTCTCCAGAAAATCCGAACGCCTTTTTATCGATGACCTATGGCGGCGGCGAACTGGCCGGCATTCCTGTTGAACAGGTCGATTTTGAGAGTCGTCTGGAAGACCGGGTAGTTGCGATTGAAAAATTGGCTTTGGCGTCCGTTTTGGGCAAAATCACGGGAGAAGGCACCATCGACCTGGGAAAAGCTTTCCCGAACGGGTTGTTGAGCGCACCGGCCGATGTGGACGCCGTCTCCTACCAGTTGGACCTTGAGGGAACCGGCACCGCCTTGAACCGACTCCCCTGGACTGAGGACACTCTGGCAGGGGACATTCGCACCCGGATCGATCTGGAAGGAAGCGGTTTTTCTCAGCGAACCGTGACCGCCCGGATGAACCTCGACGTCGCCTCCGAGAATTTCGCTGTTCAGGACGTCCTCTCCCCTATTCCGGTGAGACTCACGGGAAGAGCGGATTTTGTGGACGGGAAGATTACCCTCACCCCACTCGACCTCAACACTCGAGAAACCTTGATTCAATTGAACGGAGATTACAACCTGTTTGCAAACACCCTGGACATGGTCCTGCAGGTGGAAACCCCCAACCTGGCCCAAATCTTGACCCCGCTTCAGGTGCCGGGTTTTTCCGGAAAGGCAACCCTCTCGGCCGATATCTCCGGGCCGGTGGTTCAGATGGCGGCGGATATCGATCTTGAGGGCGAAAATGTCCGATTTGAGGATATCGCCATCGGCGATGTGTCTCTGGATGCGGTTCTGCGGAAATCCGGTCTCGTTGACATCCCCGGACTGGCCGTCAAAAACCAGGGATCACACCTGTCCCTCAGCGGTACCTTGCGTCTTTTCGACAACGGTTTTGCCCATTTTAAGCCGACCATGCCGGCCGAGCTCAATATCGCCTTCCAAGACCTGGAGGCTCGTGATTTCGTGGACACCATCGATTTCAAAGGAAGCCTGACCGGCAATCTCGACCTGACGGGCCGTCTGCTGGCGCCCTCAGCGGATCTTTCCCTGAAAGGCAATGAATTGGCCTGGGGAGACACCCGAATCGGAGACCTGAATGCCGATCTCACCCTCACCCAAGGCACCCTTCACCTGAAGAGGGTGCACTTGGAGAACCGCCGATCCCAGGCCGCCGTTTCCGGAACCGTTCAACTTCTCAGTCCCGAAACCATGAAGCCGCTTGAAAACCCCGCCTTTGACATCACAATCGACGACGGCACCCTTTTTCTCTCGGACTTCCGGGAAGATCTTCAGGGGACCCTCATGTTTGAGGGCCGGGGACAGGGCGATCTGAAAGGGCCCGCAGCCCGATTGACGGTGCGGGGAGAAGACCTTGCAGCCAGGGGCAACACCATCGGCGATCTGAATGCCGAGCTGCGATTCGCCGACGGACGGCTTCGGCTGACCCCTTTCACCCTCCGGAACGGCGACTCCCATCTCCAGATCACCGGCAAGGCCCAGCTTCTGGATCCCAAGACGCTGGCGCCTTTGGAAGATCCGGAATTCGATCTTCAGGTGGCCGAGGGGGCCATCTATCTTCAGGATTTCCTTCAAGGCATGACCGGCCGATTGGCCCTGCGAGGAGACCTCGGCGGCAGTTTTCACCATCCCCGGGGTACCATTACCCTGACCGGGGACCAGCTGGATGTAGGGGTTCAGAAGCTGGACAGGATTCAATTGGTATCCCGGTTCGATGGTGAGCGGGTCCACCTGGAACCGTTTCTCATTGCCATGGCCCCCGGAGAGGATATCCGCACCGAGGGATGGATTTCCCTTCAGAAACGGTATGACCTGCGGGCCCGAACCGAGGGTATCGCCCTGAACCGAATCGGCCCGCTTCAGGGGCAGGATTTCGGAAACGGAAAAATCGCCTTTAATCTGGCCGGCAAGGGGAGCCTGGAAAAGCCGCAGTTGGATGGGGAGATCACCATCTTCGATGTCCGGATGAATGAGCAGGCCCTTCAGGAGCTGAAGCTCGACCTGGAAATCGAGGACCAGGTCGCCCGCATCGCCGGGAATCTCAATTTCGATCTCAACGGACGGTATCATCTGGAAAGCAAGGAATTTTCAATCACCGCCCTGTTCAAGGAGACCGAGCTGGCTCCTTATTTTCGCCTGGCCGGCCGGGATGAAATGGCCGGAAGGATCACCGGCAGGCTCGATGCGAACGGAAATGCCGATAATCCCGAAAAGATCCGCGCCTCGACCGATCTTTCCCGGCTTTCGATTTCCCTGGAGGAAACCGAGCTGATACAAACCCGGGACTTTCAGGCCTCCTTTGAAGAAGGACGGATCACCCTGCCCGAAAACCGCCTGGTACTTCTAAAAGACGGTTATCTTGATCTTCAGGGAAGCGGCCACCTGGACGGCGGGCTCTCCCTGGCGGCTCAGGGAAACATTCCGGTCCGGGTGGCCGAAGCCTTCGCCCCGGACCTCACCGGTTTTACCGGAGATATCGGCCTCTCCGCCCGATTGGAAGGGAGCCTGGAAAACCCCGATCTTGAAGCCGATATCGTTCTCAAACAGATCGGAATGACGGTTCCGGAATTGATGCAGAAACTTCACGGCCTCAACGGCCGAATTGAGATCACCCGAGAAGCGGTTACCTTGAAAGGTATCGAGGGAAAACTGGACGACGGCCGCTTTCGTTTGGCCGGCAACATCGAATTGAAAGATTTTCAGCCGGGCCGGGCTCAGTTCGAATTTTCGGCCCGGACCCTGCCCATCCAGGTTCCCGATACCCTCAACCTTCTTCTCAATACAGACCTGGCCCTGGAAGGCACCCCGGACAAATCCCGCCTGTCGGGAGAAGTGGTCCTCCTCGACGGCCTGTATTACAAGGATGTGAAGCTGAATCTGCTTCAGAAGATCGGTGACATCGGCCAGCGAACCCGCCAAACATCGGCCCCTCGGAAAACCGAACCGATCGAGGCGCCCTACTTGAAAAACCTGGCCCTGGATATCGCGGTCCAGTATCGAAATCCGCTGATGGTGGACAACAACATCGCCCTGCTCAGCCTCAAACCGGCGCTTCGCATTCAAGGCGGCCTCAACCAGCCCCGGGTGAGCGGACGGACCGAAATCACCGAGGGAACCATCTCTTATCAGAACACCGAATTCGATGTCAAAAAAGGAGTCGTCGATTTCGTCAATCCTTATCGAATCGAGCCCACCATCGATGTGGCGGCGGTATCCGATGTCCGAAAATGGACCATCACCCTTCAAATTTCCGGCACCCCGGACAACCTAAATTTCAAGCTCTCCTCAGACCCGCCCGAGGAGGACGCCGACATCCTCTCCCTGCTGGCTCTGGGCAAGACGACCCGGGAACTGGTCCAAGGCGACGGCGGCGGGTCCCGGTCGCCCAAGGAGCTTCTGGCCGGAATCGTATCCAACCGGTTCCAGGAG
>JBEPWQ010000331.1:0-4491 GCA_041642315.1 Desulfobacteraceae bacterium | reverse complement strand
TCATTTCTGTCTTCGGCCGAAGCGGTCTCGGATCTCATGGTCGGGGTCCACCAGGGCCGGCCGGTCTATCTGCGGGATGTGGCCGCCGTCATCGACGGCCCCGCGGAGGTGGACAGCTATACCCGAATCGGCTTTTCTGATATTTATCCCGAGGGTTTGAACGAAGAAGCCGGGCCGGTTTCACCCCCTGAAAGCGCTCCTTCAGTAACGCTGGCCCTGGCCAAAAAAAAGGGCACCAACGCGGTGGATGTGGCCCGGACCATTCTCAACCGAATGGAAGAGCTGAAGCAGACGGTCCTTCCGGCCGAGGTCCACTACGAGGTGACCCGCAATTACGGCAAAACCGCCGATGAAAAGGTGAGCGATCTGTTGAGTTCGCTGGGGTTCGCCATCGGCACGGTGGTGCTGCTGCTGGCCTTTACCCTCGGATGGCGGGAGGCCCTGGTGGTGGCCCTGGCGGTGCCGATCAGCTTCTCCCTGGCGCTGTTTGTCAATTTTCTGTTCGGATTCACCATCAACCGGGTCACCCTCTTCGCCCTCATTCTCTCTCTGGGTCTGGTGGTGGACGACCCCATCACCAACGTCGACAACATTCAGCGGCATCTGCTGATGGGCAAGCGAAATTCCATCGACGCCACCTTGTTTGCCGTGGGCGAGGTATTGCCCCCGGTGATCATGTCGACCCTGGCCATTATCGTCAGCTTCACCCCCCTTTTTTTCATCACCGGCATGATGGGGCCTTACATGGCGCCCATGGCCGCCAATGTGCCGGTCACGGTGATTTTTTCGACCCTGTGCGCCCTCAGCATCGTGCCCTGGTTCACCCACATGCTGCTCAAAAAAACCGGGGTGGATGAAGACAAAAAACAAGGGTCGGAAACCGACGGGACCAAAGCCCCCCAGGGCTGGATTCGAAAAACCTACCGCACGGTGGTCACACCCTTTCTCGATTCCCGCACCTTGCGGTGGGTTTTGCTGGCGGTGGTCCTGGTTCTGCTCGCTTTTGCCATTGCCCTGATTCTGCTGCGGCTGGTGCCGCTCAAAATGCTGCCCTTCGACAACAAGAATGAATTTCAGATCGTCCTGGATCTGGACGAGGGGACCACGCTGGAGGAGACCGACCGGGCCGTGCAGGCTTATGAAGACTACCTGCGAGGGGTGCCGGAGGTCACGAACGTGGTCTCCTATGTCGGGCTTTCCTCGCCTATGGATTTCAACGGTATGGTCCGCCATTATTACCTTCGGGAAGGGGGGCATGTGGCGGACATTCGGGTGAACCTGCTGGAAAAAGACAAACGGAGGATGCAGAGCCACGGTATCGTCCTGCGGCTGCGAAAGGATCTGGAGGAGATTGCGGAAAAACACGGGGTCAACGCCAAGCTGGTGGAGGTGCCCCCCGGGCCGCCGGTGCTGGCCACCATCGTGGTGGAGATTTACGGGGACCCCGATACCGCATATCAGGAACTGATCGCAGGCGGGAAGCATATTCAGAAGATTATGAAGGCCGAGCCTTATGTGGTCGACATCGACGACATGGCCGAAACCCCCCGGGACCGGATCGACTTCGTGGTGGACAAGGAAAAGGCGGCCCTGCACGGGGTGAGTACGGCGGCGATCATCCAGACCCTGCGGACCGCCCTGAGCGGGGCCCATCCGGCCATGGTCCACGTGCCGGACGAACGCCAGCCCCTGCTGGTCAACACCATCCTGCCCCGGGAAAAGCGGTCCAGCACCACCTCGCTTTCCCAGATTCCCATGAAGACGGCGACCGGTCAGGTGGTCCCCCTGGCGGAGATAGTGGACATCGTCCGGGTGCCGATCGATCAGCCGATCTATCACAAGAACCTGGAGCGGGTGGTCTTCGTGATCGCCGAGATGGCGGGCCGGGCCCCTGCCGAGGCGATTCTCGACATGCAGAATCGGCTGGAGAAAAACCCGCTCTCCGACAGGGTCAAGGCGGTTTGGACGGGGGAAGGGGAGTGGAAGATCACCCTGCGGGTCTTCCGGGACATGGGCATCGCCTTTGCCGCGGCCCTGATGGGGATCTATATTCTACTGATCCTTCAGACCGACTCCTTTTTCATGCCGCTGCTGATCATGATGGCCATTCCCCTGACCCTGATCGGGGCCATGCCGGGCTTCTGGCTGCTGAACCTGGTGGCGGCCGATTCGGTGGGCGGGTTCGAAAACCCGATCTTTTTCACCGCCACCGGCATGATCGGGATGATCGCCTTGGGCGGCATCGTGATTCGAAACTCTCTGGTGCTCATCGAATTCATTCAGGATTCGCTGCGGGAAGGGATGGCGTTCAAGGAGGCCATCCTGGAAAGCGGAGCCATCCGCATGCGGCCGATCCTGCTCACCGCCGCCACGACGGCTCTGGGCGCCTGGCCGATCACCCTGGATCCGATCTTTTCAGGGCTGGCCTGGACCCTGATCTTCGGGCTGTTCGCTTCCACCCTGTTTACGCTGCTGGTGATTCCGGTGACCTATTTTGCGGTGTATCGGAAGCGGCATGAGGCGTTATTTTGAAACTCGGAGAGAAAACTGCTTGGCCTTTATCAAATGAAGTATTATATTCTAAGTTCAAAAGTTTATTTTTTGAATGCCTACCGCTTAAAGAGGGAATATGGAAATCCAAACGACCGTGAAGGAATTGCCAGAGAAAATGCGAAAAATGGGTTTTTCTTCTGAGACTTCCATTCGGGTCATCGTTGAGGAGCCTCCGAAAAAAGGTCATCCTAAAAGATCTCACTTTCCCTTTTTGGATGGCCCTGTGTGGGATCAGGAAGGTCCGAATGATATTTCCGAGAATATAGATCATTATTTATATGAAGCCGATAATATCCATGGCGAGTAAATTTTTTATCGATACCGGCGCCTATTTTGCCCGTTTTTATGCGAGGGATCGTCATCATTCTGTTTCATTAGATATTTGGAACCGACTGGAAAATGAGGGGATAATTGCTTTTACCACCAATCACGTGATTGATGAACTGGCCACCCTGCTGGCTCGGCATACTTCCTATGAATTTTCAGCCATAAAACTGGAAGGAATCTATCAATCCGAAGATACTTGGATTGAAAGGCCTTCCGAGAAAGACGAGCGGCAAGCGCTCGCTTTTTTCAAAAAATTCGCCGATCAGAAAATCAGTTTTACGGATTGCCTTTCTTTTGTAACAATGAAAAAAATACCTGTCAATCAGGTGTTCACCTTCGATCGACATTTCCAATATGCCGGATTCCGATTAATCCCTGATTGAACAAAATCCCATTAGCTGGATCTAACATACAATCTACTATTTTAATAAGATACTAAAGTTCCCCATTTTTTGCTCTTCGAAAATGCTGTAGCCAACAGAATCTAATTGATGGATATTTAGTAAGAACAAAGGTTCATCCCTAAAGTTGACAAACCCCGCATTTGCCTATAGAATTTCAATATCCCGAACCAGCATCAAACTTTGATTTGCGATCAATAATTTTAATTCAGTTCGAACTACCACCACCAGGAGAAGAGGAGGTCACTATGGATCTGAAGGGAAAAAACGTGGTCATTACCGGTGCCGCCCGGGGCATGGGCCGGCAGTTCGCTCTGGATTTGCAGGCGGCCGGGGCCAAACCCTATGCCCTGGATGTGATTCAGGAGAATCTGGATGAACTCAAGGAGAAGACCGGCATCGACGGCAAGGTGGTGGATGTCACCAGCGAATCCGATGTCGAGGGATTTTTCGAAACCTATACCCAGGAGAACGGCCCGCCCGACGTTCTGGTCAACAACGCCGGGATCACCGCCGACGGCCTCTTCATCCGGAAAAAAGGCGAGGAGGTCCAGAAATTTCAAATGTCCAAGTGGGACAAGGTCATCGCGGTCAACCTGACCGGGGTCTTTCTCTGCGGGCGGGAGGCGGCCTATCAGATGGTGAAGCACAGTGTCAAGGGGGTGCTCATCAACATCTCCTCCATCAGCCGGGCCGGCAATTTCGGCCAGACCAACTACTCGGCGACCAAATCGGGCGTGGCCTCCATGACCGTGGCCTGGGCCAAGGAGCTGGCCAGATACGGCATCCGCTCCGCCGCCATCGCACCGGGCTACGTTAACACCGAAATGGTCCAGAAGATCGATGAAAAGGTGATCGGAAAGATCGTGGATCAGATTCCGGTGGGCCGGCTGGGTGAGATGAAAGAAATTTCGCAGGCGGTGAAATTTATCGTCGAGTGCGATTTCTTCAACGGCCGCGTGCTCGAGGTGGACGGCGGGCATCGGATTTAATGTCTAGATCGCTCCGCATGAAGCCGGTCTATAGAATCCGACGGGGCACCCGAACCGCACGCCCTTCTCAGCCGGCCCGGATGCCCCGTTTGGGCGTTGATCATCGTTTCGGCCAAGCCTGAATGGTAGAAAGGCCACCCCGGGGGATTCTCCCGGTCCGGGAAGCTGTTTGAGCGAAAGTGAGTTCTTGCCGGGCCGGGAGAATTCCCCGGGGTGGC
>JBEPWQ010000330.1:0-4500 GCA_041642315.1 Desulfobacteraceae bacterium | reverse complement strand
TTCCGAACCCGGTAGATATCCGCCTCCCGCATCAAGGCGTCGGGGGCCCACCGGCCCCGGGGATAACGGCTGAGGTAGGCGTTATACCCGGAGAGGGCCTGGTCGTAATTTCCGGCTCGAAAGTTCCGCTCGGCCTCCAGAAACAAATCCCGTTCCGAGCCGGCATGCGACGGGGGGCCGGTGACCATGGGGCGCGGCCCGCAGGCGGTGATAAGAAGAAGGATACACAGGACGGAGAGCAGAAATGGGTGAATCGATTTCATTATAATTAGATCGCCGGTTCGAGTGGTTTGGATCCGTATGCAGTTGACGTAAAATAATTTCATTTAACCCGGTTTTTCATATCTGTCAATTTGTTGTTGAGCACTCTCGCGGTTGTCGCTATACTCGAATTCAGGTGTAAGGGATAACCAACAAAATAAAAGTTTGAAAAGGAGGCCATTCAATGTCTTGGATCCGATGGGTGATTCCGTTGATTCTCATGGCGTTTTGCGTGCCCGTTTCGGCGCAGTTTTATAAGTATACCGATGAAAACGGGGTCGTCCAATTCACCGACGATCTGAGTAAAATCCCCAAAGACCAGCGGGAGAATATCCCCGCGTATTATGAATCGAAGGAATCCGAACCGGAACCGGCGGCCGAAATCGATGAACAGGCCGCAGACGCTCATTCTTACCTGACCGATACCGATGAGGCCACGGAAGCGGAACTGGAACAGGAATCGAAACGCCTGGAAACCATGCGGAATGAACTTCAGGAGGAATATGAAATTCTGGTGCAGGAGCAGGGTCGTATTCGCCCCGGTACAGCGGTGACGAAATCCAAATCCAGAGCCAAGGAGTACAACCGCCGGAACGCGGCCCTGCGGGAAAGGGCCGGTCGATACGACGCCAAACGAAAAGCCTATGAGGAGGCGGTTATGGTCTATAATGAAAAGGTGCGGACCCTGCACGAAGCCGCCCTGGCTCCTGCAGAAGAATAGAATTCACCGCCGGTTTTCCCTGTCCCCCGGGCTTCGCTTTTTGAGCGTCCGGGGATTTTTTTATTTAATCTTCGCGCAACCGAAAGACCGACACCGATTCGTTCAAGTGGGCCGACATCGCCCCGTAATTTCCCTAGCCGATTTCATCGAAGATTCCCATGATGTTGAGGATGGGTTGAGTGACCGTCCGGTAAAATCAGATCCAGGCCGAATGGATGTCCGTCGACCCGAATCACCATCAGTTTTTTCATCGCGGCCGTCCCGTTAGCGTGTCAGTTTCAATCATCCACCACCAGGACCGATAGGGGGCATTTGGAAAGCGGTGCCGTTTCGAATCCCCCGGACCTCCGCGAGAGTGATGGGAATACGGATCATGAACCGGGTCCCCTTTCCCGGCCGGGATTCCACCCGGACCGTACCCTGGAGGGCCTGGATGTTTTCTCGAACCACGTCCATGCCGACCCCTCGGCCGGAGACTTCGCTGATGGCGTCCCGAGTGCTGAAGCCGGGTTTGAAGATGAGGGCCGCCAAGGCTTGCTCGGTAATTTCCTCCTCTCGTTTCAGGAATCCCACCTGAATCGCCTTGCGTCGAATTGCCGGGTAATTGAGACCGGCGCCGTCGTCCGATACACGAATCACCACCTGATTTCCTTCTCGAGCCGCCGATATTTCCAGCGTGGCCGTTGCCGGTTTTCCCCTCCGCTTCCGTTCTTCGGGAGATTCGATGCCGTGGTCGGCCGCATTTCGAAGCAGGTGCATCAGGGGGTCGGTGACCTTGTCCCAGACCAGCCGATCCAGTTCGATGTCCTCGCCCAGAATGGAAAGGCGAATCTTTTTTTCCAGCGTCTTCGAGACCTCCCGAATGGTCCGGCGAAGCCTGCTGGTGAGGGTGGACATGGGCAGCATCCGCATCTGCATCATTTTGTCCTGAAGCTGGCTGAGGACGACCCGCTGGCGATTGAGGTGGCCGTCGAATTCGCCGTGAAGATGTGTCAGCCGGTGATAGCCGGCGTCCACGTCGATGGCCGATTCGTTCAAATGGCGAATGATGCGGTTCAATTCGGAATAGCGGTCCAGCTCCAGCGCGTCGAAATCATCGAAATCCCTGAGATGGGCGGCGGCAGCGGAAGCCGCTGTCCGGTTCGGGGCCGGTCTGCCAAGGGATTTGACCTCGAAGCCCACTTCCAGTTCCCGGGCCAAATCACGAATCCGCTTTCTGGCCGTTTCCAGTTCGCCGATTTCATGGGCCAGCTGATTCATCTGCTGTTCAAACCCGCCGGCGGCGATCATGAGTTCGCCGACCAGGTTGACCAGTTCGTCCACCCGATCGGTACTTACTCGAAGTGTCCGTTGCTTGGAAAAAAGATCGATGCCGGCATCATTCGGCTCCCGGGACGCGGTTTCATTGATGGGGGCGGGGGACGGTGGCGCAGCGGATGGGGCGGAAGAGGGGATTTCAGGTGTTGAAATATTCCTCCCGATGCCGCCGATAATGCCGGTATACCGGTCCTGGAGCCGGCGAGTCTTCGGGGTTTGGGGATCGACCGGATTGGCGATAATGGATGCCAGAAGGTCGCCGGATTCGGTCAACACCCCGATGATGTCGGGGCCGATGGTGGAGGCGCCTTCGTAGAGCCAGTCCAGAAAATCTTCCATGGTATGACCCCAGGACGAGACGGCGGGAAGTCCGATGACTGCGGCCGATCCCTTGAGGGTATGGACAAAGCGCCGAATCTGTCGAATCACCTCTTTCTGATTTTCCGTGATCGGGCCGGACCGGGTTACCTGGTTTTCGAGGGTTTGAAGGGACCGGTCCATACCCTCCAAATGTTCGCTGGCTTCCTCGTAAAAACTATCCAGAAGCTCCGGGGGGATATCGGACAATCGAAGTTCGGGTGGCGGGGCCGCCTTCGGGGGCCCGGGAAGAACCGATTCCTCAGTATCGGACTGGAGATCCGTTTCCGGCTCGTCTTCCTCATCCGGTGCCGCTTCGCCGATCCCGCCGCCTTCGATATCAGGAATCCCCTTCAGAATACTTGCGATCACCGCATCATCCTCATTGTCTGGTAATCCCCGCAACCGGCGATAGGCCAGAACGGTTTCCCGAACTTTTTGTCGGGAGGCCACCCCCTGGCGCAACAGGTCGGAACAGTATCCTCGGAACTGGTCCACGGTGAAGACCATGGCCTGAAGAACTTCCTCGGTAAACGGCAGTTTTCCGCTCAGGATATCGGCCAGAGCCGTCTCCATTTGGAGGGCGATGTTGCTAAGCCCCGGAATACCCACCATCATCGAGGCGCCCTTTATTGTGTGCACCAGCCGGTGCATTTCTTCGATCAGATCGGGTTGCGCCGGGTTCTCCCGCAAAGATGCAAGCCCCTCCGTCAAGTTTGGAAGATAGGTTCGGACCTCCTCGATATAGCCCGGAAGAATCTCATTCGCGTTCATCCGCGGTTTCCCTGGCGCCTGGACCCGAACCTGGAGCAGAAGGGGGCGGCGACGGAAAGGGTTGGGCGGCCCATATAAGGATGTTCTGTCGAAAGATGGATCATCTTTGCGGGTACATGCGAACCTTGAATTCCGTGTTGCTAATGGGAATCAAAAGGCGTTCATGCGTGATGATGAGAGGATCTTCTCCACGTCGAGGATGTTGAGCACGGCGGTGTTTTTCGTCGCCAGGGTCTGGGAAATATAGGCGGCCCATGCCGGTGCTTTGAGGTCTCGACCGGGAATCACCCATCCCGGCAGGTTGGGCAGGGGGGTGACGG
Source organism: Desulfobacteraceae bacterium (assembly GCA_041642315.1). Classification (GTDB taxonomy): domain Bacteria; phylum Desulfobacterota; class Desulfobacteria; order Desulfobacterales; family Desulfococcaceae; genus JAABSQ01. The sequence goes on along the minus strand of JBEPWQ010000330.1, from coordinate 750 downwards.
CGGGCTGTCTTCCGATTTCAAGAGCTTTTGACAGCGGAATGGCAAACAGAAGGTCCTCGATCATGAACCGGATCAACTGTGCGCGGCGCTGAAGGCTGGGCTGTAAAGAATTCTTGTGCTGCTTCCGGATCGGATACCGTGAGAGATTCCGGTTGAGAGCGGCAAGCAGCGCTTCAATATGAAGGCCGGTCTTGCGGTGAACTCCTCCCTGGTGTCCATCGACGGAAGGCTCGATTTTCATTACTCCTCTCCGAGAAGCCGGGCGACGCCGGATACCAGTTCTTCATCTGTGAAGGGTTTGGTAATATACAGGTCCGCACCCTGGCGTTCGCCCCAGAATTTGTCGCTTTCTTGGTCTTTGCTGGAAATCAGGATGACCTTGATGGCGTTGTACAGAGGTGATATTTTGATGTCTCGGCATACCCGGAATCCGTTTTTCCTGGGCATGATGACGTCCAGAACCACCAGGTCCGGTTTTTCGGAGGCCACCATTTCAAGCGCTTCGACTCCGTCCATGGCGGTCACGATCGTATATCCGCGGGACATGAGCGGATCGCTCATGAGTTTCAGCTGGGTGGGGCTGTCATCCACTACCAAGACTTTCTTTTTGTTCATGTCTTTCCTCCCTTACTCCTTCGATAGGTTCAGCAATCGTATTCACCGGGCATTTCAATCAGGATCGGGGTTCGGGATGCAGATGCCGTTCAATGGTCTGGACCAGAACATTCGGGTCAAAGGGCTTGGTCAAAT